>JAIXMY010000001.1 GCA_020328045.1 Candidatus Endomicrobiellum pyrsonymphae
TCTGTAATGCTTCAACGATTACTCTTTCAGATTGCTTTATACTTTTTTCTGTTGTCGGCAAATCTTCCGGCATTGCTCCTCCAAATTCTTTTATTGCTTGTCTTACTTTAGCGCCTACTTCGTGTTGCGTTAAACTAGCTTTTAATTTGCCTCTTGAGCCGTATCTTGATAAAGCAAAATCCTTTATTTTTCTGCTTGCGCCTTTTGCAAGTGCTATCATTTTGTTGACGTCAACAAAATGATAGGCAGCGTAGGAACATACTGTTTTTGCCACCATTATCACTTTATCCAAGACATTCTCAAAACTACGCCACTCACCATAACCAATCAAAGACGATAAATCTCTTGTATATCATCTTTTGATGCCTTCGTTGTCAATAAATATAATACTTTCAAAAGGACCTTCCTTTGTTTTCAGTCCTGTCATTTTTATTTTATCTCTCGTTTATCTAACAATCCCGGTAAGTAACGAGTTGAAAACTTCGACTATTTGGGCAGTGTGTGAAATTGTATCCGTTTATATGTCCAAGTTTTTTACGTCTAAAGCATACATCTGTATAAACGCTCTTCTTGGCTCAACTTGATCGCCCATTAAAGTTGTAAATATTCTATCTGTCTCTATTGCATCTTCAAGTTTTATCTGTAAAAGTTTTCTATTGCTCACTTCCATTGTAGTTTCCCAGAGCTGATCAGGATTCATTTCTCCAAGACCTTTGTATCTCTGAACCGTAGCTCCTTTATTGCCAAGCTCTCTTATTGTTTCAATTAATTCCGTTGTAGAATACAGTTCGTGAATATCGCCTTGCTCTCTTTTTTCCACATCTTGAAGTCTATACACAGGCTTTGTGTGAGTTTCGCCGTAATGCCCTAAATGCAATCCTTCTTCTTCAAGTTGCTTTGCGAGTTTATCCATACGGGGAAGTTCCCATAAATCTTTATATTCAGGAATTACGTCCCCAAGCTGCAGATTTTCTGTGATTTCGGCAAGTTCGCCTTGTGAAGTAAGAATCTCTCTGCGTTTTGCAATAAGTTCTTCTTTAAACTCTTTCCATTCTTTGTCAGAATAAATATATTGAACGTTCCCATCTTTTACAGCTCTGTAAAGAGGAAGTTTTCCGGCATCTCTAAACTTGAGATATTCCTTCCAAGCAACACCTTTTTTCTGCAACTTCTTTAAGAGAGCGTCTAGTTCGCTTATATTTGTAACTATTTTTCTTAAAGTTTTATCGTCAACTTCTTTTATTGCTTTACCTTCTTGCATAAGAGACATCGACAATCCGTCAAGAGCAGCTGAAAATAAAAATTTATCCAATGCCTCTTCCGTATCTAAATACATCTCCCTTTTATTTTTTTTCACTTTATAAAGAGGTGGTTGTGCTATGTAAACATATCCTCTTTCTATGAGCTGAGGCATATGCCTGTAAAAAAATGTCAACAGCAATGTTCTTATATGTGCGCCGTCAACATCAGCATCAGTCATAATAATAATTTTATGATAACGAGCTTTATCAATATTAAAATCCTGCTCGTCCCTGCCTATACCCGCGCCTATCGCCGTGATTAAAGTTCTTATTTCATTGTTTGCAAGCATTTTTGTAAGACGAGATCTTTCAACGTTTAAAATTTTACCTCTTAATGGTAAGATAGCTTGAAAAGATCTGTCTCTGCCCTGTTTTGCAGAGCCTCCTGCAGAATCTCCCTCTACAATAAACAATTCTGTTTTTTGAGGATCTCTTTCAGAGCAATCTGCAAGTTTTCCGGGAAGTGACGCAGAATCCAAAGCGCCTTTTCTTCTTGTAAGTTCTCTTGCTTTTCTCGCGGCTTCTCTGGCTTCAGCGGCGTTAATCGCTTTATCCAATATCGAATTTGCAATACCAGGATTTTCTTCCAAAAAAATTGTAAGAGCATCTCCAACTATAGACTGTGTTATTCCTTCAACTTCAGAATTGCCAAGTTTTGTTTTAGTTTGCCCTTCAAACTGCGGAGTTGGCGCTTTTATTGAAATGACAGCAGTCAGTCCCTCGCGAACATCTTCTCCGGAAAGTTTTAAATCTTTAACTTTTGAAACATCATTTTTCTTGATATACTCATTCACAGATCTTGTTAAAGCAGAACGGAATCCTGATAAATGCGTTCCGCCTTCTATGGTATTAATATTGTTTACAAACGTAAAAATTTGCTCATTGTATGAGTCGTTATACTGCATAGCAACTTCTACGCTTACGCCGTCTTTGTCTTTTGAAAAATAAATAGGATCTTTATTTATAACGTTCTTATTTGTATTTAAATACTGTACAAAAGTTTTTATCCCACCGTCGTAGTCAAAAATATGCTCTTTATCCTCTCTCTCGTCAGAAATTCTTATATGTGTGCCTGCGTTTAAAAACGCAAGCTCTCTTAACCTGTTTGTAAGGGTATCAAAAGAATACGTTGTTTCTGTAAAAATCTCAGCGTCAGGGTGAAATGTTACCTTGGTTCCTCTCTGATCCGTAGCGCTTATCTCTTTTACGGGCACTAAGGGTTTGCCCCGAGAATAATTCTGTTTGTAAGCTTTTCCATCGCGGTATACTTCAACTTCAAAAACATCGCTCAACGCATTTACGCACGATACACCAACGCCATGGAGACCACCTGAAACTTTATAAGAATTTTTATCAAATTTACCGCCGGCGTGCAACTTAGTAAGCACTATTTCCAAAGCCGATGTGCCTTCAAACTTTGGGTCCGGATGAGGGTCAACTGGAATACCTCGTCCATCGTCCAACACAGTTACGGAATTATCAGCGTGGATAGTAACATCGATATTTTTGCAAAATCCAGCAAGAACCTCGTCTATGGAATTATCTACAACTTCATAAACTAAATGATGAAGCCCCTGATTTCCTGTAGAACCAATATACATCGCGGGTCTTTTGCGTACCGCTTCTAATCCTTCTAAAATTTGAATATTAGATGCATCGTAACTGTTGTTTTTAGAACCTTCGTTCTCAACTTCTTCTTTCGCCATGAAAGCTCCTCTTTCTATTTAATTTTGATTTTGAAGATAAAAATACTATCCTGCTTTTATTTTTATATCTTTTATTTTTGAACTTCCAATGTATTGATTTATTTTCTTTATTATCTCTTTTTTGCGCAAAGTAAGCTCGCAACTTGCAACAGAACTTTGCGTTTTTGTAAAAATAACGCCATTTTTATAACCGGTTATCTCAATACCATCTATGCCTACTTCTTTTTGCCAAACTTTTTCTACAGTAAAAAACTCTTCTTCCATTCCAAGCCGTTTTCTTAACAAATTGATTATTTCTGCAGCTTGGGTCCAAACCATATTAAGTCCTCATGGGCATTACAACACAAAGATAATTTTTATCTGTTTCAGGTATAATTGTTGCAGGGTTTAAAGAATTTTTAAATTCAAATATTGCAAAATCTTCATTAATGTTTTGTAAAACATCTTTTACAAAATTAGGATTGAAGTTAATCTCTGTAACTTCACCCTTATAATTTACCTCTAGTTCTACTTCCCCAGACCCCAGTCCAGCCGTTGAAGCGGAAACTTTCAAAAGGTTCGAACCAAAATAAAATTTTACAGACGCAGATCTGTCTGATGAAGTCTTATCAGCTGTTAAAATAGCCATCTGTTTTACAGCTGCTAATGTGTCTTTTACATTTAGTTTTACCTTGGATTCAGATGTCTTTGGTATAACTTGCTCATAATTAGGAAAAATTCCCTCAATTAGTGTGGACATGAATGTTATATCTTCAATCCCTATAGCTATTTGGTTTCCGGTAATTCCTATTTGCACAGTTTCTGCTTTTACATCTGAAGATAATAATCTCAATATATCTGTTATAGCTTTAGTAGGAACTATAGCCTTTCCCTTAATGTCTGTTTTTATTTTGCTTGTGTAAACGTAAGCAAGCCTTCTGCCATCAGTAGCTACCATTTTAAGTTTGCTGTCTTCTATAATGAAGTATACGCCATTTAAAACGTATCTCTGAGCGTCTTTAGACACAGCAAATATGGTCTTTTTAAGCATTGAAGCAAAAATTTCTGTTTTAATAGTAAAATTACTGTCTTTGGGGAATTCTGGTATTATTGGATATTCTGTTTGTGAGATTCCCATAAGATTAAACTTAGATTTACCTGCTGTAATGTTAATTTGGTTTGTTTCGCTGGATTTAATTTCTATTTCTTCATCTGATGGTAATTCTTTGACAATGTCCGCAAATCTTTTTGCAGGTATTGTAATTCCTCCATCTTCTACAATTTCACCTTTAATATAACATTGTACAGCAATTTCCAAGTCTGTTGAAGAAAGTTTTATTTTATCTCCACTGGTTTCAAATAAAAAGTTGGATAATACGGGAAGCGTGCTTCTTGACGATGTTACAGGAAATACTATTTGAATTCCTCTTATTAGCTCTTCTTTTTCACAAACTACTTTCATTTGCTACCTCCTGGTTTTATTAAAAACCCTTTATAGTAATAATAATGTTTTGTATATTGTTGATAAGTTTTTGACAACCTCGAAAGAGTACATTTACCAAGTAAAATTTTAAAAACACGATCAGTGATAAATATGAGAGTAAAGTAGAGAAGTTATCCATATTGTTCTTGGGCAGTCGCATTATACAAATTTTTTAAAAGATATGCACAGGCTCTCTCATACTTTTGTCAGACGAAACAAAAGTATCAAAAATTCTTGTTGCTGAGCGCATTCGCTTCATATTTTTTAGGCAATTTTAGAACTTGCGAGAAATCTTATAAGATTTATAGATGATTTCGCTTCAAACAACTAAAATAAGATAGTCAACTAGCTCCATAGAGTTAATTGACTATGAATCCTAATCTCGCGCTCTAAGGCGGCAAGACAACAAGGCAACGAGTCTCAAAGCCAAAATATAAACTGCCACTTATTATAGCTTTCCTCTTTATTCCGCGTTGCGGATTTTTTTGATAATTTGATTAATTTTCGCGTTAAAATAAGGGTCTGAATTCATCTTTTCTTTGATTTTATTACAAGCGTGCATAACAGTTGAGTGATCTCTGCCACCAAAAGCGTCTCCTATGGCGTTTGTGGAAAATTCGTCGGTAAGCGTTCTAGTCAAATACATTGCAATCTGCCTCGGGAATGCAATAGCGTCGGTTCTTCTTTTGGATTTCATATCTTTAAAGTCAATATCAAAATCATCAGCTATAGTTCTTTGTATAGATTCTATAGTTATACGTGCAGATTCGTCAGTTTTAATGATGTCTTTAAGCATTTTCTGTACAGAATCTACAGTTAATGGTGTACCTGTAAATAAAGAAAAAGCGGTGATTCTTAAAAGAGAACCTTCAAGTTGTCTGATGTTCGACTTAATGTGAGTCGCTATGTACAGAATTACATCATCAGGCACATATATTTTTTCTTCTTCGGCTTTTTTACGTAAAATCGCGATTCTTGTTTCTAGATCTGGTGGTTGAATATCTGCAATAATGCCCCATTCAAATCTTGAAATAAGTCTTTCCTCAACACCTTCAAGTTCTTTTGGCGGTCTGTCGGAAGAAATAACAAGTTGTTTTTTTGCATTAAAAAGATTATTAAACATGTGGAAAAATTCTTCTTGAGAACTTTCTTTGCCAACCAAAAATTGTATGTCATCAATCAACAAGCAATCGACGCTTCTATATTTGCTTTTAAAAAACGGCACTTTATCAAAGCGAATAGATTCTATAAATTCAGTAACAAATTTTTCGCAGGTAACGTATAAAACTTTTAAATTCGGATAGGTTTGCTTTACATAGTTGCCTATAGCATGCATCAAGTGTGTTTTTCCAAGACCAACACCACTGTATATAAATAGAGGGTTAAATTGCTTTCCGGGACTTTTTGCCACAGCTTCGGCGCAACCGTGAGCAAACCTGTTGGAAGCGCCTACGACAAACCCAGAAAATATATATTTAAAATTTACTTGATCTCTCTGAATTGTTTGTAAAGGTATGTCTATGCGTTCAGGGATGCCTTCAACTTTTTTTATTATTTGTGACAAATCTTGTTGGGGTTTAAAATCTAAAACGACCTGTATCCCAGAGGCATCAGATAATGTACGTTCGATATTCTTTTGCTGATTGTTTGTTATCCACTGCGAAAAATAAATATTAGGAATGCTTAGAGTAAAAACATTGTTTTCAAAAGTTAGGGGCTTTATAGGAGAAATCCACAAATCAAAAGTTTCAGGAGTAACGGACATTTTAAGGTTATCCACAACCTTTTGCCACAAAGCAGAAATAGGAGTGCCCATATTATCCTCAAGTTATCCACAGCCACGGATAATGTAATTGACAGTCATAAAAAATAAACAAAACTACCCCTCCACGCGACAGATTGTATGTTTTTTTAATTCTTTTGTCAAACTTAAAAAATCTGAAATTGAGAGTTTATCAGGTCTTAAAAACGGGTTCAATTGCAAGTTATCCGTAATTAGGGTAGCATTACTTTTCTCCAAATCTTTAAAGGAACTGATGCAGTTTAAAATAGTTTTTCTGCGCATACTAAAAGCATACTTTACAAAATCAAAAAACATAGGGGCAGGTACGTCAGGTAGCCTGTTTGTAAGTTTGATAACAGAAGAAACAACTTTTGGAGAGGGATTAAAACATTTTGGCGAAACATCAAACAAAACAGCGCAATCGGCATAATATGATGTAAATATCGAAATATAACCATAATCTTTACTGCCTGGTTTTGACGCGAGACGTTCGATAACTTCCTTTTGCAGCATAAAAACAGCCGTACTCCAAGTTTTTAAAGGCAGTATTTTTTGAATTATTGCTGTGCCCATGTTATATGGTAGATTAGAAATTATCTTAAAAGTTGTTTTTTCTTTTTCTGAGGCATTATTCTCAAGTTGTTCTATCAGAGTTTTCATATTGTATTTAAGAAAATCTTCATTTATGAGAGTGATATTTTCTGCATTGTGAAAAGTAAAATAATGATTTAACTGTAAAAATAGATTGGCATCTATTTCAATAGCTGTGAGATGATGTACTTGGGGCTGTATAATTTTTGTTAAAATGCCTTTCCCGGGACCAATTTCTAGAACAGTATCACGTTTCTCTAAATTAGAAGCTTTAATAATATTATTGGCAACATTATTATCAGTTAAAAAATTTTGTCCGTGTTTTTGACGCATTCACGCATTATGACATATTACTATAAATTTCTAAAGCTAAATATTTAGCCATCACTTTGAAATGTTTGCCACGGGGTAACCGAGTTACACTTATTTTGTGTGTGGGTTTGTGCTATTGCTAAATCAGATACACCGATATGATTATTACCTTTTTTTATGTTCTCAAGTTGAATAGTTTGCAATTCTTACCAATTAATGGATATTTCACATTTTTTATACTATTTAGCAGATTAGCAAGATCAAATTCTTTCTTGTGCAAAATAAGAGACTGGCTGACGAAGCAATAGCGATACTATAAAGATTAAACATAATATTAATTTTTCTATACATTCATCGCGAATCCGTTCATAGTTGCCACAAAATATCAACAAGATTGTCACTTAATTAGCAACAACATTAATGGCATTAAGAATTTTTACAATTGACTCTTTATCTTCGCATTTTAAAATTTCGTCGGCAGTTTTTTGAACATCTGCTAAAGATACGCTTCTGATAACTCTCTTGATTATCGGAATCTTGGCAGGCGACACGCTAAACTCGTCAAGCCCCAACCCCAAAAGTATTGGAGTATAATAAGAATCGCCCGCCATTTCGCCGCACATACCTACATTTATCCCAGCTTCATGACATCCATTTACAATCTGCTTAACAAATCTTAAAATAGCAGGGTGCAGAGGATCATAAAGATTAGCCACATTTTCATTTACCCTATCAACGGCGAGGGCGTATTGTATTAAATCATTTGTACCTATCGAAACAAAATCTACTTCTTTGGCAATCATATCAATTATCATGGCGGCAGACGGCACTTCTATCATTACGCCAATTTCCATTCCTTCATCAAACTTAACATTTTCTTTTCTCAAATCGACTTTTACTCTTTCAAGAATTTCATTAGCTTCGCGAAGCTCGTCAATTCCAGATATCATAGGATACATCAATCTAATTTTTCCATGCGCGGACGCTTTTAAAATACCGCGTAGTTGATCTACAAAAATTTTAGGATATCTAAGACATAATCTTATAGCCCTTAAACCTAAAAATGGATTATCCTCCTGTTCGATATTTAAAAGTCCCATTTTTGCAAGTTTATCGCCGCCCAAATCAACAGTCCTTATAATAGTTGGATACGCAGACATTTCTTTAACTACTTTAGAATATTTTTCAAAATGTTCTTGCTCCGAAGGCATAGAATCGCGATTGAAATACATAAATTCGGTTCTGTAAAGACCTATACCAGTAGCCCCATTCTCTAATATAATTGCTACTTCGTCTGGGTTGTCAATGTTTGCAAAAATTGAAACCTTATGATTATCGGTTGTTTCAGCAGATAAATCTTTTAATTTTGTTAATTCCTTTCTTTTTGCCGACAGTTCATCGTACTCTTTCTTATATTTTTCCACTATTCCCAGAGTTGGATTTAAGATAATCTCGCCTTTATTGCCATCTAAAATTATAATATCGCCTGTCCTTACCTGAGAAGATACTGCTTTTAAACCTACAACTGCCGGAATTGCAAGACCTTGCGCCACAACTGCCGTATGCGAAGTTTTTCCACCGATATCAGTAACAAACCCTTTAACTAGTTTTTCTCTTAAGGCAACGGTGTCGGCAGGAGTCAAATTGTGCGATACAACTATTGCATCTTCTTCTAGATTTGCGAAATTTTTTCTTTGTTTGCCTAAAAGATTGCCTAGAATTTTCTTTCCAACATCTTGAATATCAATTTTTCTCTCTTTAAAATAATCATCTTTTATAACTTCAAAAGAACGAACAATTTTATCTAAGACTTTAAAAACGGCATACTCTGCGTTAACACCGTCCTTTATAAGTTTATATGCGTCTCGTCTCAAGGAGGGATCATCTAAAATCATAATATGAACTTTCACTATATGAGAATAACTCTCCCCAAGAATATCGTGAATTTTTCCGTAAATTATTTTAAGGTCAGCTCTTGTTTTCTCAATAGCATCATCTAAACGTTTCTTTTCGGCATCTCTTGCATTTGCAGGAATTTCTTTGTAAGTAAGGCAAAATTCATCATCTTCAAGAAGAAAAACTTTACCGATGGCAATTCCCGGAGATGCTGCAACACCCTTGAAAATTACGTTTTTTCTGTTAGACATTTTTGCTCCTATTCACTAAAATTAGAACTAAACAAACTTTCTACCGCATTTATAACTTCATTTTCATCCGGACCCTCAGCAATAAATTTCAGTTCGCTTCCGTGGGTCGCAGCTAACGTCATAACACCCATAATGCTTTTTGCGTCAACCTCAAAATCATCTTTATAAATCTTAACTGCAGATTTATATTTACTTGCAATCTGCACAACCATAGCAGAAGGTCTTGCATGTAATCCCATTTTATTTGAAACGACAATAATTTTCTCTTTCATTTTTATATACCTAAATATGACATCAGAATACATGTCAATATTATAGTGTAAAATAAAAAGATTCCCCCAAACCTGCTTGCCACAAGTACTGAGCATACCAGTACGATTCCATACACAATAGCATCCTGCGCATTGAAATCGGGAAACATTCCATTAAGCCCAAAACCAAAAGTGCTGAAATACAAAACTAACGCAGCTATTGCAATTATAAGACCGCTGTAACGTGTCAACGTCAATAAAAACTTAAAACTTGATAAAACGAATATACTTTCCTTACCAAATTTAAAGCCTAGAAACATAATCCAATATCTAGCAGCAATATGAACAACATTGTAAAGAACAATAAAAATAAAAGGAATCAAAATGCCATAACCAACAAAACGATCGTCTAACACTTTGACAAAAAATATCAACATAAAAATACTTATAAATGAAATTGTAGGTCTTAATGTTCCAAAAAAAAATAAATCTCCCAGTGCCGCCAACGGACCCGCCATGGTGTCTTTTATGTTGTTAACATCAGGCAATTTTGCATTGGTAACATTATCTTCAGCTATTTTCTTTTCCAAATTTGCAACAATTGCAACTACTACGCCCGACATGTAGGGATGCGTATTGAAATGACCTATATGTCTTAAAAGAGCTTCCTTCTTTTTATTTTCGTTTAAATAAACCTTATCTAAAAAAGGTTTTAATATAAACACAAATCCCATGTTTTGCATTCGCTCATAGTTCCATACTGTTTGTATGAAAAAACTCCTTACAAACATTCTAGAATATATTTTAATCATAGTGCGAATTCCTCCAAAATGGAATTTTTACACTTTTAAAATTATATATCACCATACCAAAACCGGCTATCGGCATCAAATACCATGCCTTTTTAAAACCCAAGAGAACAAATTCAGGAAGTTGTGGATAAATACTAGAATATATCCAACATCCGACGATCATTGCAAATATGCAAAACAAAAAAGCCCTTAAAACAAAAAGGAACAAACCGGTAATTACACCGGCATCTATCCGCCAATATTTTCCGCTCTCAATACCTTTTTCTATCCAATGCATTATTTTAGTATTAAAATTTCTTCCGAAAATATCTATTTCTCTATACAAATACGCAAACGGTACAGCCAAAATAATACCCAGTATCACCTCTTCCTGAAAACCTAAAAAATATCTACAAACCCAAAATGTTGATAAAACACTTATGAGGGATACATCAATAGGAACGGATGCGCCTAGAGGAATGGCATTTATCCATAACATTTCAACAATCATACCAATCCGAAGCCCAGTGCTGATATCTCCCATTAAAAAACCTATAACTGGAGCGCAAAATATCGGACGACAAATCATGAATTGTCCAAAAGCAGTTATATCTGAACTACATAACGCCCCAATAAATGCAAGAAAAATAATATTTTCTGTCATAACTTATCCATGATTTTTAAAATTTGCAATCGTTTTCAAAAAAACTTTTTCACTTCTCCGGACTCTATATTACACTTTACAATAAATTTAATTTCAAGTTCTATTTTTAAATGATAGGCACACCTCTTCCAAATATTGACATTTTTTAAATCTCTAAAATCATTTCCTGTCTACCATTAATCTTGCTGTATTTTTGAAGAATAAGTTTAGATTTTTTTTGAAAGATTGTCTCGTATGTTCTAATTTTACATAGTACAATCCAGTCGCAAAATCACCTTTCTCCTAGTAATTGTTAAACAGATAATCATATGCTTTATGCCGCTTGGTTAAAACGTCAAGAAGATTATGATGAATTTAAAAATATCCCATTCAAAAATTGATCCACCGTCTTTTGGGGGCACATAAATACTTTGAGTTTTACTTTCATATCCCCCCATATCTGTTTAAAACATTTTCAAAAGTTTGCTGAGCTTCCGTGGATAAAGACCACTGAGATATTTCGGAATAAGAAACGCAAGGCAGATAAATTCTGCCGGATGATTTCTTCGTTTTTAAAATTTCTGAAAAATTTACAGTCCCACTATATCAGAATTCTCATCTAAAATAGTAAAAAAACGTTCAAGCCATTGATTTTCATAAACATGTCTATAAGTGCTTGGTTACACGTCTGCCATAACCACAACAGAATCAGAACTCTAGTTTCCGCTATAAGCGTTTTAAGGTATCAGATATCTCATCTTGTACCCCTCTTCTTCCGTGGTGTAGTATTCGTCTAGCTTTTCCGTATCCATACATGTAGCAACAAAATGAAAATCGTCTAACACCGTGTAATCTATTCCACTCTCGGATAAAACTCTTGACATGCTGGATTCCCATACTCTTTCAGCAAGCCAAAGTTCCTTGGTCTCTTTACAACCAAACTTCTTTTTTATGTAGGAACTCATCTTCTCCACCTGATATATTTTATCTCTATCTAGGATTGCGGACATTAACGGCTCGTGATAACCTCCGGACAATATTTCTAAATTGCCTTTTTCAATAAGTCACTTTACATCATTGATATAATCCGCGCGTTCTTTTTCTAGATACTCTCACAATATTCCGCTTACACGCAAATTCCACTTTATTTTGGATGATTTAACAAAACATCCATAAATGGTCTGTAGGCAACTTGATAGGCTTTTTCAAAAACACAATCAAAATTTCCAACCGGCTGATGATTATGTGTACAAAATACAAATTTAACTTTACTTACTTTCGTGCCTCACACATAGCCAAATATTCCTTTTCTATTAAAGGTACAATATTTAATCTTTCGTCACCAGGAAGAATTCTGCCTTCTATGTCAACGCCTTTGATACATATCTTATAAAGATTTTCTATATCTTTATCATCTACATATATGTTATATAGAAGTTGTTTTTTTCCATTAACAAAATGCATTCCGCCAACGTTTAAAGACTTTAAATTTACACCATTTTCTATCATATGTAAAATGTCTGAAGGACTAATTGTTAACAACATTACTTTCCTATTATCATGCTGCCTGCTTAAAATTGTATTCGTCGCATCCTTGATACTTTGCACCGTAAACTCAACCCCGCTAGGCAAAGCCATAGCCATAAGCGCTTGCTGCATCTTATCGCAAGACGCTAAATCTGATACAACAAGAAGCGTATCAACAGAAATGGTCTTGAGCCATCCTTGAACTATCTGCCCATGTACAAGTCTATCATCTATTCTTGCCAAAACTATAGGCATCGTTTACCTCACAATATCAGGATTTATTTTGATGAGTCAAGCAACATTTTTTTGACGTTTATTATGCTTTTTTGCCCGGCAAATAAAACTTTATCAGCCAAATCTACAGCACTTACAACACTTTTGCTTGCAAATATAGCTGATAATAGCATAGGAAGATTAACACCGGAAAGAATTTCCATATTAAAAGATATACACATTGGAGCGGAGGCATTACACGACGTGCCTCCGATCATATCGGTAAGTATTAAAGTTCCGTCTTCATTGTTTATGCTCCGTAGAAGAATGCCAATGCGCTTTTGCATTTGTATCAAACTATCGTTAGCGCCTCTTTTGATAGCATAAAGATTGGATTGTTTTCCTGCTATAAGTTCTGCGGAATTCACAAGTTCCTGAGCTAATTCGCCATGTGCCGTGACAATAATTTTAATCATTTTTGAATTCTCCTAGAATTCATCTCCGGACTTTTGTCAGACAAAACAAAAATACCAAAAATCCTTATTATCGAGCTTCATTCGCTTCATAACCTCGGACTACTGTAGTCAAATCGCTTTAAGTTGTGCCGATTGTAGTAAATTTCCCTTTTTATAAAAGAGGTGGCAGGCACAACTTGACGAGGTATTAAATTTAAATACCTTAATGCTGGATTGCTTCGTCATTTCATTCAGTGCAAAGACACTGATGGTGCAACTTAAAGCGATTTGATTATAGATATCGCCAAAATTCAAGTAAATATTTTATTTTCAGCATCTTTTTTAAACATGATTTGACACAGGATTAAAGACTAAACAAAAATTCGGCGACATCATATTCTTTTTCAAGTCTTCTTAAGGCGGTTTTGTAATACTCTTGCTTTTTTTCTATTCCAATAAAGCTCCTGCCTAATTGCAGTGCTCCGACAAGCGCAGTTCCGCTTCCCATGAACGGATCGCATACAAGTTGATTTTCTTTTGTTGTCAATTCAATAAGCAATTTCATCAACGCCAATGGTTTTTGCGTGGGATGTAACCCATTATTAATAGATTCTGCCGACATCGAAATAAGGTTATTAGGTAATTGATCATACCTATCAAAAACCGTTTCGTCCTAAGCGCCGACACTATTTTCAATTACATTATCTGCCAATGTTCCGCCCATCTTATACGGCTTCATAAACCATAATATTGGTTCAAAAACAGGTCTAAGATTTCCAACTTTCCAGCCGTTCCATTTTATAACATTTTTATCATCATTTCTTCTCTCAAAAACGCAACTTATCCGTTGCGCTCTATGAGCTGCTTTTTCTTTGTTCCAAGCTATCATATCTTTGAATATAAAACCGTTATCCTCGGCGCAGATACATCTATGAGCCATTCTCCGCCCTGCAAAAACGAAAGAGGATGCTCCCGGTTTCAATACTCTCAGCCAATCTTTTATCCAAGAGTTGCACCAGCTATAATATTCCGCAGGTATTTTTTTGTCATCCTCCGACCAACCATTTAAAGGCTTTCCTCGCATTTTAAATATACTACCTGCTTTCATTTGCGCTTCGCTTTTCCCTAATAATGCATTATTTTATTGTTGTGTATTACATCCCATTTATCATAACAAATTCCATAGGGTATATCGCTCAAAATCAAATCTACTGAATCAGTATCGATAGATTTCACTAGTTCAATACTATCGGCATTATATAATTTATTCACTTCTATCATTTTATTTATGTATCTGTTCTATAAATTTTTGTATAGTTTCTATCTTGCTATTTAGCTTCATTATTTTCAATAATTCTTTTATAGCTTTTTCCTTGTCCAAATGTTATATTCTGCTGATTTCTTCCTTCCAATAATCAATTTCATCACTTCCTCTTTCTTTTAAATAAATTGAAATACTTTGGTCTGGAATCGTTTAAACCGACAAATCGTTTTAAGAATTCATCTTGTCTATCCATAAAACTATTACCGCTGTCTGCAATCGACGTATTTTGTGAAATATGTTTGCTTTGATTCCAGCAGTCAGCGAGAGAAAATTTAGTAGTTTCTTTTATGTCATTATCGAGCAGTAAATATAGATATTCCCACGAAAATAAAAGCACATTTCCATTTAATGCTTGCTTATATATTTGATTTTTATTCTGCGGATACTGGAAATAGGGGCAACATAAAATGGAATAATCACTATTCTCCGCCCAATGCACCATAGATTCCACTTTGAAATCTTTTTGATTTTTTGTCGTTCGGCTTAGTCTAAACGTTTTTGCGTTGCCAATTAGTGTATAATTATGAAAATAGCTTTTAGCAAAAACATCAGCTACGCTCAATCGCTCTTTGAATGCTTGTGCTTTTAGACCCAATTCTGCAAGGCTTTTGCTAATAAAATATCGGAAGCTTTTGTATATAATTTTTCTTCTGTTGAATCAGTTTCAATACATTTAGATATGGTTCCGCTTTCTGTTATAAGAGGAATAATCTCATCTTTATTTAACGAAAAAATTTCTTTTTCTAACTCATTACTGGTTTTATTAAAATTCCTACGTGTGAATAAAGTCCTTATTTTGCTTTTCAGTTTTTCAAAATTCATACTCTTCATTTCTTTTCCAGTTGTTCCAAATTACGAGCAAATTATAGATAAAATCCAGTCAAGTCATTTAAAAAGATGTCGGAAAAGAGAAAGAAAATTATCTCTTAGTATTACACTACAATCTAGCGACTTTAAAATAGTTATTATTGCAATACAACAGACTCCTTAACAAACAGATAATCATTATTGGCCATGCAAAATATCTCTATGGTTAAGTTTAACTCTATATTTTTTACTCTTCAAAAATGATGTCAGCTTTTCTGACGCAAAAACAGATCTGTGACATCCACCTGTACATCCTATTGCTATAGTAAGATAACTTTTACCTTCTTTAATATACCCAGTCAAAGTTGTTTCTATAAGTTTTGAGAATAAACTAAAAAAAATTCTGAATTCTTTTTGCTTTTCTATATATTGCTTAACCGCTTTATCTCTGCCGGTTTTAAATTTTAATTCGTAAACATAATTTGGATTTGTGATAAAGCGCACATCATAAATGATATCGGCGTCATTTGGCACGCCATACTTATATCCGAAAGAAAGGACAGAAATATTTAAATACTGTTTACCTGACTGTTGAATTCCAGTAACTATAGAGATTGTTTTCTTCAATTCTCCTATTGTAAGAACCGAAGTATCTACAACTTCGTCTGCAACAGAAAAAATACTATCTATTATTTTTCTTTCAAGTTTTATCCCATCATAAACTGATTTTCCCAAAGGATGACGACGGCGTGTTTCTGAATACCGCCTTAACAAAACTGAATCTGAGGCATTGAAAAAAATAACTTTATAGTCTATTTTTTTCTTTCTTAAAACTGTAAGCAATACTTTGAAAGATGTAAGGGCTTCCCCTGCTCGGACATCAATACTCATCGCAACATTTTTATATTTGCCTTGATTTTTAAGACAAACATCAATAAAATCAGAAAACATCTGAACGGGCATGTTATCAACACAAACAAACCCAAAATCTTCAAAGATTTTAAGAGCCTGACTTTTGCCTGATCCGGACATTCCTGAAATTATATACAATTTAGCCATAATTATTTTTTGTTAAGCTCTTCCCGTAGTCTGCCATCTAAATTTCTTGCAGTAAAATGTCCTTCATTTTTAAGTCTTTGATTTAAACTTGCAGTTTCAACAAGAATCGCAAGATTTCTACCGGGAACCACAGGTATCGTAATCTCAGGAATCCTGACGCTTAAATACTCTGTGTAACATTCATTAAATCCAACTCTTTCACACTGTTTTACAGAATCTCGTTCTTCAAGTTTTATTACAAGTTCTATACGAGACTCATCTGAAATATTGCCTATGCCAAAAAGCTCTTTAACGTCTATTATACCTATGCCTCTTACCTCTATGAGATGCTTTGTAAGTTCTAAACTACTTCCTACTAAAGTACGTCCAAAACGTTTTGTAATGTTAACCACATCATCTGAGACAAGCTTGTGTCCTCTTTTTACAAGCTCAAGAGCGCACTCTGACTTGCCTATTGCAGACTTGCCAACGAGCAAAACACCAAGCCCATAAACATTCGTCATAACGCCGTGCATTTTAATTGAAGGAGCAAGTTTGCCATCTAAATAATAACCCAAATCACCTATAAATAAAGAAGAGTTTAATTCCGTTCTTAGTAGAGTAATATTCAAATCGGAAAACACTTTAATCATTGCATCAGTCGGCTCAAGATTTCTCGTTAAAACACAACTTACGGCTTTTTCATGAGAAAAAATCTTGTTCAACACTTTTACCTGATCATCATACTCTATATGCTTTAAATACGTATGCTCAATTGTCCCTATAACTTGTATTCGCTCATACGGAAAATGATCAAAAAATCCTGCAAGGGCAAGACCCAGTCTGTTTATATCGGCAACCGTAATCTTTCTTCCAAGTCCGCCGTACCCCGTAAGAACTTCAAGCTTAAAATCCTCACTTCTTTCTTTAAGAAGCGTGTTTACGTCCATAATAGACATTAATACGCCTCATCCTGCTGTATTATTTTAACAACATCTTCCGTCGTGGTGGCATCTCTTATTGCCTGTCTTAAGAACTTATCCTTAAACAATCTTGAAATTCTTGATAATGCTTTTAAATGTTGTCCGGTCACTTCAACAGGTCCAACCAAAAGAAAAATGATGTGCACAATCTCGCCATCAAGAGAATTAAACTCTATGCCTTTGCGTGAAATACCGAGAACCCCCACTTGTTCTTGAAGAACATCTGTTTTTCCATGAGGAATTGCAACACCCTGTCCTATCCCTGTAGAACCAAGTTTTTCTCTTTCTAAAACGACATTAATGACTTCCTCCGTCTTCTTTACTTTCTTAGTATTTTTCAAAACATCTACCAGTTCAATAATCGCCGATTTTTTGTCTGTCGCTTTCAAATCGGTAACTATTGCGTCCCGACTCAAAAAATCCATAATCTTCATCTATAGCTCCTCTTTATTTTACAGTTCATTGGGTTCTAGAAGAACTACAGACCCGCTGTCATTACGGTAAAGAACGCTTATTTTATCGTTTGATCCGTCTTTAAACATATATACTCTATATCCAAGATTATCCATTTCGTTAATAGCCTCTTCTACAGTTACAGGTTTTAAATCAAAACGCCTTATTTCTGAGATTTTCATTCTCGAATCTTCCATAACATCATAAGAAAACACTTCTCTCATATTGCACTTTTTATCTTTTAAAACTTCCAAATTATTTTTTCTGTTATCCTTTGAAATTTCTTTTTGTTTTTTGAGTTGTTTTTTAAGTTTGTCTATTGTCACATCTATTGAAGCATACAGGTCATCGGATTGTTCTCTTGCTCTAAACGAAAGTTTTCCAACATGAAAAACAACTTCAGTTATTTGTCTATTTTTTTCGACAGATAATATCGCGTGCGCCCATGCGTCATCTCCGTTGAAAAGCTTCTCATACTTTGTAATTTTTTTACGGATGTAAGAGTCAATCGCATCTGTAAGCTTCAAATGTCTAGCTGTAATATTAATTTGCATGCTCTTCTCCCTTTAAATAAATGATTACATTTTAAAATTATCTCCAAGATATACTTTTCTAGCCTTGGGATTTTCGAGCATCTCTTTAGCGCTACCTTCAAGCAAAATTTTTCCTTCACAAATCATATATGCTCTGTCAATAACCTCAAGAGTTTCTCTAACGTTGTGATCTGTTATGAGGATACCAAGCCCCCTTTCTTTCAACTTCTTAATAAGTCTCTGTATATCGTCAACTGTTATAGGATCAATACCAACAAAAGGCTCATCTAAAAGTAAAAACTTAGGATCTGTTATCAAAGCTCTTGCAATTTCTAGTCTTCTTTTTTCACCACCGGATAAAGTAACGCTTGCCTGATCGCGCAATTTTGTAAGTCCGAAATCTACAAGCAAAGTATCAACTTTTTTTTGTTGCTCGCTCTTTGAAACAGGAAGCATTTGAGCTATAGCCACGAGATTATCTTCAACATTGAGTCCTCTAAATATAGACGACTCTTGAGAAAGATATCCTATCCCGGCTCTCGCTCTCCGGTACATGGACCAATTTGTGATTTCATTGTTGTCTAGATAAACGCTACCAGTATAGGATCTTACAAGACCTACTGTCATATAAAAAGTTGTTGTTTTACCAGCGCCATTAGGACCAAGCAAACCTACAACTTCACCCTGTCTTACACTTATGCTGACGCCATCTACAATCATTCTGTGATTATACTTCTTAAATAATCCTTCGGTTCTTAATATCATTTTATTTCATTTTCCATTTCAATTTTTCCTACGACTGAACCATTCATAACTATCCTTTTATTCCCTTCAGAGTTGTAAAAAATCATTTCATCTGCTTCGTAAAGACCTTTTCTCCCGTCATAATTAACATCCGCCATAGGTCTTTTCTCATCTTCTTTAAAAATCATACCTAGTGTTGTGCTGTCGAAAGAACCGTTATCGGCATAAATGGTTCCTGACGAAGTTACAACCTCAACTTCTTTATATGCATCTAAAGTCTGAGTCTTCCTATCAATATAAACTTCCTTAGCGTGCATAACAAGAGGAGTAGTTGAGTTATTTACATAATATCTTGTTACTGTGTAATCCCCCCAAATTTTTCCTTTTTGAACATTCATATCATATTTTGCAAAATTGCCGTAAGCTTCAAAAGGCTCGCCTTTTTGAGTCTTTGAAACTAATCTAACATTTCCTGTCGCAAAAATCTCGGAATTTTGCTTATCATAAGACACTTCATCGGCAGCTATTTTGCTTGTATCATTAATTACTTTTGAATTACCCTTTGAAATGATAACTTCTCCAGCTTTTTTTACATGCATTGCATCGCCGGTTATTATTGTCTTCCCGGATAATTCATCGGTAAAAGAAACAGCAGCAACCATAAAAGTAATCAAAATAATGCTTATAAACTTACTCAAGCACAGTTCTTTGATTCTTAATGATAATATTAGTAAGTTTCGTATCCGCTTCAAAACTTGTGCCGTAGACTGTTTCATTTGGTCTTGTAATTTTAACATCATGATCACCATACACCAACTCTTTTTTTGCATCATACATCAGATTTGTTGTTTGCAAATGTTCATTCTTTGCGTTGTCCATATTACATTTTCCTATTCCTCTTACATCCCAGGTTTCCATATTTATAACTGCGCTCTCCGCAACAAGCGTTGAAACATATTCGCCTTTGTCATAAAACTTTATTACAGGAAGTTTCAACTGGGCAATGTTTTTAATTTCATCTATAATAGCAGATTCTGCTTCCAATATCATTTTTAATTTACCTTCATCTGTTTGCGTTATAGTAAACTTTTCTATAGCCTGCCTCGACATCGGAGGCGTTTCTTCGATAACAGTTTTTTCTGTTATACAACCGAAAAAGAAAGCAGAAAACATTATCAACGCGTATATATTACATCTTTTAAAAAAGTTCATTATTTCCCTTTAATTTTAATCTTGCAACCACGAGAAAATAAGAAGTGCTTCTGCATATTTCATTTTAAAATTACAACTTTACACTTTTTACTTTGTCTTCTTAGGTCTCGTTTTCCATCTTTTATGAAACCAAATCCACTAATCTGGATACTGTCTTATATGCTCTTCCAAAAAAAGAGTTGCTTTTTGAGTAAGATTTTCAACATTTTTATCAAAATTTCCTGACGACCCTACAGTCACGGGACACCTTATTATTGTTTTATGCCTGTACCGGGAGTGTCTTTGAAAATAATGTTAACTTTTTTACTTGCCCTGTATCCTACAAGCATGTCATTAAGCTCATCTATTATATATCTTTTTGCAACAACATTTACAGGAACGTCTAGCCCTGCAACTGTTGCAGTCACCATTTCACAATTACCTGCGTGAGCGCTTACGAAAAGTATTCCTTTACCTTTCTTTAAACTACTTTTAATAAGCTCAACATTTTCTATATCGGAAATTTTATGCAAAAACTTAGAATCCATGCGCTGGAAATTTGCAAGTTCAAAATTTTTTTGTTTCATTGTAAAACGATCATTTTACAATCTCTGATATTTCTTATTCAGACTTATCAGGAAAACATTTTTTTAAATTTCACTTTGCAGTCTTTACATCATCACGCGCTACATAGTACGCAATCTTGCCAAAAAATCTGCTCAACGTTTTTACTGAAAACTTATAAGGCATAACTAAAATAATTTTTGCAAAAGCAAATGCCCCGTAATAATAAATTCTTCTACGAATTTTTGTACAAAGTCTCAAAATGTTTAACATACATACGTACCTAAAATTCTTTGCCACTCACTTTTTGCTTTTACAATCTTTTCTATTATTTCTCTTACTGCACCTTCCCCACCATTAAAAGAAGAAATATAATTGACACAGTTCTTTACATCTTCGCAAGCATCCTTGGGGCACGCAGAAAACCCTACGGCTTTTAAAGCGGCAATATCTATTATGTCATCGCCTATATACGCAACTTCAGACATATCAAATCCGTTTTCTTTAGATATTTTGTCCAAGGCTTCTTTTTTGCTTGAGCAATTTGAAACAAGATAATCAATCTTAAGATCCTTCACGCGTTTTTCAGCTTGCCGAGACTGCCGACCTGTTATCCATGCGGTTTTAATTCTAGGAGATGTTTTCGAAAGAATGCTAAACCCCATGCCATCTTTAACGTTCCATATTTTTATTTCTTCTCCATCGTTGAAAATTGTTATTTCACCGCGAGTTAAAACGCCATCAATATCGCAGGCTAAGAGCTTAATATTTTTTGCTTTGTTTATTATATTTTGACTACTTATCACTTTAGCGCCACCTTCGTACTAGTATTTCCTGAAAGACACGGAGTAAGGGTAGGATCTCAATTTCCCTCAAGTATGGAGACAGACAGCACTAAGCTCAATAAAAAACACAATTGCTAATGATACAAGAACTATTGTCGCAGTTTTTAAATACCATTCATACGTCGGTTTATATAAAACATTGCTTTCTTTGTGTTTTAAAGTTTTCTTTTCATCTTTTTGTTCAACTGCTTCAGGATAGTTCTTATTGAAGTTTTTTGGTTGTTTAACTTTCATTTAATTACCTCATCTATGGCTTTAATATTTTTAAGCATTCGCTTAAAAGATATTAAATCAAGACTATTTGCTCCATCCGAAAGGGCTTTTTCAGGGTTTTCATGAACTTCAAGAAATAACGCCGCAACACCCACAGCCGTCGCCGCTTTTGAAAGAGGAGCAATAAATTCTCTATTTCCACCACTATATGCGCCGTGTCCACCGGGAAGCTGAACACTGTGCGTTGCATCAAAAATTACAGGATATCCGCTTTGTTTCATGATTTCCAAACCCCTAAAATCTACAACAAGATTGTGATATCCAAAAGATGCGCCTCTTTCTGTGAGGGACAAGTTTTTATTACCAAAAGTTTCAGCTTTTTTTATGACATTAAACATATCTTCCGGAGCTAAAAATTGCCCCTTTTTAATATTTATAGGTTTCCCTGTAAGAGCGCACGCTTTTATTAAATCAGTCTGACGAGACAAAAACGCCGGCACCTGCAAAAAATCTACAATTTTTGCAGCTTTAGAAACTTGGTACTCAGCATGTACATCCGTAGTAATAGGTAACTTCAATTCTTTTTTTATTCTTGCAAGAATTCTAAGACCTTCATCTATTCCGGGTCCTCTGTAGGAACAACCTGACGAACGATTAGCTTTATCGTAAGAAGCTTTAAAAATAAAAGGAATTTTTAGCTTTGATGTTATTTTTTTCAAACTTGCAGCCAAAGTAAATGCATGTTTTTCACTTTCAATAACGCACGGTCCCGCTATAACAACAAAAGGCCTATCATTTGCAAGAACAACATTTCTACCAATTTCTATACGCTTATTTTGCATTATCTTTTCCATTACTACAAATACTTTTCAACTTTTAAAATATCTGACGGCATATCAACACCAATGGAATCATGCTTTGCAACAACAATTTTTATTCTTTTACCATTCTCTAAAGCCCTCAACTGCTCAAGATTTTCAGCCTTTTCTAAAGATGACATTTTACTTTTTGAAAATTCCAACAAAAAATTTCTTTTATATCCGTATATCCCCATATGCTTATAATATTTTATTTTTGAATTATCTTCGTTGTACGGAATCGCAAATCTTGAAAAATACAAGGCATATCCATCTTTATCAAAAACAACCTTAACTACATTTGGATTATTGATAACGCTTTCTTCTTTTAATGGAAAAGCTGCAGTTATGTATTCTAGAGATTTCGTCTTTTTGAGAGAAACAGCAAGTTCATCAACAAGTTTCGGATCTATTAAAGGCTCGTCGCCTTGAACATTAATAAAATTATCGTAATTTTTTAAAAATCTTAGCGCTGTAAAAGCAATTCTGTCTGTACCACTTTTACATTTATCAGGAGTCATAAATACATTAAATCCAAGTTTTTGGACAGCATCATATATACGTTTATCATCCGTCGCAACAGCTACAAAATCAACTTCTTTACATCGTTTTACTCTCTCTACAGTACGCTGCACA
This sequence comes from Candidatus Endomicrobiellum pyrsonymphae, assembly GCA_020328045.1. Lineage (GTDB taxonomy): Bacteria > Elusimicrobiota > Endomicrobiia > Endomicrobiales > Endomicrobiaceae > Endomicrobiellum > Endomicrobiellum pyrsonymphae. Next base: position 23,371 of record JAIXMY010000001.1, read on the forward strand.
AGGGGCTTTCCTTTTATTAATTCCAAAGGTTTACCCGGGAAACGACTGGAACCATATCTTGACGGTATAATTACGGCTGTCTTCATTTTCCGCGGAACTCCTTTATCGTTTTTTCTAATTCTTGAAAATTTGTTGTGGCGGTACCAAGTTTACCGACTACTATCCCAGCCGCAAAATTTGCTATTTCGGCTGCGCTTAGCAAATCAGACTTAGCAGCTAGTGCTAAAGTCAGAGTGGAAATAACCGTATCTCCTGCCCCTGTAACATCATAAACTTCCTTTGCTCTTGTAGGGATACTCGTAATTTTATTATTAGGCTGAATAAGCGTCATACCTTTTTCGCCGCGCGTTATAAGCACAGATTCTGAATTCAATGTTTTAAGGATTTTCTTACCCAAAACGACTATATCTTCGTCAGTTCTAATATTTTTTGCGTTCATTCCCTCTATAACTTCTCTTTCGTTGGGTGTCATCGTTGTTATCTTTTTATATTTTTTGAAATGATATATCTTAGGATCTACGGTAACAGGGATTTTATGTTTTTTTGCAAGGGAAATTATCTTTTTAAGAACTGTAGGACTTATAACGCCTTTTCCATAATCTGAAATTATAACAGCATTGACCTGAGGAATAATTTTTTCCATATTTGTCAAGACCTTTGATTCGGTATGATGGTCAAAAAATCCTTTTATCTCTTTATCTACTCTTACAAGCTGCTGACTCGCTGCAATAATTCTTGTCTTTACGATTGTAGGTCTGTTAGCATCGTAAACCAAACAATCATAATTAATCCCTTTTTCTTCAAGCATCTCTGCTAAAGATTTACCTGTTATATCTTTGCCTATTACGCTTACAACATAGGCTTTACCACCTAAAGACGTTATATTATTTGCAACATTTGCAGCTCCGCCAAGCATCTCTGTTTCTCTTGTAACCTCTACTACTGGAACAGGCGCTTCGGGCGAAATTCTATTTACTTTTCCCCATATAAATCTGTCTATCATCGCATCGCCGACAACCAAAATAGTTTGCTTTTTAAACGAAGATATTAATTTTAAAAGATTCATAGTTGCTCCAAAGGATTATACAAATTTTACATTATAACTATAGATAAGATTTATTTTTTAGATAAAAACAATAATCTTTTACAGAATCTTCAAGCTCCATAAAAGACTTGTTATATCCAGCTTTTTTAAGATTGTCCATCTTTGCCTGTGTGAAATACTGATATTTCTGTTTTAAAAAATCAGGCATATCGATATATTCTATGTTCTCTTTTTTGCCAACTGCTGCAAACATAGATTTCGCTATATCATTCCAAGTCCTCGATTTACCCGTACCAAGATTAAACATACCTGTTTTAGAAGGATTTTTAAACAAAAAATACATAGCGTTGATAGCGTCTTTTACGTATATAAAATCTCTGCGCTGTCCACCGTCGGAATAATTTTCATTATAAGATTTAAACAGCTTTATAAGGCCATTATCTGCAACTTCGTCATAACTTTTACAAACTACGCTGCGCATATCGCCTTTATGATATTCGTTAGGACCAAAAACATTAAAAAATTTTATACCTGCGACCTTGTTAATGTAATTATTGTTCAACAACCACAAATCGAACATATGTTTAGAAAAACCATACATATTTAACGGTGATAAATTTATCAGTTTTGATATATCATCGTCATATCCAACCTCGCTGTCGCCATACGTTGCGGCAGAGGATGCATAAATAAAGGGAATGCTCAACTCAAACGCCCACAGGGCAAGAATTTTAGAATATTCATAATTATTTTTTATATAGTAAGTTGCATCAGTAAAGATTGTGGAACTACATGCGCCCAGATGCACAATAGCATGGGGCTTTGGGACTCGTCTGCTTATGACAGCATTAAAAAAAGCACCCTTTTGTATATAATCGTAATAACTTTTACCTACTAAATTCTTCCATTTTTCGCTATCATCCAAATGATCTACAACTAAAACGTCTTTTATGCCTTCTTGGTTTAACTTCCACAGAAAACAACTACCTACAAAACCTGCTCCACCGGTTAAGATTATCATAGGAACCTCTTATATTTTCGACACGCCTCGAGGACATATTGTATAAAAAGATACTCTTACCTGTCAATGAAATGTAATATCTTGAGAGTCGCGGCATTGCCGTTCCCTTCAATTATGTGGTACAATGATGAGGCACGCATTAAATGAGGAAGAATGTAATGTCTAATATAAGAAATTTTTGTATCATAGCACACATAGATCACGGTAAAAGTACACTTGCTGACAGATTGCTTGAATACACCGGAACAATTTCCCGCAGAGAAATGAAAGAACAGATTCTTGATGGTATGGAGCTTGAAAGAGAAAGAGGAATAACAATAAAAGCCAAAGCTGTAAGAATGAATTATACTGCTAAAAACGGCGAGAAATATGTTTTAAATTTAATTGACACTCCGGGTCATGTGGATTTTACCTATGAAGTTTCAAGAGCTCTTGCAGCATGCGAGGGGGCGATTTTAGTTGTAGACGCTACTCAGGGTGTAGAAGCTCAGACTCTTGCAAATACAATGCTTGCAAAAAATGCAAAACTCAAGATAGTGCCTGTAATAAATAAAATAGATTTACCTACTGCCGATATAGATAGTGCTTATGAACAAATAAAAGAAGGTCTTGATGTTGACGCAGAGCCTATCCTCGCAAGCGCTAAAGAAGGTATAGGTATTGGTGAAATAGTCGGTTCTATAATTGCAAATATTCCTCCTGCAATAGTTGTAAAAGAAGAGTCGTTATCAGCTTTAATTTTTGATTCATTTTATGATTCTTATCGCGGTGTTATAGTCATTATAAGGGTGTTTGACGGTAGAATTTGTAAAAATATGAAAATAAAATTTGTGGCATCAGGCGTAGAACATGAAGTGCTTGAAGTTGGATATATGAAAATAAAAATGGTTGAGTCCGATGAGCTTTCTTCAGGAGATGTAGGCTATGTTGTAGCTGGCATAAAAGATATAAGGGATATAAAAATTGGCGATACAATTACCGAAAGTATAAACCCGACAAAACATCCTCACGAAGGGTACAAAGAAATAAATCCTTTTGTTTTTGCAGGTCTTTATCCAAATAGTACATCTGAGTATGACGGTTTAAAAATGGCTTTAGAAAAATTAAAACTTTCAGATTCATCTCTTGTTTATTTTCCTGAAACTTCGGTAGCTTTGGGATTTGGTTTCAGATGTGGATTTTTGGGATCTTTGCATTTGGAAATAGTTAAAGAAAGACTCGAAAGAGAGTTTGGTTTAAATCTCTTGGTTACGGCTCCAAACGTTGTATATAAGGTAAAAACTAGAGACTCAATTACAACGATAGATAATCCTGCAAGATTTCCAAACAACGCAGATATTGAAGAAATTTGGGAACCTTACGTTAAGGCAACTATAATTTGCCCGATTGATTATTTAGGAGCTATGCTTGAGCTGTGCCAAAAAAGAAGAGGCAAGCAGATATCGATGAGATACATGAATACTAAAATAACTATATTAAAATATCATATGCCTCTTGCTGAAATTATCGTAGGTTTCTATGATGCTCTAAAATCAGTTTCCAAAGGATATGCTTCTTTTGATTACGAGCATGTAGAACATCAACAGGGAGATTTGGTCAAACTGGAAATTATGATAAATGCGGAAGTTGTTGATGCTTTTACGATTATTGCTCACAAAGATAAAATCCAGACTGTCGCCCATTATCTTACTGAAAAACTTAGAAGTATTATACCAAGACACATGTTTGAAATTCCTATACAGGCAAAAGTGAACAATAAAATAGTCGCGAGAGAAACAATATCTGCAATGCGTAAAGACGTTCTTGCAAAATGTTACGGTGGCGATATATCAAGAAAGCGCAAACTTCTTGAGAAGCAAAAAGAAGGCAAGCGTAAGATGCGACAGTTTGGGAGGGTAGAGATTCCGCCGGATGCATTTGTTGCTGTTCTTGGGATAGACGATTAATTGATTATTTTTTGTTCTTATATGCTACACTCCACTGCAGAGTATATTCTAACTGCGAGATAGTGTGTTTATGTGTTACTAAGTTAATTCAAAAATTCGTGCTAGAAGTGCATTTTATTTGTTGTTGTCAGTCCTTGAGGAAAGAAAATCTCCAAAGGATTTATAAAATATCAAAAGAGGCGTATTCCTATGAAGTTTCACCTTTTTTCTCATTTTTTTTCTCGTTTCTCCTTGGAGTTTTATCTTTTTTTTGCAGGATGTATTCTTTTTGTAATAGCTGTGATAATGCTGGCTACAAAAAAATATTTTAAAACCGAGACATCCGAAAAATTATTTGAAAACGTTTATTCATGGGTCGCCACAGGTTGGACAGTGCTTATAATAGCGTCTTTCATTATGTTTTTCTTTGTTCAAGCTTTTAAAATCCCGTCAGGTAGTATGAGAAACACTCTTTTAGAGGGCGATCGGCTTTTTGTAAATAAATTGATTTACGGCTTTAAAATTCCGTTTACAAGTGATGGAAGGCGTTATACGCCTTTCCGAAATGTAAGTCGTGGAGATATAGTTGTCTTTCAGTGTCCTCCTGAAGCTTTAACGATTTCTGAAAGGGAAAAAGGCATAACGAAAGATTTCATAAAAAGGTGTGTGGCAGTGGCAGGTGATAAAGTGGAAATAAAAGATAAAGAACTTTTCGTAAATGACGTTTGCATTAGAGATCCTCGTGCGGTTTTTAACGACTCCACAATTCGACAAAGTTTCGATTTGTTTGCAAGCAACAAAGATTATCAAGAATATTGGGAAAAAGGCAGATTTACATCTATACCGGCTGTAAGAGATAATTTCGGACCTGTAATTGTTCCCAAAGGGCATTATATGATGATGGGCGATAATAGAGATTTTTCTTTTGATTCTCGTTTTTGGGGACCTTTGCCTGACAAGTACGTGAAAGGTAAAGCGTTGTTGCTATATTGGCGGAGGATTATATGACATGGATTGCTTGGATTGTGATTGCAGTTGTTCTAATAATTTTTGAAATAGCGACGACATCGATTTTTTTCTTTATCTGTCTTGCTATAGGCTCGGCTTTTGCGGCAGTAGTATCTTGTTTTACTGATTCGAGTTTGTTGCAATTTACGATTTTTTTAATTATTTCTATTTCAGCTTTGTATCTTGTAAAACCAATCTTTAAAAGGATGATAAGCAAAGCTAAAACTGTCAGCTCAAATGTAGATGCTCTTATTGGGGCAGAAGCTATAGTTACAGGAAAGATAATGCCTTTAAAGTCGGGTTTCGTAAAAGTTTCAAGTGAGATATGGAGAGCTGAATCTGATGTTGATATTGAAATCGGTGAAGTGGTAACAATAAAAAAAGTAAGCGGAACGATGCTTATTGTTGAAAAAATAGGGGGATAATATGTCTATTCTTTTTGTTGTCGTAGTTTTAGTTTTTGTGGTTATTTTTGTGGCAAGCTCTATAAAAATAATAAGACAGTATGAAAAAGGACTTGTTGAAACTTTAGGTAAGTATACAGGCACGAGAGGCTCGGGCGCAAATATTATAATTCCTATGTTTCAAAGAATGGTACTTGTTGATATGAGAGAGCGCGTTATAGATGTTCCACCACAGAGTGTTATTACGAAAGATAACGTTTCTGTAGTTGTTGATGCTATAATTTATTTTCAGGTTACAGATCCAGTGAAAGTTGTTTACAACATCGAGAATTTTGCGCTTGCAGCTTTAAAACTTGCACAGACAAATTTAAGAAATGTAATCGGAGATATGGAGTTAGACAGTACGCTTACATCCAGAGAAAAAATCAATACGCAATTAAGGGTTGTAATGGATGAAGCTACGGATAAATGGGGTGTAAAAGTTACAAAACTTGAAATACAAAAAATCGATCCGCCAAGAGATATCACGGATGCTATGTCAAAGCAGATGAAAGCCGAAAGAGAAAAAAGAGCAAATATTTTGGAAGCGGAGGGTTTAAGGCAAGCTGCAATTCTTAAGGCTGAAGGCGAAAAGCAGGCTGTAATTCTCGATGCAGAAGCTGTGAAAGAAAAACAAGTTTTAGAAGCTACGGGCGAAGCCGAAGCAATAAAACAGGTTGCCGAAGCGGAAAAATATAAAATCGAGGTGGTTTATAATGCTATACACGAAGGTAAGCCTACGAATGATCTTCTCGCCATTAAGTATCTTGAAACGCTTGGAAAAGTTGCAGACGGTCAAGCAACAAAAATTTTCTTACCGTTAGAAACTGCCGGTGTTACAGCGTCAATAGGTGGGATAGCCGAACTTTTTAAAGACAATACAAAATTATCAAAATCGGTCCCTAAATAAATTTTATCAGTTGTAGTTGTTTCTTTCTTATCTTTTTTAATTTCTCTTTCTCTGAAAAGGATGGCGATATCTTTGGCATTGACAGGGTATGCGTTGTTAGCGTCGGGAGTTACCTCTCATAGTAAAATGCTTTTTATGTATTTTGCAAGTAATAAAATATGTTAGGTTTATATATTCACATTCCATTTTGTAAACAAAAATGTTATTACTGCGATTTTTTCTCGGTAAAATATGACGTTGTTTTAGTTAATAAATACGTTGACGCTTTAATAAAACATGCGAGTCAATTTAGGAACCAAAAAATAAATTCGATATATATTGGCGGTGGTACCCCATCTGTTTTATCCTTAAAACAACTCGAAAAACTTTTGCAGACATTAAATAATATTTTTGATTTATCAGAAGTTCGCGAATTTACATTTGAATTAAATCCCGAATCCACATCAAAAGAAAAACTCCGTCTTCTCAAAAACTTTGGAATAAATAGATTAAGTATAGGTTTACAGTCTGTCGAAGATAACTCGCTTAAATTTTTGGGAAGAATACACGATTTTCAAACTTTCTGTAATATATATGACATAGCTAGAAAGGAAAGTTTTAATAATATCAATATTGATTTGATATACGGACTTTCAAATCAAACGGTAAAAGAATGGGAAAGAGACTTAAAAAGAGCTTTGCTTTTTAATAGTGAGCATTTATCGCTTTATCCTTTGTCAATTGAAGAGGGTACGCCTTTTTATTTAAACAGTGTTACTATAAACGACAATATTCAAAGAGATATGTATGATAAAGCCGTAGAAGTTTTAGCTAGTAATGGTTATGCTCACTACGAAATTTCAAACTGGACTAAACGAAGCAGAGAATCTTTTCACAATTCAAATTATTGGCGTAATTTTGAATATATAGGACTTGGTGCAGGCGCTGCAGGATATTTGAGAAAGATAAGATATAAAAATATCGATGATATAGAAAAATATATTGCAGTATGTTCGTTATTGAAAGATGTGCAAAGTAGATGCGGTAATATATCTTCGTTAGAAATGGAATCGGAATATATAGGCGATGAACTTTATAAAACAGAAAAAATTATACTAGGACTAAGACTTTTAAACGAAGGTATAGACGTGAATTGTTTCAATAGTTCAGAACATCAAACCGTACTTTTAGAATGTTTAAAAGATAAAACACTAGAACAAGATAACGATGCAATAAAACTTTCCAAAGAATTTATATTTGTATTTAATCAAATTGTTTCAAAATTTATGTAACACGTCCTACTAAATCATTTAAAAGAAACATCGAAAAAAAGGGAAAGAAAAAAATTGTCAAGACTAATCAATAAATTATATAATCAACCAGTCAAAATAACAGATATAAATTAATACTCCATAATGAACAAGGATGGTTAAACGTGTTGAAAGATATTTTAAGCGCAATTTTTGGTTCCCAAAATGAAAGAGATATAAGGGCGATAAAACCGATAGTCGCGAGAGTTAATGCTTTTGAGTCTGCCATAAAACAGCTTACGGATGACGGATTAAAAAATAAAACAATTGAGTTTAGAGAATGTCTTGAAAAAGGGGCAACTTTAGATGATATTTTGCCCGAAGCTTTTGCGTGCGTCAGAGAGGCTTCTGTAAGAGCAATTGGTTTAAGACATTTTGACGTACAGATAGTAGGCGGTTATATACTTCACAAAGGTAAAATTGCCGAGATGAGAACGGGAGAAGGAAAAACTTTAGTTGCTACGCTTGCTGCATATCTTAATGCTTTGCCTCAAACTGGTGTTCATGTGGTAACCGTCAACGATTATCTTGCAAAAAGAGATAAGGAGTGGATGGGCGCGATTTATGAAAAACTTGGTCTTACCGTTGGAAACGTCGGACACGAGACAAGAAACACAGAAAGAAAAGAAGCTTATAACTGCGATATAACTTATGTTACAAATAATGAGATTGGGTTTGATTATTTAAGAGATAATATGGTTGTTTCAAAAGAAGACAGAGTTTTACGTCCTCTCAGCTATGCAATTATAGACGAAGTTGATTCTATTTTAATAGATGAAGCAAGAACGCCTCTTATTATTTCCGGCGCTGGTGAACAGTCAACGGATAAATATTATATTTCTGACAGAATAGTTCCTATGCTTAAGGGCAGAAAAGTTACCGAAAGTGAGGAAATAAAAGCAAAATACGATAATATCGACTTATCAAAGGGTTACGATTATCTTCTTGATGAAAAGAATCATTCTATTGTTTTAACGGAACAGGGTGTCCAAAAGACTGAAAAAATATTGGGTATAAAAAATATTTATGATGATTTACAATCTGAATGGGTGCATCACATAACGCAGGCCATAAAAGCACACAATTTATATCGTCGCGATGTTGAGTATGTTGTAAAAGATGGTGAAGTTGTAATTGTAGATGAATTTACAGGAAGACTGATGCCGGGTAGAAGATGGTCTGACGGACTTCATCAAGCGATTGAAGCAAAAGAAAATTTAAAAATTGCAGATGAAAATCAAACCCTTGCGACGATAACGTTTCAGAATTTTTTCAGAATGTATAAAAAAATCTCGGGGATGACAGGTACAGCGTCAACTGAAACAGCTGAATTTTGGGAAATTTATAAACTTGGAGTTGTAGAAGTGCCTACAAATAATCCGATGGTAAGAAAGGATCATCCCGATGTTATATATATGACTGAAAAAGAAAAAGACAATGCTATAATCAACGAAATCGAATCTTTATGGAGCAAGGGTCAGCCTGTTCTTGTTGGTACAAGGTCGATAGAAAAATCTGAAAAAATAGCAGTCATGCTTAGAAAAAAAGGCATTCCTCATCAGGTATTAAATGCTAAGTATCATGCTGTAGAAGCTCAAATTATTGCGTCTGCAGGGGCAAAATCCGCAGTTACAATTGCTACAAATATGGCGGGTAGAGGTACGGATATTGTTCTTGGCGCTGGCGATGCGGTTCAAAATGAAGAGGTTAAGGAATTAGGAGGACTTCACATAATAGGTACGGAAAGACATGAATCGCGAAGAATAGATAATCAGCTTAGAGGACGCGCAGGCAGACAAGGCGATGTGGGATCTACAAGGTTTTTCCTTTCCATGGAAGATGAGCTTATGCGTCTTTTTGGTTCCGATAAAATGTCCGTAATGATGCAGAAGTTAGGTTTAAAAGAGGGTGACGATATACAACATCCTTGGATATCAAAAGCAGTGGAGGGTGCGCAGAAAAAAGTGGAAGGAATGAATTTTGATATAAGAAAACAACTGATAGATTTTGATAATGTTATGAACAAGCAAAGGGAAGCTATTTATAGATTAAGAAACGAGATTCTCGAAGGGGAAGATATAACAGACACCATCAAAGATATGATTAACGAGTCCATTGAGGAAAAACTTTCTACTTGGACTGCTGAAAAATATGCGGAGGAGTGGGATTGGACTAGCATAGATGCATGGCTGTCTAGGATTTTTGGCGTTAAATACGAAATTGAAAATAAAGATGAAATAAACTTTTTCTCAAAGGAGGCTCTTCAAACTGATATTTGTGAAAGAGTCATTGAGGCATATGAAAAAAGAAAAGAAGAACTTACTCCTGAGTTAATGGCTCAGATACAAAGAATGGTGTTCTTGCAGATGATAGATTCTTCGTGGTATGATAATTTATACGAACTCGATCAGTTAAGACGAGGTATAGGTTTTAGGGCTTATGCTCAAAAAGATCCGAAAGTCGAATACCAAAGAGAATCTTTTGCTTTGTTTGAATCTATGATGAAGAGAATAAGAGAAAATACCGTAGAATACATATTTAAAGTTCAGGTTGATGTTAAGCCGCAACCTCTAAATAACGCGGAAACTGCAAAAGTAAGTCCTTCTTTTGGTAAAAAAAATGATCGAAAAGAAGATAAAGGGAAACCACAAAATTTAAGTAAAATAGGGAGAAATGATTCTTGTCCGTGTGGGAGTGGGAAAAAATATAAAAAGTGTTGTGGAGTTTGAGAAGTTTAAACATGAATTTTATTTTAGCTTATGTTAATTCAGTTAATAGTTTTATGTAATTGTGAAAACTAATCGAAATTTTGGTTAGATGAATTAAACAAGGATAAAGATGTACTGGTATGAATATTGGCTATCAGTAACTCAGAAGAATCATATGGTTTGAGGGAACGTGTCTTGCTTGGTATAAGTCCGTTTAAGGTTATTATACTGAAGAAAATTTAAAAAAGCTTTTTGCTTGGGGACTATCTACTTTCAAAAAAATGAATGTTTTTATACCCGATGAATTTTGGCATGTACGCTTCGAGCAGTGAGATATTCCGAAGATAAGGCAAAGAAAAAGACTAGATTACATGATAATAATTTGAAGAATAAGGCAATAAAAACTTTGCTTGCAAACAAGTTATCGGATGTTGAAGCTAACAATATGATAGTTTTTTGCAGCGATCTCATGCATAATGAAAAATATTTAAAATTTCATGATACTTATAAAAAATTATATGGGAATGATGAGAGTTTTAGAAAAGGATGTTTTTAGCAACTTCGAAAACAGTTTGGCAAGCAAAGGTTTTTTAGGCGATATGAGTGATGAAGCAGTATGTGTTGCTGTAAAATATTTTATTGCTGAACTTCCTGTGTATCTTAATGTCCATGACATTATCAATATTTCTTCGTCTTTATATGCATATAAAGATACTCTCTCAGGTTTCTTGACGGGCGTATACGACAAAGATAGTCCATTTTTCATATGTTTCTTCAAAACAGGGTTATTTGGCAGTAAATTTTTCTTAAATAAAGAGGGACGCTATGAGTGAAGAATAGCTTTTAGCCAGCAATATTTTACGAAGCATTCCTGGATTTATCTATTGGAAAGATATAGATGGAGTTTACTTGGGTTGTAATCAAGCGGAAGCCGAAATGCTTGGATATAAATCTGCTAAAGAAGTTGCAGTAGGTGAAACAGATTACGATTTGTCATGGAGATATGAGGCTGAAATATTAAGAAAAACAGATCAGAGAATTATGTTGAATAAAGTATATGAAGAAATATTGGAAAATGTAACATGAGGTGATAGTATATGATTGATAGTAAGTGATATCAGTATCAAAAATCGAATATGATCTTCAATTATCGTTCAGATTCAAATCAAAAATTCGTGTTTATAAAGGAAATTCTAATGGCATTGATTTTGGCACTATAAAGGGAACAGGATACGGTATTGGATTGCAACAAGTTAAGGATACATTAAAAACTATAAAAACTATGAATGCTCAGATGCTAATTAAATCTGAAGAAAATGTAGATACAGAATTTGTTTTCATATTCCCGACAGAGATGCCAAGATGTTTCGCAGATAAAAATAGAATTGCGCAAAGGCGATACAGCTGTTATAATTAGATGGTGATGTATTAGTTCATGATATATGGAAGAGTCGTTTTTCAGAACATTCTAGTGAAGTATCAGTTAAGTATTTTACGCAAGGCTTAGATGTTGTTGATTTTATAACTTCACTAAATAAAGGAAAAGAATAAAGTCTTTTTGTTGTCAGATTATGAATTAGAAAATCAAGAATTAAATGGGATAGACGTAATAGAGAAAAGCAATATGCAAGAGCAACATATATTCGTCACGGTATTGCAGACATCAGAAATAAAAGATTTTGGCGAAAAAAGTAAATTTCTTAAAATGTTTAATAAAACGTATTTTAATGATATTCCCTTGATAATTTTATGAAAATAATAGACTGTAAAAGGTTTGTTTTGTGTATTGCCACAGGTTTGTTGGCTGCAACTGCCTTTCCTAAAATAAATTTATTTTTTTTGATGTGGGTAGCTTTTGTACCGTTGATTTATGTAGTGATGGAATCAGGGTATAAAGGTTCTTTTTGTTATGGATTCATTTCAGGATTTGTCTTTAATGCTGTAGGTATGTATTGGCTTTATTTAATGCTTTATTCTAACACAAAATCTTGCGCACAGGCTTTAATTGCGTCTAGTCTTTTATGGATATATCTTGCGCTGTATTGGAGTGTTTGGGGCGGATGTTTGTGTTTTATAAGAAATGCCATTGCTAGAAAATTTAGGGACGATATAATTCAAAATATTTTGTTGATTATTGCCGGTGCGGCAATGTGGGTCGTTCTAGAATATATCAGAACATATTTTCTTACAGGTTTTTCTTGGATGCTTATAGCATATTCGCAGTTTGAGTTTACTTCAATTGTACAAATAGCTGAATTCACCGGTGTGTATGGGGTATCGTTTATTTTGATGTTTTGTAATTTATGCCTCCATTTTTGGATATCAAAAAGGGTCAATAAGTATCTTTATATTGCTTTAGTTTTGATTGTTGCGTTTGCAATATTTGGAGCAGTTAGATCAAATAGATTTAAATCTTTTGGTGAACAGGAATTTTCGGTATCTATTGTACAACCAAATATTGATCAGAATGAGAAATGGGATGCTGCTTTTAGTGCGATAATATATTCCAACCTCAGAAATTATGCTTCTGAAATTTCTAAAAATAAAACTGATTTAGTTTTATGGCCGGAAACGGCGTTTACGGAGCTTGTCCCTAATAATGCGAGAATGTATGAGTCAGCAAAAGAGATTACAACTCTTGCTGGCGGCTTAAACATTGTGGGCTCTCCATTTTCTGATGATGGGGAAAAAGTATATAATGCTGTTGTATCTTTTGAGAACGGTGGTGATTATAAAGCTGTTCATAAAAAAAATTGTCTTATTCCTTTTGGAGAGTATGTTCCATTTAGAGAATTGTTTGCACAATTTTTTGATGTTATAAATCACATGGGCGACCTTGAAAGAGGCACAGATACAAATGTTTTTGATAATGGAAAGCTACGTGTTGGCTCGACAATATGTTCAGAGAATTTCTACCCTGATATTTCCAGAAGATTTGTGTTTTCCGGGGCAAAAGTCCTCTCAAATCATGCAAACGATGGATGGTTTTTTGACACGGCGGCTCCTTCTCAACATTTTGCTATGAACGTGTTCAGAGCGGTTGAAACTCGTAAGGCAATGCTAGTATCTGCAAATTCAGGAATTTCGGGGTTTATTGAAGCATCAGGCGTAATTGTTGAACGAACTCAGTTGTGTAAAAAGGTTTTGCTCAGAGGGACGTTTTTTCAAAATGATTTTAAAACTTTTTACACAAAGTTTGGCGATTTGTTTGTGTATGTTTGTATAGGGATTATTTTGTCTGTATTATTATTGAATTATAAACGTAGAAAGGAGTCGCCATGCTTGGGCAACAGAAAGAAAGAATAGATGCTTTGAGGGGGTCCCTTTGATGTAGATTCAAAAATAAATAGAATCAAAGAACTCGAACAGGATATATCTGACGCAAATTTTTGGAGCGATCAAAACAATGCCAAAAAAGTTATGGCGGAGCTCGATGGTCTAAAAAATATATGTAAATTGTGGAACGATATGAGCTTGCAGGTTAAAGATTTAATTGATTTAAAAGAACTTGCCGGAATTGAAAATGATGAAAATATTTTAAAAGAAATTGAAGACGGCAGCAAAAAACTTGAGAAAAAATTATCTGCTTTTGAAACTAAAACGAGACTTAGCGGACCGCACGATAAAAATAATGCGATTATTGCTATACATGCGGGCGCTGGTGGCACGGAATCTTGCGATTGGGCACAGATGTTAGTGAGAATGTATTCTAGATGGGCGGAAGATAAGCGTTTTGAAACTGAAGTTGTTGATAGTTTAGATGGAGATGAGGCTGGAATAAAAAGCATAACAATGATAATAAAGGGTGAATATGCTTATGGTTTTTTGCAGTCTGAAATAGGAGTTCACAGGCTTGTAAGAATTTCTCCATTTGATTCTAACAAAAGACGGCACACTTCATTTAGTTCTGTTGACGTTATCCCTGAAGTTGACGACAATATCAACATAGTTGTCGAAGATAAAGATATAAGAATTGACACTTACAGAGCTTCCGGTGCAGGCGGGCAACATATCAATAAAACAGATTCTGCTGTGAGAATCACGCATTTTGTAACAGGCATAATTGTTCAATCTCAAAACGATCGCTCTCAGATTAAAAACAGGGAAACTGCGATGAAACTCTTAAAAGCCAAACTCTACGAATTTGAACAGGAAAAGCAGCGCGCTTATTGTGAAAAACACTATAATGAAAAAGGCTCTATAGAATGGGGAAGCCAAATACGTTCCTATGTTTTTATGCCGTATCAGCTTGTGAAGGATCATAGAACCGAGTGCGAAACATCTCAGGTTAGTCTGGTGATGGATGGGGAGATTGACGGTTTTATCAGCGCATATTTATCCTGGAAATTAAAGAAAAAGAAATAATATCGCTCTGCAATGTTTTAAAAAAAGCGCTTATTTTTCAATGATTTTTTGTTTTGACATCGCACTGTTATTTTTGGTAAAATCCCGAGGAAGTCTACTTAATAGCGCATATTTTATTTAGATCGTCATTGTTCTTATAAAAGGGGATTGAAAATGCAACTTGTCAAAGAAGGTTATCCGTTTATTATAATTTCGCTTGTTTTGGGATTGTTATTGTTTGTTTCAGGATTTGGCGTAGTTGCAAGCATGATAGGCATTTTGTGTATGTTAGCTTCATTGTTTTGCTTATATTTTTTTAGAGATCCAAAAATAGATATAACAAAAGGCAATGGTTTAATTCTGTCGCCTTGCAATGGTACTGTTTTAGAAGTAAGTGAAAACGAAACAGAAAAAATTATCAGAGTATTTTTATCCGTTTTAGACGTACATTTACAACGCTCGCCCGTCGCGGGGAAGGTTGTAAAAGTTGAATATAAACCCGGAAAATTTCTCAAAGCTATGGAACCGCAAGCGCATATAGTAAATGAACAAAATATCATAACAATAGAAAATGAAAACGGGACATATCTTGTTAAACAAGTCGCAGGGATACTTGCTAGAAGATGCGTTGCATGGGTGAAACCCGGCGATATTTTAAATACCGGCGATAAAATAGGTGTTATAAAGTTTAGTTCTCAGGTGGATATGCACATGCCAAGAAATGTTGATATTAAAGTTAAACAGGGTGATAAAGTCGTGTCTGGAATAACAATTTTCGCAATTCTAATGGATTCTTCAAGCTCGGAGTTTACCCCCGAGGGTCTTTAATAGGTGACGACGATATACGTTTTTGTTATCAATATTGAGCGTAGCGAAATATCTAGAAGATATGTGCCTATATAAAAATGTTTGACTGTAATCAAATAGGGAGTTGCCATGAGCGAAAAACTTAAAAAAGGTATTTATATAATACCAAGTCTTTTTACATGTGGTAATATGTCTTGCGGTTATTTATCGATTATGTCGTCAATCGAAGGAGATTTTACAAAAGCAGCATGGCTTCTTATACTTGCGATAGTTTGTGATATGATGGACGGTAGGATTGCGAGACTTACAAGGACGACAAGCGAATTTGGAATTCAACTGGATTCTTTAAGCGACTTGGTGTCCTTTGGCATTGCGCCATCTGTGATGATGTATCAGCTTGTTTTAAATTCTATGGGAAAGGTTGGTATGGCAATTGCGGTGCTGTTTGTATTATGTAGTGGCTTAAGACTTGCAAAGTTTAACGTCCAAGCCAAAGATAACGTGACTCATGCTTCTTTTATTGGGTTGCCTACGCCTGCTTCAGCTGGTCTTCTGATGTCATTTGTTCTAAGTTATGAATTATTTGTTGTAGAACCTGGTCAGTCTTTAACGTTTAAGACAATACCTCTCTTGATGAGAAATATGCCTATTTTTTTTAAAACAATGCCTGTTGTAATGATAATTTTATCTTGGCTTATGGTTTCAAATATTCAGTATGTTTCATTTAAAAAAATGAATCTTTCAAAACCTAAAGCATTTAGACTTTTAGTTTTGATAATAATATTAATATTTCTTGTGATTGCGTTTCCGCAAAATATCATTTTTATATTGTTTAGTTTGTATGCTCTTTCTGGGATAGTATTTACTGGGGCAAGGTATTATAGGGCTTATCAAATAAAAATTAGTTTGAAAAAGGGAGAGTAATAAGTGATAATAGAGCAGCTTTTAATCTTGATTAAACCGGATGGAGTTAAAAAATCTTTAACAGGAAATATTTTGACTAAACTTTCAGAAGCAAGAATGGTTATCATAGGCACAAAAGCGGTAAAAGTAAGCAAAAAGTTGGCAGAAGCACATTATTATCAGCTTAAAGATAAGCCATTTTTTGGCGAGCTTGTAGATTATATTCAGGGTAAAATATACGGCGAACCTTGGGATAGAGTTATAGCGTTTGTATATCAGGGGGAGGATGCTATTGCAAGAATGAGAAAAATTGCCGGCGCGACGAATCCTGAAGAAGCAGATCCTATTTCAATCAGAGGTGCATACGGAAGAATAACAACAAAAGGAATTTATGAAAACGTTGTCCACTGTTCTTCAGATCCGTCAGAAGCAGAAAGAGAAATCAAGTTGTGGTTCCAACCTGACGAAATAGTTAACTCGGTATATTCTACCAAAAAAATTATTGCAGGGAAAGGAGAAAAAACTGTCTGGGCGTAGTTTGAATGATGCTTTTACAAGGGGAATAAGAGATGATAACACCAATGGAATTGTTTATAAAAAAAATGCAGGATCTTTTGCAACCGGGTAAAGTTTATAGAATGGATGGATCCCAAGAAGAAGCTGAGAGATTAACAAATCTTGCTCAAGAGTCTGAAGTTGACGGAAGAATTGTTTTAAAAAAACTAAATGCGCAAGAATATCCAAATTCATATTATCATCGTTCGAATCCAAATGATGTTGCTCGTACAGAGCATTTAACTTTTGTTTGTACTCCTACTAAAGAACAAGCCGGACCAAATAATAATTGGTTGGAGCCAGGCGCGGCAAAAGAAAAAATGATGAGACTTCTTAAAGACGCAATGAAGGGAAGAACGATGTACGTTATACCTTTTGTTATGGGAACTCCTCAATCAAGATATGCAAAAAACTGTGTTCAAGTAACGGATTCTGTATATGTTGCTTTGAGCATGAGAGTTATGTCTCGCGTTGGTAAGCAAGCTGTTGAAAGAATCGGCAATTCTTCCGATTTTTTTAGAGGGGTACATTCAATCGGCGATGTAAATCCGGATAGAAGATTTATTATGCATTTCCCTCAGGAAAATCTTGTTATGAGTTTCGGTTCCGGTTATGGTGGGAACGCTTTGCTAGGCAAAAAGTGCTATTCGCTTAGAATAGGTTCTTATTTAGGCTATCAGGAAGGGTGGCTTGCCGAGCATATGATTATCATAGGCGTACAAGCTCCTGATGGAAAAGTAACATATTTCCTAGGAGCTTTTCCATCTGCATGCGGTAAAACTAATCTTGCTCTTTTAGAGCCTGTGCTTAAAGGTTATAAGGTATGGACAATGGGAGATGATATAGCTTGGGTTAATGTTGGTGAAGATGGGCAGCTTTATGCAATTAATCCTGAAGCAGGATTTTTTGGGGTTGCTCCGGGGACAGGTGCGAACACAAATCCTGTTATGATGAAAACTCTTAAAAATGATAAGTTTTTTCCTACTTTATTTACAAACACGGCTGTTGATAATAGCAATAATACTCCTTGGTGGGAAGGTGTTTCTAAGGAAGTTCCATCAGATTTGACTGATTGGCAGGGACAAAAATATGACAAAAATTCGAGTAAACCTGCTGCTCATCCTAATTCGAGATTTACTGTTTCAATTTATAATTGTCCAACGCTTTCGTCGGAATACGATAACCCTAGGGGAGTGCCTATTTCAGGCATAATTTTTGGGGGACGTAGGCGAAGCACTATTCCGCTTGTATATGAAGCGAAAAACTGGAACGCCGGCGTGTTTACGGCATCCATAATAGGTTCGGAAACAACCGCGGCCTCGACGGGACAGGTAGGCGCTGTCAGGCGCGATCCAATGGCTATGCTTCCTTTCTGTGGATACAATATGGGTGATTATTTTCGGCATTGGCTTGATATGGGCAAAAAAGTGAAAAACCCACCTAAAATATTTATGGTAAACTGGTTTAGAAAAGATGAAGATGGTAAATTTATGTGGCCGGGCTTTAGAGATAATTCTAGAATCATAAAATGGATGATAGACAGAGTTGAAGGGAAAGCCGGAGTTGTAGAGTCTGAAATAGGCTTGTTTCCGGAAGATAATGCCATAGATTTAAATGGATTAGATATCAAAAAAGAAACAATGGCAAAATTGTTGAGAGTTGATAAAGAAGATTGGAAAAAAGAAATAGTAATGATAGAAGAATTTTACGCTAAGTTTGGCGACAAAATACCGAAAGAATTAAATAATTGTTTGGCAGAACTTAAGAATAAACTTGGAATGTAATTTTTGTAGATGCTTTTGTCATTCCCTTTCACTGAAAGGGATGGCAGACAAGGTATGATTATCGTCGCCATTTTGAGTGAAGCGAAGGATTTACGTTGTTATTCCCCTTTTTCAAAAGAGGTGGCAATGCCAAGCCAAGAGGCATTGACGAGAGTATTGTTCCTAAAAACAAGTATAATTTAAGTGTACAGGGGTGTTGGAAGGTTGAATGTGTGTGTGGGGGCAAAGCCCGTAGCCATCAGGATCTCCAACACCACAAGGTAAAAGCTTGATGAGGTTGCTGATGCGCAAACTTTAGTTTGCAGCATGTGAACAATTGAAAGCAAGAAGCTAATACCAAATTAAAAGGAGGCGCAAAATGCCAAAAGTCTTATACACTGAATTTGTAGGCATAGATGTATCAAAAAACAAATTGGACGTTTATGAAACAAAAAACAATCAGCATTACACAGTAGCTAATGACAAAGAAGGTATT
>JAIXMY010000009.1 GCA_020328045.1 Candidatus Endomicrobiellum pyrsonymphae
ATTGCGAGAAGCGAAGCGACGAAGCAATCTAGCTTCTTTTGTTGAAAAGTATGTAAACACATCCTTTTCTGGATTGCTTCGTCATTCTATTCCTAGCAAAGACAGCACTGACAATGCTACAGACACTGCCACAAGTTTAACGCTACTTAGTCATTGCGAGAAGCGAAGCGACGAAGCAATCCAGCTTCTTTTGTTGAAAAGTATGTAAACATATCCTTTTCTGGATTGCTTCGTCATTCTATTCCTAGCAAGAACAACTTTTATTTATTCTTATCATCAACAACTTCCGCGTCAACAACTTTGTCTCCATTATTAGCCGCCTGCTGAGCATCTCCCTGAGATTGTCCCTGTTGTGCGCCCTGAGCCGCGCCTTGCGCCTGAGAAGCTTTATATACTGCCTCGGCAAGCTTGTGAGAAGCTGTTGTCAATGCCTCTTTTGTTGATTTAATCGCCCCAACATCGTTGCCTTTTAGAGCATCTTTTGTCGCGGTCAAAGCCCGTTCTATTGCAAGTCTCTCATCTGAAGAAACTTTATCGCCATGTTCTTTTAAACTCTTTTCAACCGAGTAAACGAGATTGTCGGCTTCATTTTTTACTTCAATTTCCTCTTTGCGCTTCGAGTCTTCAGAAGCATACTGCTCCGCTTCTTTCACATATTTATTTATATCGTCTTTTGAAAGTTTTGTTGACGATGATATTTTAATTGACTGTTCTTTGCCTGTCCCTTTATCTTTTGCTGAAACATGTAAAATGCCATTTGCGTCTATATCAAAAGTAACTTCGATTTGGGGCATTCCTCTCGGCGCAGGCGGTATTCCGTCAAGCATAAATCTGCCTAGCGACAAATTATCTTTTGCCATAGGTCTCTCGCCTTGAAGAACATTTATTTCAACACTGGGTTGATTGTCTGCCGCTGTTGAAAATATTTGAGAACGCTTAGCAGGAACTGTAGTATTTCTGTCTATTAAAGCGGTCCTTACGCCACCCATAGTTTCAAGTCCGAGAGTAAGCGGAGTAACATCCAAAAGAAGAATGTCTTTAACATCTCCGGTTAATACTGCCGCCTGAACCGCCGCTCCAAAACATACGCATTCCATAGGATCTATTCCGCGTTCTACTTTCTTGCTTACATGATCTTCAACAAATTTCTGAACGATAGGCATTCTTGTAGGTCCGCCGACCAAAATGATTTTTGTAACTGTCTCAGCCGTAAGTTTCGCGTCACTTATAGCCTGATCTATTGATGTTTTACATCTTTCAACGATGGATCTTACAAGGTTTTCAAGAGTCGCTCTTGTAAATTTCATAGTCAAATGTTTAGGACCTGATGCATCTGCCGTGATAAACGGGAGATTTATGTCGGTTTCTAAAACGTTTGAAAGTTCAATCTTTGCTTTTTCAGCAGCTTCTTTTAAACGCTGAACAGCCATTTTATCTTTGCGTAAGTCTATACCGTTTGTCTTTTTAAATTCATCAGCTATATAATCGATTAGAGCATTGTCCATATCGGTTCCGCCAAGTTGCGTATCTCCGGAAGTTGAGAGAACTTCAAATGTGCCTTCCGCTCCCATCTCCATAATGGTTACATCAAGGGTCCCACCGCCAAGATCAAAAACCAATATTTTCTGTTCCGAACCAACTTTATCTATACCGTAAGCAAGAGAAGCCGCCGTAGGTTCGTTAACAAGTCTTACGACTTCAAGACCGGCAATTGCGCCGGCGTCTTTTGTAGCTTGTCTCTGATTATCATTAAAATACGCAGGAACTGTAATAACAGCTTTTGTTATCGTTTCTCCTAAATAGGCTTCTGCGTCTCTTTTAATCTTTTGAAGAATAAAAGCCGAAAGCTGCTGTGGAGTAAACTCTTTACCGTTTATATTATATTTATAATCGGTCCCCATCTTTCTTTTGAAAGCGCTTATTGTACCTTCCGGATTTGTTACTGCCTGTCTCCTTGCAGGCTCGCCGACTAAAAGCTGACCATCCTTTGTAAATGCAACATAAGAAGGGAATGCTTTGCCTCCCAGCGTTGTGCCTTCAGCTGAAGGAATAAGAGTGGTTTTTCCGCCTTCCATAATGGCTGCTGCGGAATTTGATGTCCCTAAATCGATACCAATAATTTTTGCCATATACTTCCTCCTGTGTTAATTATTTTTTAATTTCAGTTTCAACCTTGTCTTTACTATTCTTTGATACCTTAACTTTTGCAACTCTTATCAATTTGCCATTCATTTTATACCCCTTTTGATAAATCTCCAAAACTTTACCATCTTCTTCTTCGCTTTCAGAGTAGTCTAAAGCTTCGCACATATTAGGATCAAACTTTTCGCACTGTATCTCTTCAACCCCTTCTTCTTTTAACATCTTTGAAAATTCTTTACTTATCATTTCAAGACCAACTATTATGCTCTCTATATTATTCCCAGCTTTCGCGCTCTCTAAAGCCTGTTGCAACACATCGTCAATACTAATCTGTTTTACAAGAATTTTTTCTTTTCCCCAATCCAAACAGTCTTTCTTTTCTTTTTCGGATCGTCTTCTGTAATTTTCAAAATCAGCTTTAAGTCTTACAAGCTGATCGTAATAATCTTGAGCTAATTTTTTTTGATCTTCGATAGACTGTTTCAAAATTTCAAGCTCAGATATTTTTTCGTCTCTCACGATATCACAATCACAACTATCATATCCTTGAGACTTCTGTTCCCGCTCATTTTCAACTTCACGCTTTTCGTTTTTCAAATTGCTCCTCCTTATCACTCTTTATCTTTGAAAAATTTGTTTAATATTTCAGAAACGCGACTTACAAGCAGCATCATCTTCTGATATTCCATACGTTTTGGCCCTATAATACCTAAAACTCCAACGACACGTTCACCGTTTTTATAAACCGTCGTTACCATACTTAAATCTTTAAGTTCCGCCAAAGTATTTTCTGAACCTATTTTTACATTTACACCGTTATCGTCAAAATCTTTATTTATTATCTCTATAAATTTTTCTTTATCTTCATTAAATCTTATAAGCGATTTCAGAGGTTCAAAGTCATTAAAATCCGGAATTGCGACTACATTAGACGTACCGTCTATATAAATATCATCTCGCATATTATAGAATACGTCGCTTATTTTTTTCGCTGTTTTCAAAATTTCATCTTCATTTTGCTTAAAATCTCTTATTTCCGAAACAATTCTTTTATTTGCCTGAGCAACTGACACGCCTCTTAACTTTTCATTTAAAAAATTTTTTAGCCTACTAAGCTGACCTTGAGTAAGAAAAGCTTCTATCCTCTTATGTTTTATCATACCGCTTTCGGTCAGCAATACGATTAAAAGTTCTTCTTTAGCAATTTGCATAAGTTCAATATTTCTTATCTCATCGTACTGTGTTTTAGGGGTCATAACAAAACCTGTGTATTGAGAAAGACCCGACAAAATACGAGAGGTTTCGGAAAGCAACCCTTCTATCTCATTATGTTTCTGTTCATACTCTTTTCTTATTCTTTCTTCTTCTTCTACAGCGAAGCCCTGTAACTTTACAAGATTATCCACATAATATCGATAACCTTTGTCCGTGGGTATTCTACCTGCAGAAGTGTGCGGGTGCGTAAGGTACCCTTCTTCTTCAAGTTCTGCCATTAAGTTTCTAACAGTAGCCGGGGAAAGAGAAATATCACACTCTTCTATCAGAACATTCGAGCCTACAGGCTTGCCTGTTTTAATGTAGTGATGTATGACAGCGCTCAATATTTTAACTTTTCTTTCTTTTAAAACTTCCAATGCAATATGGCGCATTTTACCTCTTAAAAGTTATTCAGCAGTCAATCAATCTTAGCACTCATATTGCTGAAGTGCTAAGATTGTAGCACTAAGATTAATTTATGTCAAGTTTTCTTCGTACTTTTGTCAGACAAAACAAAAGCGCCAAAAATTCTTGCCGCTGAGCGTATTCCCTTCACATTTTTTAGGCAATTTTAGAACTTGCGAAGAATCTTTTATAGACTTTATAGGTGATTTCGCTTCAAACGACTAAAATGAGATAGTTAACTAGCTCTAGTAGAGACGCATTGTGTTGGCTCAAAAAAGGACGAACCACCACAGAATGTCCCCCTCTTTACCGAACGTTAGTTATTTTGCTGGTTCTTCTTTGGCGCAAATTCTCTCGCGTTCCTGCGCCCAGATTATTGGTATTCTTAACTTCCTCTTGTTTTTCTAGAGAGGAGGAATAATGAAGAACTATGAACGTCCCCAGGTGAGCGCCTAATTCGTAAGCTTCTATATCGACCCTGCTAGCTTCGCGACACACTACTTCAGCGTCCCTGTAGCCCACTCTCTGTCCCGCATTACTAACTCCAACAAAAGCGCAACACAAAACAAACGTCAAAACAAATCTTCCTGCTGTTTTTATTTGAACCTTCCATTTGGAGCCATCAGACTCTTTTATTTAACTCCGTACCATGGTGTTTCAATCAAACTTCTTATATATTTTTCATGCGTTTGTCTTGCAAATAAATAGTACAGCTTTTTCTAAAGCTGATATCGCGTCACCACTTCCGGTTTTGATTGCCATATCTGCATTTAATATTGTTTTTAAACTTTCTTTCAATGTTTTTGTTTTATGTTTTTGAAGATTTGTAAAAAACGCTCTTGCAAAAAAACTATGTATTCTTAGCGATGAAGCAACCTCAGAGGCGGACATATTTTGCTCTTCAATCATGCTTTTTGCATTAAGCATTTTTCTTACTGCTGAAGAAATTGCTGAAAGAATCATAACAGTTTCCTCACCTTCGTTTAAAAGTTTTTCTAAAACAAACATTGCTTTTTTTAAATCTTTAGCTTCAATGTCGGAAGACAAAGAATATATATTTGCTTCTTTTGTACATCCGCTAATTTTTTCTAAATCTTCCTGCGTAATATTTTTTTTATTCTCCCCAACAAACAACGATACTTTTTCTATCTCATTTGCAATATTTAGTAAATCAGTTCCATTTTCGTCAATAATTCTTGCAATTACATCTTGAGAAGCTGTCTTGTTTTTTTGAGCAAATTCATTTTTTATAAAGTCTTTTACTTCGCTTTCATATTGTTTTCTACATTCCACTGAAACGCACTCTTTTGAAGAAATACATTTATTTATTAATTCCTTTTTTTTTAAGATTTTTTCTTTTTTATAATTATCATTGTATAGAAGTATAAGACACGAAGTTTCTATAACATTCGACAAATAATTTGTTATTTTTTCGGCATCAACCGCTTTCATTCTATTAATGCCTTTAACAATCACAACCCTCCTTTCGCTCAAAAATGGAAGAGTTTGAACAGAATTCAGAATATCTTCTGCCGAAGATTCTGCGGCATAAAAAACTTCTTTATTTAAGTCGTCAACTGCAAGAAAACGCTCTATCTTATTAAGACATATATCGACAAGATAAGATTCTTCTCCAGCAAATAAATAAACAGACGAAATCTTTGATATTAATCTATTGAAATCTTGAACTTTTAAAATTGGCATATATTCTTATCCACAATGGCACAAATACTTGTCTATTCTGCGGGGACTTTCTTTTCTGACATACTGGTTACTGATCCAAACCCTTTTATCACCCTCCTAACAATATTTCTGGTCATTTTTTCCAAGACAATATCTCTAGCATTATCTTCATCGGTCATACCATCGTACATAGCCGCATCACTTTGTTTTCTTTTGATATATCTATAAATTTGTACTCCCTCTAAGCTGGGCTCTGTCCACAAAGTTACGTCGTTCTCCTTATCAATCAACGAAGCACTGGCTATAATCAAAAGCTTATATCGTTCCGGCTCATTGTCTACATCATAAATAAGAGGTTGTGAAATATATTTTCTGATAGTAACTGTAAGAACACCATCCGCCTCCGCTTCATCGTTTACCAAAGAAAGACGTCCATCCATTAACACTTCACTCATAACTTCCTGTGTAAATTTTGTCTCAAGACCAACCTGATAAGTATTATTTATAACAGGTTTAATGTATATTTTTTTAATATGACCCGGCAATATCTGCACAGCAGTATCATACGGAGATACACAAGATGCTAAAGACATGGGAAGCATCGCAAATAAAGATACCAATACTGTAATTTTTTTCATGAAATCCCCCAAATTATTTAACAACTATTGTAACTATCTTATTTTTAACGTACATAAATTTTACTATTTGTTTATCTTTTAATTGAGCTGCAATTTTATTATCAGCTTCTATAATCTTTTTAACCTCCCCTTCAACGACATCCATTGCAACTATTATTTTACCTTTCAGTTTTCCGTTTATTTGTACAGGCAACTCAACAGAAGATTCTTTTGTCATATTTTCATCAAAAGTCGGCCATGTATAAGTTGATATACATTCTTCATGTCCTAACTTTTCCCATATTTCTTCACAAAGATGAGGAGTAAACGGAGACATTAAAAGAATAACTGCCTTATACGCTTCAAGCGAAATTCCGTTATCATTTGAATGATATTTGTAAGTATATAAAGCAGTTACAAGCTCCATAACTGAAGAAATTGCAGTATTGAGCTGAAACTCTTTTTCTATATCATACGTAACTTTTTTAATTGTTTGATGCGTTATTCTTAAAATATCTGCCTTGTCTTTCTCTGCTGCTACAATACCAGACTTTGTATTAACTACATCAAAAAGATGCCACACTCTGTTGATAAATCTCCAACAACCCTTGACACCATCTGAAGACCAATCTAATTGTTTTTGTGGCGGCGCTGCAAAAAGAATAAAAAGTCTTGCGGTATCCGCGCCATATTTTTCAATTATTTCATCAGGACTTACAACGTTTCCTCTAGATTTAGACATTGCGCTTCCACCCAACGTAACCATACCCTGCGTTAAAAGATTTATGAACGGCTCGTCGTGTTTTGTAAGTCCTAAATCTCTCATAACTTTATACCAAAATCTTGAATATATTAAATGCATACACGCGTGTTCTATCCCACCAACATACTGATTTACAGGCATCCAATAATCTAACTTTGCGATGTCAAAAGCAGTAGCATCATTACGAGCATCGCAGTATCTTACATAATACCATGAAGAGTCTATAAACGTATCCATTGTGTCTGTTTCTCTTCTTGCGTCCGCTCCGCATTTCGGACATTTTACATTTACAAAAGTTTTGCTTGACTTTAATGGTGATCCGCCTTCTCCTGTAAACTCAACATCTTCAGGGAGAAGTATCGGTAAGTCTTTTTCAGGCGCGGCAACAATACCGCATTTTTCACAGTAAATCATCGGTATGGGCGTTCCCCAATATCTTTGTCTTGATATAAGCCAGTCCTTAAGTTTAAAATTTATTATTTTTTTACCAAAACCTTGTTTTTCCACCCACTGAGCAACTATATCAAAAGCTTCCGTGGATTTTACGCCGTCAAACTGCCCTGAATTTACAAGCAGCCCTTCATCCTCATAAGCATGTTGTTCAACAGATGTAAAACTGTTGCCTTTTATAACTTCTATAATGGGCGCATTATATTTTTTTGCAAACTCCCAATCTCTTTGATCGTGAGCAGGTACAGCCATGATTGCTCCTGTACCATAATCGATTAAAACATAATCCGCTGTGAAAACTGGAATTTCTTTTCCTGTCGCCGGATTTATCGCATTAATGCCTTCAAGCCTTATGCCTGTTTTTTCTTTACTAGAAGACCTTTCTATGTTTGATTTTCTTCCGCTATCAATCGCATATTTTGCGACTTCATTATAATTTATGATTTGCAATTTCATCTCATTTATAATTTCGTGTTCAGGAGCTACAACTATAAATGTCGCGCCAAAAAGCGTATCAGGTCTTGTTGTAAAAACTTTTAACTTCTTATTTGCGCCCGCCAATGCAAAATCAATTTCCACGCCGAAAGATTTACCTATCCAATTTTTCTGCATGGATAAAACTTGTTCAGACCAATCGCTAAGTTGTTTATGACCATCTAAAAGTTCATCAACATAATCTGTAATTTTTATAAACCATTGCTCTAAATCCCTGCGTTCAGTGTGGCTGTCACATCTCCAACACATACCGTTTGATACCTGCTCGCTTGCAAGAACAGTTTGGCATGACGGGCACCAATTTACGTTCGCTCTTTTCCTAAAAACTAAACCTCTCTCCCACATCTTTATAAAAAACCACTGATTCCATCGATAATACTCCGGGTCGCAAGTTGTGATCTCTCGACTCCAATCATAAGAAAAACCAAGAACCTTTAACTGCTCTCTCATGCGGGCAATATTTTGCTTTGTCCATTTTGCAGGATGAATTTTATTTTTTATTGCAGCATTCTCAGCAGGAAGACCAAAAGCGTCCCAACCGATAGGATGCAAAACATTTTTGCCCTTCATTTTATGAAAACGGGCAAAGACATCACCAATACTGTAATTTCTTACATGCCCCATATGTAAATTACCGGACGGATAAGGAAGCATCTCCAAACAATAATATTTTTCTTTTTTTGAATCTTCCTTACATTCAAAAATCTTATCGTCGCTCCATCTTTTCTGCCACTTTTTTTCTATTTCAGAATGATTATACTCTATCATTTTTTGCCTCTATTTTTGCTGTCTCCTACAAAACACCAACATCAACGCCAAAGTAATCATAAATTAATTTATCTTTCATGCCGGCTATTTGTTTCCACGGAATTTCAGGATATTTAGAACGGATATTTGGAGGTATTTTCTTTGAAGCGTCGCCAATAATTTTAATTGCTCTTGTTGTAGCATAAACCGTTTTTTTATCTTTTTCAAAATCTTCTTTAGAAATATTCTTTATAAAGGATTTTACATCTTTAGCTGACAATATAATATCATGCATATGATCCATATACCTGTCATTTGACATATATAACCTTGCTTAAAATTCTTTCGCCGATTTTAGGTTTTAGCGCCAATTTCATAACCAAATCAACTTTTTTACCAGTATGTTTGCTCAATTCTTCCTCCAAAGTTACATAATCCAACAACCCTATCGGCTTTGAAAATTCAACAAGAATATCCAAATCGCTTTTTTGAGTTTGTTTCCATTTTAAATACGACCCCAAAATACCTATACTCTTCACTTTGTATGATTTTTTAAGTAAAGATTTTTGTTTTTCCAGTTTAGTTAAAAGTTTGGTAAGTTCTGTCATATTTGTACCCACTATTTTGTTTTTGCAACAATAAAAAATGCTCTAAATTACCTTTTGATCCCCTGAGATCCGAATCTGCTTCGGAAATTATTTTAAAGTCTGCTATTTAAATTTGTTTCAAAAACTCATATTCAACTTTATTAAATAAGGTATTAGGTAAATTATCTAATTTCTTCCTGACAATTTTAATAGCTTGTTCCGATTTATCAATACCAATCCAATTACGATTAAGTTCTTGCGCTGCAATAAGCGTAGTGCCTGAACCTGCAAAACAATCAAAAACCAAACCGCCCTCATTTGATGAAGCTTTGATAATAAATTTTAATAAATCTAAACTTTTTTCAGTTGGATATTGAGGATATTGAGGATCTTTAAATTCCCAAATGTCTTGCATTTTTTTGCCGTCTTTATTGTCAAGAAATATTTTTTTTCTAGGAATACCGTTTTCAGACCATTCAATGATCCCATGTTTATCAAGCTCTTCGAGATTATCAGGGTCAGTTCTCCAATGCCGTCCTTTTGGCGGTTTAATTCCTTTCCAAGTTTTATTCGTATTCCCCTTAATAGTTTCGCCAGGAGCATGTAATGGAACCGTTGTGTATCTTCGCCCATCAGAATCAATTTTCTTAAACAATCTCATCTTATCATCCTCTGAAAAAGAAATTTGCGGATTATTCCAAATTAGAGAGTTAGATTTAGAATAAAAAAGTATTGAATCTTTAATGTTTCCAAACGCTTTACGATTAAAATTTTTGGGATTACATTTTATGCGAGTAATATCATTCTTAAACATATCTCGTCCAAAAATTTCGTCCATAATTAACTTTACATAATGCCCTATTTTACAATCAATATGAAGATAAATTGAACCTCGTTCAGATAATAATTCTCTTAAAAAAATTAATCGCTCTCTTAAAAACTCTAAGAAATCATCTCCTACGATAGTATCGCTATATGCGACATCATCGTCATTACTACTACTTATTGTACTTGTTCGTTCATTACCAATTCTAAAGCATCCATTTGTGGCAAACGGCGGGTCAATGTAAACTAAATCAACTCTGCCTGAATAATCGTTAAGTAAAATTTTCATTGCAGAAATATTATCCGCGCAAATAAGCTTATTTCGAGAACCTCTACCAAATATAATTTTCAGCTTTGCTTCCGGAGTATTTTTAAGAATTTCTTCTTTTTGTTTTTTGTTATCGTAATAGATAATCATAATTTATAATTGATATAAAAACTCTCGTAAAACAAGAGAACTCATAATGTTCCCCTCTTTTAGTTTTCCTGTAATGCTCCTGTGCATTTTATTATTGCCTTTGATGTATAAAACACCATCTAAGATTGCTATTTTAACAGCATTTACATTTTTTGTTTTGATTGTAGCAATAGCGTCGTTAAATTGCGCGTTTTGATGCCCACCAAAATCAGTCAAGAACTTCGCCTCGCCAATTACATACTTGCCGTTGAAATAAGCAACAAAATCTAATCCCTTATCGTGTTTATAGTTTAATTTTTCTTTTGCAAAAGATTTCATCTCTTCATCGCTTGCATCTAAAACAGCATTCTCTTTAGTCTTTAAAAATCTATCTAGTTTTAAAAGTTCAACGCCTAAAACCTTAGACTTAAGCCAACGCTTAAAAAGCGGTCCAATCTGTCTATTTGTTTCTTTAGGCTCTGAACAATGCTCATAAATTTTATTAAGACCCATTTCATATAATCGTCCTGAAAGACGCGAAATAGTTGCTGGATTTCTTTCTAACGCGCTTATGTCTCTTTTTAAATAAGCGACATATGAATCCTTGATTGGAAACAAATCAAACTCAAAAAGATTTTTTAGGAGCTTTATATTGTCTTTCTTTTTAAATGCTTTTTCAACTTCATTCCAAATGTTATTGTTGATGTCTCGAATACCTTCAGGAACAGTTGGATACACCTTAAATAAATCGTCTAAATAATTCCTCTGGTTTGCATATTCAATACTTAATTTCATCCAATAATTCATATCGTTCCCGTATTTCATTAGACATCCTGAATAAATCACATTATATATCAAACTATCAAACATGTCTTATGTAAATATCTCGTCAGACTTCGACTGCCACCTCTTTTGTAAAAATGGGAATTTATTACAACGTTTTTGCCCATTCTAAAGATGTTATCACTACAATGATCATGATAGCAAAATGCCAAGAATACAAACAAATCGCTGTACAAAGAAAACAATATCAAAATAATTGTTATTTTTTTAATAATAAAAAATGCTCTAAATTACCTTTTGATCCCCTGAGATCCGAATCTGCTTCGGAAATTATTTCAAAACCCAAATTTAAAGCGACTTTTTTGATTCTATTTATAGCTTTTTGCCTTAATTTTTCATCTCTTACAACACCTTTTTTTATTTCAGACGGTTCAAGTTCAAACTGTGGTTTTATCATAGCTAAAACAAACCCGTTCTCTACAATATTTTTGTACGCCACAGGCATAATTTTATCGAGGGATATAAAAGAAACGTCTATAGTAGCGAAATCTATATTATCTTTTAATGACGATCCATCAAAATATCTAAAATTAATATTTTCTATATTTACGACTCGTTTATCATTCCTTAATTTATAATGTAATTGTCCCGATCCCACATCTACAGCATAAACTTTAACAGCGCCTTTTTGTAGCATACAATCTGTAAAACCACCTGTCGACGCTCCTATATCTAAACAAATATAACCGCTTACATCAATGGCAAGAGCCACTAAAGCAGATTCTAGTTTTAATCCTCCGCGCGAAACATATGGATTTGTATTTTTTACTTCAACTAAATCTTCTTCATCAATTAACGTTCCTGGTTTGTACTGAACCTGATTGTTTACAAAGATACTCCCGCCTATTACAAAAGCCTGCGCTCTTGTACGAGTTTCAGCAAGACCTTTCTCAAACAATAAAATATCAAGGCGTTTTTTATCTTTCTTTTTTTTCATAATAATGTCAGGCAAAACAGAAGCAACATAGTCGCCCGCGAAAGCGAGCGTGACGAACAAAGAGCAACGATGAGGGGACATTGATAGATATACATCTTTCAATGGTTGCCACTTTTATTCTATTATCAAGGGAATATCACTTATTGTTTCAACATCAAGACGTTTCTTCTTTACTTTACCTAAATTGTTTCGTTAATTCTATTTTATTTTCAACTGGACTTATTTTTGGGCTACCAAAATCTTTTTTAGCGAGTTTTTTAACAAAAACCTCAATAAAAGACGGAGATGCTTTCTCCTCCGAA
This sequence comes from Candidatus Endomicrobiellum pyrsonymphae, assembly GCA_020328045.1. Classification (GTDB taxonomy): domain Bacteria; phylum Elusimicrobiota; class Endomicrobiia; order Endomicrobiales; family Endomicrobiaceae; genus Endomicrobiellum; species Endomicrobiellum pyrsonymphae. The sequence goes on from JAIXMY010000009.1 coordinate 12,451, forward strand.
AGAATGTGCGTAAAATTTATAGGTTTTTTGGCTCAAATAATAATATGTCTATTTTCTTCACAATGATCGGTTATATACGCGCAAAAATTCTTCAACAAAGAATCAGGAACGCCAATATAAAAATCGACTTTGTTTTCTTTAAGTTTTTTATAGAAAAAACTAGATTCTATCATTTATTTACCATCCGAGATAAGTTCCAATATTTGCTTTATTGGCATACAAAATTTATCCGCCTCTAACGATCTCTCATTATTCTAAAATGGTTTTTTCAATATTTAGCATAGCGAGATACGATGATCGAAGCATGCGCATAAATCCGGTACAGGCGCAAGCTCTTGCCTGCTCTCCGTACCAAATAGAGAATTCTTCTTTAAACCGGTTTTATCTTCAATAATAACAGCCGAAATACCGTTTCTCTCCAACGTACGCACAGTGAAAACAAAATGCTCAAGTTTGCCTCCAGTATCACCGTCAAAAATAATTGGTTTTGTGGTACACTCTAAGATATCAGTTAATGTCTGCAATCTAGTGGTTAAATCCACCGCTTCTATATCTAGTTTACCTTTATTCGTGGAATCAGTAAGACTTGAAGACCACATTCCATCAAAACTATGTACTCCGTTTTCTTTAGCAACTTCAACATTTTCAACTATATATTCTAATTTCTGTACCCGTCCATAGTCTGCAATGCTTTTATTCTATCTTCAATAGGCGGATGTGTCGCAAAAAGTCCTGAAACTTTTGCAAAAAGAGATTTTTGTTTCTTTGCAGTTAAAGGATTTGCTATGCACATAGGCGACATTGTTTGTTTGTCGCTGAGTTTCTTTACCATAGAGTTTCCGGAAATTTTCTCTAAAGCGCTTATAAGACCATGAGGGTTTCTTGTTATTAATGCCGCTATTGCATCAGCTTGAAATTCCCTTGTACGGGATACCGCAAGTTTTATGAGAGGCGCAACTAAATATCCGTACATATACAAAGATACAGCTAAAACAAATAAAAGAGCTTGTATCCCAACTGCTTTATTGTTTTTAGAATTATTTGTTCTTGTAGTTAATGCAAAGCGTAAAAGCATTTCCGCAGCTACAGTTGCAAAGCTTATGCATACAATCATTATAAGCATAAGTCTTATGTCTCTGTTGCCTATATGCGCAATTTCGTGAGCTATAACGCCTTCAAGTTCAGGTACTTCCAATTTGTTAATGATGCCTTTTGTTAAAACTATACAAGAATGCTCAGGGTCTCTTCCTGTTGCAAAAGCATTTAATCCTTCATCATTTACGGAATAAACTCTTGGTATAGGGAGTCCAGCAGTTATGGCTATATTTTCAACAATATTTACTACCTCAGGGGTATTTTGTTTTGTAAGTTTAACAGCTCCGGCAATAGACAAAATAAAGTTCTGCCCGGCATAATAACTTATCAAAATCCATAGAATTGCTATGGCTGTTACTACGGGCAAAACATATATTGCCGTTTGATTTGCTATTGTCAAAATAGACAGTTGAGCAACACTATCTGAGATATTAACAGTCTGAGTAAGACTTACAAATAAAATACCCAAATAAACTATTGCGGCAAGACTTATCGGAAACAGAATCATAAGCCATACGGTTTTTCTTGTATTGGACTCGATAAAATCGTAAGTTGTTATTTTTGCCATAGGTAAAACTCTCATATAATAATCATTATGTTGAATTTGAAGAACGTCGCTACGCTTTTTTCACTTGTACCAATCTCATCAATATAGCATATTCTATATTTTCATTATACCATACATTTGGTTTTATGTTTGAGCAGTAAATCCGCATCAAGGGACAAGTTCATGTACTTTAATATATCGCCTTTCTGCCCACTAAGTTTATACCAAATTATGCCAATCACATATTCAAATATAGTATGAACATCGGCATTATCTGTAACATAATCATTTATTTCCGCATCTCGCTTTCGGCTTTCAAACAATTCTAATAGTTTAATCAACACTTCATCTGTAAATCTTTCTTTTATAAGCTGTTTAAAACGATTTAATCTATTACTATCAATGCTTTCTTTTAATTTTTCAAGATTTTTATATTTTTCTTCTGACGAAGCATTGATATTTTGTAGTATCTTCTTATTATCAAATACAAAGCACTGAGAAATTTCAGGGAGGGAAATATTATCTTGTAAATCTTTAGTGTCGGTAAATGCTAACTTATAGATACTATCTATATTCTCTTTGAAAAAATATTCAGGAATTATATCCATTTTAACAATATTGTCTTTAAAGAGGATTATATCTGTAAGTTTGAAATATCTTCTGTTTAAGTCTAAGTAATCTGACAAGTTAGCTTTTACATTGAACAAATGCAATAACTTAAAAAATTCTATATTAAAATCCTTTTCTGTTGCTGAGTTCAACAATTTTATTTTTTTGAGCGCATTATTCGGATTATTTTTAATTACTCTGATTGATGTTGATGAAAATAAGAAATCTTTTCACAACGATTTTGATTTACCCTGCAATCCGCCAATGCTCTTATAGACACTTAATAAATTGTTCTTTTTCTCCTTAAAACATAAAGCAAATAACTCTTTATACAGTTTATAATACGGTTTATCGTAAGTGTGACTTTTTCTGTTCATACCAATAACAGTAATCAAATCTTCATTTACAGTCTTTTTTGATATTAAAAGTTTCAAGACCTCCTTGTAATTTTCCATTGATAAAATTATGTCAACGATGAAAGAATCAACATTGCTTTTGTTCTTTTAACAAATTTATTAGTTTGCATAAATTTATAATATGCGGCTTGTGTAATTGCATTCCATTCTTTATTTTTTCTTGATTTCCAAAATTCTTCAATAAGAGCGAACTGTCTTTCAATATTTGCATTAAATTCTTTTGTCATATAGCTTGTCGTACCTATACTCCAGCAATAACTTTTGAATCCGATATGTTTGACAGACATAAATATGCTCCTAATAATTTACAATTAGCGCTTCTTCAGGGCTTCCGGTTTTATCTTTAGTGTGATAATTAGAGTTAGCATAAGACTTATTCAGTCGGATTATTTTATATTCTCTTTTACTAAGCCAATCAATGAGAACTGAATTTTCTTTCCCCTTGCTTCTTAGAACATTTGATAGAACAAACTTTACTTTTTTTGCATTAATGAAATCTAAAAAATTAAGCAAATCTTTTTCATCTTTATTCGTCCAACCGTTTTGTTCGTTATACGAAGCGCAAGTAATGAGATAAGGCGGGTCGCAATAAATAAAACTATTTTTTGTTAAAATTTTCGTGTCAAATTTTCTAAAATCTATACTAGTAAATATAAAATTATTGTTTTTCAATCTATCAACAAAAGAATTTAACTTATTAAACATTTGTGTGTTAAAATCTCTTTTCCCTACTGGCAAATTAAATTCTCCTTTTGTATTAAATCTTATTTGATTATTAAAAGAATATACAATCAAAACATGCAACAAAGCATAATAATAATAGTCTTTACTTTTGTAATTATTAAAATCTCTTCTCATTTTAATGAATTGATTTTTGTTATATACTCCTAATCCGTCGCCGCTGTTGCAATTATATTTTTTGTATCCATACTTGCTTGACAAGGACAATTTATACTTATCAATAATTCCGTAAATCATATCAAACAGAGTTTCTTTATCTAAATTCCTAAATGTGCTAAAAAGATAAGGACTGTATTGTTCTTTATCGTTCAATATAACTTTATTATGATTTACATTAACTCCGACATTTGCCCCTCCGCAAAACAAATCTACAGAAGTATCAACTTTTGTAGGGAAGTGAGGCAAAATTTGAGGAAGTAATTGAAATTTACCTCCCGTGTAATTTAGAGGAGATTGAACCAAAGAGTTGCCATATTCTGGACTTTCGCAAACACACAAAAATAATCGCTCTTCATTTTCTTGAATATCAGATTTACCGGCTGTGAATGACTTATATTTCTGCGAAAAGATTTTAACTTTCCTTTTTTTAGTCAACACTTTCATTATATCGACGTCGCTTATTTTAGCATTTGAGCGAGCATTGCCTTTATTTGCCATATTGTTATATGACAGCAAAATATATTTTGCATCTATATTGGATATTAAATCTTCAAAAACTTTAGGAGCCTTTTGAGTGCAATAATCACTTTTCAAATTATTTCTTTCCATTTTCTTAGCAACGCCGTAAATTTTGGACTTATCCCACTTTGCTACATTTTCAACAAGATGATATAAATCACAATACTGCCTTGAATTATAAGGCGGGTCAATATAAACCAAATCCGCTTTTATATCTTTAACTAAACTATTTGCGTCTGTATTAAAACACTTATTGTTACTGTTTAGATTGTTTACTACTGTGGGGACAAACAATTCTAATTTTTTGCTTAAATCTCCGTTTTTTCTATAGGCATCGTAATGACCGCAGGTGTTTGCTATCCTATCCATAGCATACAACAAAGAAGTAATCAAAATCGCTCTTTCACGGTTATTAATTTTTCTTTTTTTATATAAATTTTCAATATCTTCACGAATATATCCTATTTTCCTGCAAACTTTTAAACTAAAGTATGTATTTGCAAAATTTTTAGACATATAATTGTCTTTTTTGATTTTAATCTCATTATAATTTTTAATAATTTCAATAATTTTTTCTCTTGATATATTTTCAGAGCCAAACCACGCTAAATGACAAATAAAATTACTATACATCATATCATTAGTAATTATCTTTCTATCCTTAAACAGCGTGCTGACAGCTCCTGTTCCTGCAAATATATCTGCAATGCTATCAATATCATTACAGTTATCAGCTATAACCTTTTTAATAAATGGCAGCAGTCTATATTTGTTTCCTAAATACCTGCGATTGTTAATATCTGTTGTTCTATAGGGTAAGATGGCATCTTGTCGCTTAGGAAGATGCTTTTGTTCAATAGTATCTTGTACTTGAGAAACCAATTTAGAAGACCAAATAGTGCGGTTAGACTTTTTATCAGGCGAGAAAATTCTGCCTGTATTTATTAAATAATATGAAGATGATCTTGGAATATTAAGTTTTTTACTAACTTCAACGGTAGTTAATATACCCATTTAAAAACTCTCTTATGCAACTTGTTTTCGTTGTCTTTGTACATTCTAGTAGTATATTATTTGTTTTTCAAGAATCAACTATCACGAACTGGCGCCCGTAACAATTGATTCTATTTTAAAATCAAAATGTTAAATATTACTGTGAGTAAAAAGATTAAAACGAAACTTTGACGGGGTCTTTTGCAGTTTGTTCGTTTTCGTTTAGTTTGAAAAAATCCTGTTTTGTAAAGCCAAATGCGTTTCCGATAAGATTGCTCGGGAATATTTCAAGTTTTGTGTTGAGTACAAAAACGTTTGAATTATAAAATCTGCGGCTTGCTTGTATTTTGTTTTCAGTATCTGCAAGTTCTTTTTGCAGTTCTAAAAAATTTGTATTTGCTTTTAAATTTGGATAGCTTTCAGATAATGCAAAAAGAGATTTTAGTGTTCCCGATAGTACATTTTCAGCATTTGCTTTGTCAGCGATGGTTCCGGTCGCCTGCATAGCGGAATTCCTAGCTTTTATAACAGCTTCCAAAGTGTTTTTCTCATGAGCAGCATAACCCTTAATTGTTTCTACAAGGTTAGGTATCAAGTCATAACGACGTTTCATCTGTACTTCCATATCGCTCCCTGCTTCTTTAACTCTGTTTCTAAGCATCACAAATTTATTGTAAGTCGCAAGAAAATACAATCCGGCAAAAACAATTAAAACGACGATAATCACAAGAACTGTTTGCATAATTTCTCTCCATTATTTTTGGTTTAAGTACATATCGGACACGGCAAGCGTTTTTTTATAGTACTCTAGCATTTCTCTATGCTCTTGCGTTTCTTCAGTTTTTGAAAGCATTTTGGTTGTTGAATCAAAGTCAAAATATATAACATTGCCCGTTTCTATATTATATGAAATAGCTTTGTTACTTGACAATATAAAACCTTCGCTGTTAAATGCTATATGATTGTAGTTATTGCTTAGGATGCTTCGTCCGGCAGCAATATATTCTTCATTAGAAAGTGAAAGATCGTATAAAGTTGTGGCGATGTCCATGTGGCATGCCGCAATATCTAGATTAATCCGTTTTTTCAATTTCTTGGGTATGTATATGTACATTGGCACGGCATATCTTTTGAATAATTCTTCAGATGCAGTCGCTTTAAATTCTCTTAAATTGTGGTCGCCTGTTATTACAACAATTGTATTCTCTGCAAGTTCAGAATTTTTTATTGCGCTTAAAAATTTTGCAGCTTCTCTGTTTGCAAATTGATAACTTTCAAAAATTTTCTGTACGTATTTTTTTTCATTTGGCATCATTTGTAAGACTTCTTTTGGAATTTCAAGTTTTAAAGATTTATAGTACGGTGGTGTTTTGTAAGGTGGATGTGTCGCTGTCGACATGGCATAAATAAATTTTGGAGTTTCATTATTGTTTTTAAGTTCTCTTAAGACAATTTCAAAAAACTGCGCATCGTTTATGCCCCATTCATGGCGATATTCATTTTTTATTGATCCTTCTCCATAAATTTCATCGAATCCTTGAGCTTTTAAGAACCCTTCAATTCCACGCCACGCGAGGCTGCCGCCATATACTGCTTTTGTAAGATAGCTCGAACGTTTATAAGGCAAAACCAAAGAACTTGAAAAATGTTGAAATGCTTTTTGAGTTTGCGTAATTTGAATCGAAAAAGGTCTTTGTGGCATGTTTAGTATAGTTGATTCTAAACAATGTATTGTTGTTATACCTGCGGCTAAAAAATTATAAAGAACCGCGTCACTGTCAAAATGTTGCTTTAATTCTCCCAGCACGTCAAAATTTTTGCTATTATACAGGAGAGGTAGTTCGCCGAAACCTTCTAAAACAATAAATATAACATTGGGTTTTATTTTTTTAGCTGCATCATTTTTCATTGATAATTTATTGAATAATGTAAGATCAATCTCATATTTATTAATTTTAAGCTTTTCGACGATGTCAATTTTGTCCTTTTTCTGTTCCATCTTTGCGTCTATTGCGTCCATTAGAGAATGAACGCTTGTTATAGAAATATTGTTTATAAAATGGTTTGGAGATATCTGTGTATGAAACTTTCCTAGAGGAAACATAGATGTTGTTCCTCGAGCGAAACAAAATATTAAAAATGGGATAAAGAGAACTATAAATATTTTGATGAAAACGTTGCAAAAAGAAGCGTTGATTAAACAATGTCTGTTTGTCAAACTTTTTATAGTCAACGAGACAATTTTATATATCGCAAAGCTTACGCATATGAGAATAAGCAACGCTATGGGGAAGCGCCAGTCATACATTATTGTTTTTACTAAAGCAAAGGTATCGTCTGAAAAAAAGTCAAATAACAAAACGTTAATATGTTCGCCAAAGTAAACATAAAAACCAAAATCTATTGTATTTAATAATGCTATTGCTGTAAATGCAATCCAGTAATAAATTTTTATAAAAAATACGGCGACGCTAAATAATTTTAGATTTTTTATTAATAAAAAAATAGTGAAAATAAATATAACTAAAACGTTAACCCAAGCGATGACAGACAGGTCGAATCTCATACCTAAAAAAATGCTTGAAAAATATAACCGTAAAGATCTTTAAACGATGGTATATTTTGGAAATAAAAGAAAAAGAATATCCTATAAATTGCCATCGCCGTCAGCGCTACAATATTTAAAGGCATTATTTTAATGACACAATCAAAGTATTTTTCAAAATCAAATTTTTTTATCATTATAGATATCATTTTCACTTACAGTAAAAATATTTTATGCTCATTTTCATTTGACTTTGTTAAGGTTGAACACTACGATAGTCATTTTACTAAAGTATTTTAAGACAATACAATTACTGAGTGGATATGCGAGGCATTGCCTAAGTCATTTGATTATATAACACATAAAAAAAATGATATAATTAAGGCGCGGAAGTTTTGAAATGAAAGGAGACATCATAATGAATAATCAAGAGAATGGCATAAATTTTCCTTTGGCGCATAAAGGCAAAGTTAGAAGTGTCTATGATTTAGGACAAAATTATTTGATTGTTGCTTCGGATAGAATTTCTGCTTTCGATTGTGTGCTTCCCACGCTGATACCAAATAAAGGGAAAGTGTTGCATAAACTTTCAATGTTTTGGTTTGATTTTGTTCAGGGAATAGTCCCCAATCACATTATTACTGGCGACTTTGATTCTTTTCCTGCAGGACTTAAGCGATATGAATATTTACGCGATAGATCAATGATAGTAAAAAAAGCAGATCGAGTTGATATAGAGTGTATAACAAGAGGTTATCTTGCTGGTTCAGGGTGGAAAGAGTATCAAAAGTTTCAGACAGTTTGTGATATAAAAATACCTGCGGGACTTAAAGAGTCTTCAAAACTGCCTGGACCTATTTTTACGCCTTCAAGCAAAGAAGAAGGCGGAAAACACGATGAAAATATTTCTTTTGAAGAAACAGTAAAAAGAGTTGGCAAAGAGACCGCTGAAAGTTTGCGAAAAATTTCCATCGAACTGTATAGAAAAGTAAGCGAATATGCTCTCTCAAAGGATATAATTCTTGCGGATACAAAACTTGAATTTGGTTTTTATAATGATCAATTGATATTGATTGATGAAATCTTTACGCCGGATTCTTCTAGATTTTGGGAAGTTGAGAAATATGAAGAAGGTAAGCCTCAGGATAGTTTAGATAAGCAGTATGTAAGAGACTATCTAGAGAATATTATAAAATGGGACAAATCATCTCCGTCTCCGGAATTACCAAAAGATATTGTTGAAAAAACGATGGTGAAATATATTAGCGCCTACGAGAAATTGACAGGGAGAAAGTTTTAATGTTTGAGATAGAGATTTTTACAAAAAAAGGATTTAAGAATTCGCATGGAGAACGCGTATTGTCTGATATTCTCGGCATAGGGATTAAGTGCGTAACAAAAGTTGAGTACTCTCCTTTGTACGTAATCGATGGCGATATAAATTCTGCCGAGCTCAAAACAATAGCTTTGGAACTTCTAAGTGATAAAATAACTGAAAACTATGTTGCAAAACGTCATTGTGAATGTGATTCAAAATCTGTTATTGACTCCGACGTTTCTGTCATAAAGGTTTGGTACAAAAAAGGCGTTACCGATACGGTTTCAGAAAGCGTAGTAAAAGCTGTAAAAGATTTGGGAATTGCAAAAGAAGTTAAAGTTAAAACGGGGCATAAATACTATATGAACGGTAAAGCTACACAAGTAGTTTTAGATAAAATAGCAACTAAATTGTTAGCCAATACATTGGTTCAAGAGTATAAAACAATATGAAATGTACAACTAATTGTAAAATCATTGAAATCTTAAGTTTGTCTGATAAGCAACTGATTGAGTTAAGCAGTAAGAATGTTCTTTCATTGTCGCTTGCAGAAATGCGGGCGATGCAGAATTACTTCAAAAAACTTCAAAGAAATCCTACGGATGTTGAAATAGAAACTATAGCTCAAACATGGAGCGAACACTGTAAACACAAGACATTAACTGGAATAATAGAATATACGGAAGAATCAGGCAATAAAAAAACGAAAAGAATATACAATAATCTTTTAAAGGAAACTATTTTTAAAGCAACTGTTGAACTAAATAAAAAATGGTGTTTGTCTGTCTTTAAAGATAATGCCGGTGTTATCGAGTTTGATTCTAAAAACGGCGTAGCCTTTAAAGTAGAAACGCATAACCATCCATCCGCTCTTGAACCGTATGGCGGTTCAGCAACAGGTATAGGTGGTGTCATAAGAGATATTTTGGGCGTAGGTCTCGGCGCAAAGCCGTTAGCCAACACAGATGTATTTTGTTTAGGCAATCCAAATACAAAAGCTTCAAAGATTCCAGAAGGAATGCACCATCCTAAAAGACTAGCAAAAGGCGTTGTTTCAGGCGTTAGAGATTATGGCAATAGGATGGGAATTCCAACTGTAAACGGAGGCGTTTGTTTTGACGACGGTTATATGGCAAATCCGCTTGTTTATTGTGGAACAATGGGAATAATACCTAGGAATAAAATAGAGAAAAAAGTTAATCCCGGTGATTTAATTTTGGTTGTCGGCGGAAGAACCGGGATTAAC
>JAIXMY010000067.1 GCA_020328045.1 Candidatus Endomicrobiellum pyrsonymphae
ATATTGCGGTGTTGTTGGGTTGCGATGTGGATCAGCCAAGAAATTTGGCAAAATCCGTCACTGTAGAATAATTGCGTTTAGTCTTTTGAGTTTAAGCTTCCTTACGCGCCGGTTCATTTGTGTACTTCAGCAAACTTCGCTGTCGCAAGCGGCGCTTAAACTCAAAACTCTTCGCGCAATATTATTTGAAGTGTCGTCTGAATTCTCAAGCGTAATCATGAACTAAGTGAAAAAGATATGTTCTTCTAGATTGGATATTTTGCTGCGCTCAATACGGCGACAAAGACGTATGGGAGTTTGAATGAATATAGGTATTGATATCGAGGAAGTTAAAAGATTTAATAAATATTTGAAAGATAAAAAATATCTGGAGCGTATTTTCTCAAAAGAAGAAATACTTTATTCCCTATCTAAAAAAAATGTGGCGCAGCATTTGGCGGCTCGTTTTGCAGCTAAAGAAGCTGTTTGGAAGGCTTTAAGTTCTAAAAATAAAAAACTTATCGCCACGGATGTTTCTATTCAAAATACTAAATGTGGAAAACCGCAGGTCTATATTAAAAACAAAAAATATCAAAAAATGGACGTATCTTTATCTCATACGGATAAGTGTGTAGTAGCTGTCGCAATAGTATTTTAGAATATTTTATGGAAGAACGAGAAATTAAAAATTTTATTTCAAAGTTAAAAAGAAAACCTGACAGTCATAAATATGACTATGGTCATGTTTTGGTAATAGCAGGTTCTAAAACTATGCCAGGATCAGGCATATTATCATGTTTAGGGGCATTGCGCTCAGGCGCCGGTCTTGTAACTTACGCTGTTAAAGATGAATTTTTAAACCAAGTTTCCGCGATTTCAAAACCGGAAATAATGTTTTATGTATATGAAACATCATCTGATATCATTGATTTTATAAAGACTAGAAAAGTTTCATCAGTTGTAATAGGTCCTGGATTAAAAGCGAACAATAGCGTTGCTTTGCGTAAGTTTATTAAACAAATTCTTTCTTCAATAGATATCGCCGTTGTTTTAGATGCTTCGGGACTTGCCTGTTTTAATGGCGTTTCAGATGAACTAAAGAATATAAAAGCTAAACTTATAGTAACGCCGCATTTAGGCGAACTGTCTAAACTTTTAAATATAAAAAGTGATTTAATAAAAAACAATAGAGAAAAAATGGTTTCAGAATTTTCAAAGAAAAACTCTTTAATGTGTATTTTAAAGGGCAATAATACGCTTATAGTTTCTGGTAAAAAGATATATACAAATAATACCGGCACGCCTGCTATGGCAACTGCTGGAAGCGGCGATGTTTTAAGTGGCATTATAGCTTCTTTTGTAAATATTACAGACGATATTTTTGAAGCGGCAAAATTTGCAGTTTTTGTTCATGGACTTGCGGGCGAACTTGCTGAAAAAGATAAGGGTCAAACAGGCGTTATTTCAAGCGATATTGCAGAAAATATTTGTTACGTAATTAAACAAATATCATCTATTAAATGAATTAATTTTAGGAGATATATAAAATGACTTTAGATCAAGAAATTGTAGAAATACGAAGACATATCCACAAAAATCCTGAACTTGGTGGTGATGAGTATAATACTGCGAAATTTATTGAATCAAAACTCGAAGAACTAAAAATACCGTATAAACGCGTAGGTAAAACAGGTGTGATAGGCGTTATCAAAGGCTCGAAGTCTGGAAAAACAATACTCTTAAGAGCGGATATGGATGCGTTGCCTATTTGCGAAAATAATGATATCGAATATAAATCAATAAAAACAGGGATTATGCATGCTTGCGGGCATGATGCTCACGTTGCAATAATGCTTGGCGCGGCAAAACTTTTGCAACAGAAAAAAAATGAATTAAAAGGTAGTGTTAGATTTATTTTTCAACCAAATGAGGAAACTGCTAATGGCGCAAAACTGATGATTAAATGTGGGGCTTTAAAAAATCCTGACGATATAGACTTTATTTTAGGCGCGCATGTTAGTCCCTATCTTAAATCAGGAAAAATAGGTTTTAAATACGGCGCGATGATGGCAGCTGTCGATAAATTAAAAATAAAAATTACTGGCAAAATAGCGCATGGCGCGTATCCTCATCAAGGGAAAGACGCAATGGTTGCAGCATCGGCATTTATTAGTATGGTTCAAAGTATTATTTCAAGAGAACTTGATCCTCTAGAGCGCGCAGTTATAACATTTGGAAAGATTTCCGGCGGAGACGCATGCAATATAATTTGCAAGGAAGTAACATTAGAAGGTACGGTGAGAACTCTTAACAACAAAACAAGAAATCTAATAAAGACTAGTATTTTAAAGAAACTGAAAGGAATAGAAATATTTTATGACGTTAAATGTGTTGCTGAATATAATGCGACAGGAGATCCCCTTATTAATACGCATGAAATCACAGAAGCCTGCGTTAAAACAGCAAAAGAATTTTACGGTGAAAACAATGTAGAAATATTAGATAATCCATCTATGGGCGGCGAAGATTTTTCGGAATATTTACGCGTTATTCCGGGTAATTTTATTTACATAGGAACTTCAAAAAACAAAAACACATCATACCCTTGGCACCACAGTAATTTCAACATCGACGAAACAACTTTACCAAAAGCTGCAAAATATGTATCACACACCATCTCTGAGTTTTTGAAATGAATATAAAATACTTGGAGTAGTTTGGTAAACTATATATATCCACAGTATCCACAGGGTGAGCTTGACATTAGGCTTTGGATTTTGTATAAATTAGATATAGGTTCAGTTAATGTGTAGTTTACTGAAATAATTCTAAAATTGAAAAATAAATGGCTTATATTTTTATGGACGAAAGCGGTTGTTTAGGATTTGATTTTACAAAATCAAAAACTTCTAAAAATTTTGTTGTTACATTTCTAATGGCAAAGAATGATAATATCGTTAACAAAGTTGTCAGTAAAACATTTAAATCAATTCCTAAAAGTAAGAGGCTGACTCATCATGGGATACTACATTGTAGTAAAGAAGATAACAAGACAAAAATAAAATTGTTAACTGAATTAAAGGATAAAAATATAAGCGTAATGTCTATAATTTTAAGCAAAAAGAAAGTTTTCACCAGATTACAAGATGAAAAAACGATATTGTATAATTATGTAACCAATATACTCCTAGATAGAATTATAAATAAAAAAATATTGCCTTTAGATGAGGTTGTTAAGTTTATGGCTTCACGCAGAGAAACAAATAAATTTTTGAACACAAATTTTAAAAATTATTTAGAAACTGAAGCGTTATCAAATCATAAATTAAAAATCGAGGTAGGCATAAAACCCCCACATTCTGTTAAGGGATTGCAAGCGGTAGATTTTGTATCTTGGGCATTGTTCAGGAAATATGAATACGGTGAGAATTTCTACTACAATATTATCAAAAATTTGATAGCTGAGGAATCGTCACTATTTGGATAAAAATAAGAAAGCGAAGAACCTTAAAAATACTTTAGGTTTAAACCTTGAGGAACCGTTCGGAGCCCCGTTTTTAAGGAAATTACCTTCGCCCGCTACTAGTATAATACAAATGTACTACAATGTCAATGTTGTGTGAAAATTCACAACATATTTGACTTTTGTCAAATAAAGACAAACGGATTAAAACAATGATAAGTTTTTAGTAGAATGGTCATTTCTGTATATAAAATCATTTTGCGGTTTTGTCGTATCTTTCTATAGACTTAATTCTAAGCGGAAAAATGTGCAGTATTTGAACTTTTGCACAAAGATTGAAAGGCTGATTGGTGAATTAAAATACTTTAAACATAAAAATAAGAGAAGAGTAATGATGGTATAAATGAAGAGTCGTACTTTATAAAAAATGTAAGGTACGTGAATTGAAATAGTTAATGTGTTGTTTTTGTCACTTTGTAGAGCTGATGTCGCGTCCATAACGGGCGCGACTAGCGTTAGAATTGTCCTAAATTTGTTTTTTATCTTGGATATTTGGTACCACAGTAATTTCAATATCGACGAAACAACTTTACCAAAAGCTGCAAGATATGTAGCATATACTACTTCTGAGTTTTTGAAGTAAGTAGCAATCTTATCATCCGTTATAGATTATGATATGAAATTGTTTTTTTATATAATAAAATAAAAGAGGAGAAAGATTATGGTTTCTGAAAATCAAGCGCCACTGTTTTATGCTCATTTATCTAAAGATGATAAAAAACGAAAACAAGAATTGAAGACCCATTTAACCGAAGTTGCCGAGATGTCTCAAAGGAACGCCTCAAAAATCGGAATGGGAGATGTAGGGTATTGTTTAGGATTGTTGCATGATTTAGGAAAATATTCAAAACTATACCAAGACTATTTATTAAAAAAAAGAAACGATATTCGCAGAGGGGATATAGATCATTCTACTGCTGGCGCTCAATATTTCAATAAGCTTATTAAAGTGTTAATACAGGACAATAAATTAAAAGATTTTTTATCTGAACTAATTGAACTTTGTTGTGTTTCTCATCATTCTGGGCTGATTGATATGATTGATATACGCGGAAAGGACAATTTCAGTAAAAGATTGAGCAAAAAATATTATTATAAAGAAACTGTCTCGATAGAGGATGTAAAGAAAAACATAGAGAAAGACATTGTGGATAAAATAAATAATGCTACCAATAACAATTTGTTATCTGAAATTGAACAAATCAAAAACAAAATAGATAAAACTTCTGAAAATAAGAAGATATATACAACGTTTTCATATGGAATGATTGCAAGATTTTTGTTAAGTTGCCTTATAGACGGAGATCATACAAACAGCGCAGATTTTGAACGCGGAACGAAAGTTAAAAATAAGCCTGTAAATTGGAATATAATTTCAGAAAAATTAGAAAAAGAAATAAATAGACTTAATGATGAAAATAAATCTTCAGAAAATATAAAAGAAATAAGAAGACAGATTTCTGATGATTGTGCTCGTGCCGGACAAACACGTCGAAAAGGATGTTATAAACTTGAAGTGCCCACAGGTGGTGGAAAAACTCTTGCAAGTTTTAGATTTGCCGTTGAGATGGCAAAGAGGCATGGCGCTGATAGAATAATTTACTGTATTCCTTTTACCACAATAATTGAACAAAATGCTAGTACAATAAGAAAAATAGTTGAAACAGATAAATCTGATATTGTAGCCACTAGGCTCAAAGGGAAAATGGTATTAGAACATCATTCTAATATATCTCAAACATCAAATGGTACTAAAGAAGAATTTAATCAAACTGAACTTTATATGCAAAGTTGGGACGTTCCTATTATATTTACGACGAATGTACAGATTTTAGAGATTCTGTTTGGACGCAGAACTACCGACACGAGGAAATTTCATCAATTGGCAAATTCAATAATTATTTTTGATGAGGTACAAGCGCTTCCAATAAAATGCGTTCATTTATTTAACAATGCGATAAATTATTTAGTTGATTTTTGTAATACTACTGTTGTTTTATGTACTGCAACACAACCGTTGTTAGATAAAGTAGATAAAGAAAAAGGTTGTTTAAAACTTTCTGAAGAATCAAATATTGTTCGGAATAGAAATTGTATGTTTGATAGTTTGAAACGAGTAGAAATTAAACCTGAAATAAAAGATGTTGCTTATACAAGCGAAGAAATAGCTTCAAAAGCTATAGAATTTGTTAATGATAATGAGAACTGCCTAGTAATTTGTAATACAACAAAATCTGCAAAAGAAATTTTTGAGATTGTAAAAAACAAAGGGGATTATGAGGTTTATCATCTTAGCGCGAGAATGATGCCCGTTCACAGAAAGGTTGTTTTAAGAAAAATAAAAAGAAAATTAAATAGGAAAGAAAAAATTGTAGTTGTTTCCACGCAAGTTATAGAAGCCGGTATAGATGTTGATTTTAATTGCGGTATTCGAGCATTAGCAGGATTGGATTCTATAATTCAAGCGGCTGGAAGAATTAATAGAAATGGAACTTTAAAAACTGATGATGGGAGTAATAAAAAAGGAAAGCTATACGTTTGTAATTTTAATGAAAATTTAGGCAAGTTAGAATATATTGAAGAAGGACGAAAAACTGCTAAAATTATTTTAAGAAGGTATCCTAATGCGGATTTGTTAGACAATAAAATAATCAAAGATTATTATGATGATTTCTTTTATCAAAAAGAACAGCGAAAAAAAATGCAATATCTGATCTGTGATGGAAATACTGAATTGGATTTATTATCTGAAAACTGTAAATATAAAGACGATAATAAATGTGATCATCTTACACTTAAGCAATCTTTTAAAGCGGCTTCAAATAATTTTAAAGTTATAGATGATATTGCAAGTCCTGTCTGCATTGAAATAAAACAAGTTCGTAAAATTATTGATAAAATAAAGAGCTCTTTTGTTTTTAGAGAAAGATATAAACTTATAAAGAAACTTCATAAATATAGCGTTAATATCTATCCAAATCAATTTGAAAATCTGAGAGCAATAAAATCAATAAATACAATAAATGAGGATTTAGATATTTGGAGCATGAGCGATTGTTATTATGATAAAAATTTTGGCATTACGGAGGAAGCAACATTGGATAAAGGCGGCATATGTGTTTAATACATTATAAAAATGCTAAAATATTTACAGTCAAACAGCAACATTAGATAAAGGAGGCATATGTGTTTAATACTCCGAAAAACACAGTAGAGTTTAAAGTGTGGGGAAAATTTGCGTTATTTACTGATCCGATTACAAAATTGGGCGGAGAAAAATGTTCGTATCAAATTCCTACTTATGAGGCAATTAAAGGGATTACAGAATCAATT
>JAIXMY010000117.1 GCA_020328045.1 Candidatus Endomicrobiellum pyrsonymphae
TTTTTAAGCATAAATTCAAATGTTTAATTACACCAACCAATACCAAAAACAAAAAGAAAAATCAATCCCTCTCTTTCAAACCAAGTCAAACAAGCTTTACTTTTAAAGTTTAAATAACATTTTTTTAGTTTGATTATGCAGTAAAATTGTGTATGACGGAATCGGATTTTAAGTACGTAGTTTGCATTTTAATCACAAAATGCAAAAATATTAACGAGGTTAAAAGCACAAGCGGAGTTTTGGTAGGAGTATAGAAAATACGTTAAAATGATTTGTGATTGTTTTGCTAACGAGTTATGTTTTTATAGAGCGTTTTAGATACTCCAATCTTAAGTTTTAGACGAACTCTTCGTTTTGTGTAGAAATAGCCGACGATAGGACTTGAACCTACGACCTGCGGTTTACAAAACCGCTGCTCTACCAACTGAGCTACGTCGGCATCTACAGCCAACTAACTTTACATTGAGGCATTGCGCTAGCTTAAAAACAGACGCAACGCACTATTTTTGCGCTAATCCTATTTTTGGTAAGTTTAAGCAACGCTATTGCATCAATATAAAGTTAGTTAACTACAACTGAGTTGATTCTATAATAAAAAAAGCATTTCTGTCAATTAAACGCTTCTTCCTACATTTTTGTCTGACAAAAGTACAATGTTGACATAAAATTCCCATATATGATACCATTAATCTTATGAAAATATTTCGCACAATAAGCGATAAGCTAAAAAGAAGAATTACTATACTTTTTGTTCCTCATGGCAAAAAAGGTCCTTTCAAAATCAGTATTTCTCTTTTTCTGGTATGCGTGCTGGTTGTTTCATGGACAGCCATAACCCTTTGGGCGGGGTATCTTGCAAGCAAACACTTTGATTATATCAAAGCAAAGACGGACAATAAAATAATGCAGATTAGATTGCTCTTCTTCGCAAATCAACTTGCAAAAACAAAAAATATACTCGAAAAAATACAGATTAACGATGAAAAAATTCGTTCGTTGCTTGCATTGGATGTAAAAAAATCCATAATAACAGAAGGTCTTGGGCGAAATCTCGGTAAAGGCGGACCTACGCCTGCTCAAACAAATACATTTACGGCGATTCTTTCAGGAAGTCTTGATAAATTGATGAACTATTCAGATCTTTCGCAGCAGAGTGATGCCATATATGAGCAGTATAAGTTTATGAATCAAAGTTATGATGAAATAGTGTCTCACATCTGTAAGCAAAAGTCGCTTTTTATGGCAACACCATGCGGTTGGCCTTGCGAGGGATACATCTCTTCTGATTACGGCTTTAGAAAACACCCTATTTTTCGCATAAAAGACTTTCACCCCGGTCTTGATATTGCAAATGCCTTATATACGCCAATAAACGTTACAGCAGATGGAAAAGTTGTTTTTT
>JAIXMY010000068.1 GCA_020328045.1 Candidatus Endomicrobiellum pyrsonymphae
AATATTGTGATTTTATAATAGCAATGGGGGATTAAATGAAGGAAGTAACTTTAGATGTTGAATCAAGAAAATTAGAATCAAAAGGAATTTTGTCAGCTTTGAGGAAAGGCGGAAAAATTCCCGCAGTGTTTTATGGAAAAAATATAAAAAGTCTGAATCTATGTCTGTTGATTTAAAAACTTTTGATTCAATAATATTTGTTTTTTGCTAGGAAGAAACAATGAAAGAAAAAAAACATAATAAAGAAATTTTGCAGAAAGAATGTCCAAAGATGGATTGTGCCAAAGGGTTTGTTAACGGACCTTGTGGAAGTTTCGTTGATGGTAAGTGCGAGACAGATTATACGAAAGATTGTGTATGGGTATTGGTTTATAAAAAATTAAAAGAAAGTGATACTCTTGAAAAATTTGTTAATCAATATATAGCGCCAAAGAAACAATTTGTGTAAATTTAAAAGTTTGTTGTGTAAAGACTGTGTTGCTTGCGCTGTACGGAAGCTGTTTTTTCAAAGGATAACGGGATTTTGAAATTTAAAGAAAAAATAAAATCAGATAAGTTTTTAATAACGGCAGAGCTGTTTCCTCCAAAGGGAGTGAATATCTGTTCTTTTTTACGCAGGGCGGACTGCCTTGCTGGTCTTGACGCGGTAAATGTTACAGATAATCAGAGAGCATCTATGAGAGCAGGGTCTCTTGCGATGAGTAAGGTATTAGTTGATCGCGGGATAGAACCTGTTGTGCAGATTACAGCAAGGGATAAAAATAGAATTGCTTTGCAATCTGAAATGTTGAGCGCAAATATTTTAGGTATAGAAAACATTTTGTTTTTGAGTGGAGATCATCCTAAAACAGGAGAGTATCCTACAGCAAAAGCGGTATATGATTTAGACACTATACACCTTATAAGAACTGCAAGACTTCTAGAAACAGGTGTTGATTTGGCAGGTAAAAAATTATTTGGCAATCCAAAATTTTGTGTGGGGGCAGTTGTAAATCCATCTGCGCAGCCTAGCGATTTGCAGACTTTAATGTTTGAAAAAAAAATAAAAGCAGGAGCAGAATTTTTTCAAACGCAGGCGATTTTTGATGTGCAGCAGTATAAAGAGTTTTTCGCTAAAATAAAACATTTAAAAATAAAAACGCTGCCTGGAATAATTCTCATTAAATCGTCTCAATTTATGCGGTTTATGCAGGATTTGCCGGGTGTAAATATTCCGCAGAAAATACAAGATAGAATCAATTTTGCTTCGAATCCATTGGAAGAAGGCATAAAAATATGTTCCGAAATTATTAGAGATCTACGGTCTTTTGCGGATGGTGTACACATTATGGCGATTGGTATAGAAGAATGTATTCCCAAAATAATAAAAAATAGTTTATAGGATACTGTTTATGATAAGTAAAAACAGAATCATAACGGTTTTAGCGCTTCTTTTCTGCGTATGATTCAGAAATATTGTTAAATTTGATATAATAAGGCTGGTGTGCAAAATACAAACTTTGTATTAAGTTGTAGCTTGTTAAAATACTATGCTCGAGGTTGGGTGTGCTGTTTTTGATGGAAAAAGATGCTAGCTGTGTATGTGGTGTGTATCTTGTTCATCACATACGATAAGATTTTTTTCTGTGGGAAAAGCGTACAGAGCATTAATTAGTGAGGAGATAAAAAAATGGTTCTTTCACAAATCGTAGGTTGTATTGCTGCTTTTTTTAACGCAGTAACTTTTGTCCCACAGGTTTGTAAAACATGGAAAACAAAATCCGCGGGCGATGTTTCAATTCAAATGTTTATTATTTCCACAACAAATGCTTCATTGTGGTCAATTTACGGCATAGGGATCAACGACCCGATTGTTTATACAGTAAACACAATTGTGTTTCTTCTTTCGGTTAGCCAAATCATTTTAAAAGTAAAATACGACAGAGCAAATAAAAAGTAAGTTATGCCCTGTTAAAAATAGGATGATCAGAATGAGTATCCTGTTTTTGGCGGAAGAGAGAGGTGTATATATTTTATTGTCCATCACGTGTAGTAGTATTTTTCCTTATGGGAAAAACATACAAAATATTAACTAATAGGGAGATAAAAAAATGGTTTGGTCAGTGATAGGTTTTCTTGCCGGTTGTTTTTCTGCAGCAACTTATGTTCCGCAGGTTTATAAAACATGGAAAACAAAATCCGCAAAAAGTGTTTCAATCCAAATGTTTATTATTGCCGCGATAACCGCTTTGTCATGGATAACCTATGGTATAATGATTGGCAGACCGCCTATTTATGTATCAAACACGGTTGGGTTTGTTCTTTCAGTTGCTCAAATTGCCTTAAAGGTAAAATACGACAGAGTAGCATGCGAAAAATAGGGAAAGAATTTTGGCGTAGTCCAAGTCAAGTACAATAAGTTGAGAAATCAAGCGTAATTTTGGAAAGAAAAATATTGTCCGAACAAAGCGCAAAGGCGTGCGCAAGACAAACAAAAAGAAAGCCATAAGAAGTTTGTACTAGAGAATTATGTGTTAAGGAAAAGAAAATAATTAAATATTGGTCTCCGGAACTAGTAACTGGCAGGATAGCTAAAGAAGACTCGCAATTACCAACAATAAGTCATGAGTCAATATACAACACAAGTGGATGTTTGTATCAGCGCCCCATTTGATAAATTATTTAGCGAGAAGTCCAACAAACAAAGGAAGGCAACTACTACAAACTAGAGCATGATAGACAGGAGGCAAAACAGGGTGAAAATACCTGCGAAATCTTAAAGACAAAGTCTTATTTTTGTCAGTCTTATCCGTTTGTTCGTAGCGTTGAAAACGCTAACGATCTTATCAGGTAGTTTTTGCCCAAGGGAACCGATTCTGACAGTATACTTGCAAGTGATATTACAACTATAGAAAATTGGCTTAATAGCAGATCAAGAAAATGTTTAAATTATTCTACGCTTCAGGACGTTTTTAATTCTACTGTTGCATTAACAATTTAAATTCGCCAACCAATTACAGATGCTTGCATTATGTTTGCAATAGACGTACAGTGTGAGAAAACAAAAGGCACACATATACTGTCGAAAGTTGTTTGATAATATTGACAGTGTTAGTGATACCTTTGTATCTTTTTATCATGAAATTGACAGTGTAGATAATTCCGATGAAAACGATAAGAATCGAGTAAAAATAAATGTATAAACGATGCTGCGAAAGCACAATAAAAATACATGGAAAAAAATCGTTAAGTTTTTTATCAAAGAAGCTTTTAGGTCTTCGTTTCGAGCATTTGGCTGTAATGTAGGAGATGCGCTGATTGTATCGATTATAACTATGGTTTTTATTATTTTGATTCAGATAGTGTCTGCGTATATCAACTTAAATTCCTTTAAAAACAGTTCAAAAATACTCAAAGACAAATAATATGTGTAAGTTTATTTTTATGTTGGTGTTGCTTGCTCTAATGAATTACATTGAAATGATTTTGATAGTAGGTATAGTATTTACTTTGCCGGTTTTAGCGTTGGTGACGGCGTATGTTTGTGTGCAGCTCTCAGAGCAGAAAGAAAACTGTCAGAAGAAAGCGTTAGAAATTGAATACGAAACCTGTTATATCATTTAAACAAGACAGTGAGAAATAATATCAGGTAGATACAGAAACAGAAACAGAAACAGAAACAGAAACAGAAGAAAGAATAAAAACGCTGTAGTAATTCTCTTTCGAACCATGAGGAAGAAAACAATGTGTGAGAAAAAATAAGGTTGATTTATGCATATTTTATTGTTTTTGGCATTATTAATTGCCGTAAGTTGTTGCGGTATCTTTGTGGCAGTGTCGTAATAGCAGAGGTGTGTAATAAAGTTGTTTGGCTATAAGGAGGGTATTGTTTGTGGATGAAAATAAGCTCATTGCTGTAGTTGGTGTTTCAGAAAATCCCGATAAATTTGGATGTAAGATTTTTACAGATTTACTTGGCGCAGGTTTTAAAGCTGTTGCTGTGGGAGTACGTGGTGGCAATGTTGCAGGATAAACGGTGTATAAATCATTAAAAAATTTACCAACCAAGCCGGATATAGGTTTAACAGTGATTCCTCCTGTTGGCACGGATCAAGCTGTTGGCGACGCTATAGCACTTAGCATAAAAGAAGTTTGGATGCCGCCCGGTTCTATGTTGGAAACAGTGGCAAAAAAAGCAAAAAATGCAGGAATAAAAATTACAGATCGCGATTGTTTTATGGTTGTGCGCGGAGTTTGGTAATTATTTTTATTGCAATTAAAGCAGAAAGGTGGAAAAGTAAATGTCTTCAAATAAGTGTTACAAAGCAGTGTTTTTTGACATGGACGGAGTGGTGGTGGATTCAATGCCGTATCATTTTATTTCTTGGTTTGAAGTTTTAAGACAATATGATGTGTGCATCGTTCCCTCGCTTATTTTTGAGATGGAAGGTGCAAAGTGGGACGAAGTAATAAAACTTGCACTTAAACAGTCTGGCATGTCATTGCAATCCGAAATAATGAACAAAGTAGTCCATGAAAAAGAGAAAATATTTAAAAAATATTTTAAAAGATTTATTTTTACGGGCGTTTCTGAATTCATAAAGTCGTTGAAAAATCAAGGAATTTTAGTTGGTCTTGTTACCGGATCTGGCTCAATGGAAGCAAAGTGCATTCTTCCAGGAGAGTTATACAATTTATTTGATACCGTTGTTGCTGTAGATATGGTAAAGAAAGCAAAACCTAATCCCGAATCATATTTAACTGCAGCAAAAAACTTAAATGTTTTACCCGAAGATTGCATGGTTGTGGAAAATGCTCCTTATGGTGTAAAAGCGGCTAAAGCGGCAAAAATGTTTTGTTGTGCGGTAGCCACAAGTTTATCTAGAGAAAATCTTGTAGAAGCAGATGAAATATTTAGTAATCATCAAGAGTTATTTAACTATTTTGAACAGTTAGAATATTGAAGTTGCAGTGCGTTGTTTGATGCAAATTAAACTACTAAGGAAGATTTATGAAAAAGATTAACAGAGGTGTTATTTATTTTTTGGTGCTTTAAACTGACTTCTTTTTGGTTACGATATCGGCGTTGTATCCGGAGCGATAGTATTCATTAAAAATGATATGGTTTTAACTTCTTTTGAACAAGGGGTTGTTGTAAGCGCTATACTACTTGGTGCATAGTAGGCGTTGCAGTTATCAGGCCTTTATTAGGTAGATACGGACGTAGAAAAATGGTGTTGACAGTCGCGTTGATATTTACTGCAGGATCTTTGTCATCGGTGTGTGCTGGAAATGCAGTTACTTTGACGCTGGCAAGAATATTTTTAAGAACTGCTGTTGGAGGAGCATCTACATTGGTGCCTTATACTTGGCAGAAATGACTCCTGTGAAATCTCGCGGTATGCTATCAACATTGAATCAGTTGATGGTTACGCTTGGTGTTTTGTCGGCATATCTAGTTGTGATATGTCCTTTAAGTGTTTTGCGGGACGGATGGTGCGTAATGCTGGGCTTTGCCGTAATCCCCTTCAGGGATATTGTTTTGTAGAGCTTTATATTTGCCTGAAAATCCGAGATGGCTTGTCAGCAAAGGTAAAGAAAAAAACGCAGTGGAGATTTTGAATTTTTTAGGAAATCAAGGCACTGCTGCTGAAATTGCTCAAGAACTCTCTGAAATTAAAAACGCAAATGACAAAGAAAGAAGCGGCTTAAAAGAATTAATGCAAAAATGGGTAAGGACCCGCATTGGTCATAGGCGTGGGTCTTGCCGTGTTGCAGCGATTAATAGGTATTAATACAGTAATTTATTACGCTTCAACTATTTTTATCTCTATCTGACTTGGGACTTCATCGGCAATGTTAAGCACTATCGGTGTAGGTATTCTAAATGTTCTTGCTACCGTTCTTGCTTTATTTGTTATGGATAAATTTGATCGCAAGAAGATGCTTACCGTCGGAAGCGTTGGAATAGCAATCTCTTTGGTATTATTGTCTTTTTCATCATCTTTTCATTTTTCGACGAGCGCTATTTTGAGGAATGTTACCTTGTGTTGTCTATGTGCATATATTTTCTCTTTGCCCTTAACAGGGGACCTACAATGTGGATAATGACAGGTGAAATGTTCCCTTTAAGAGTAAGGGAGTTTGGCGCAGGTGTAAGTAAAGTAGTGTCGCAAATTGATTAACAAACTTGATAGTTACATTATCGTTTCCGGGTTCCTTTGAAAAGTATGGTGGCGCCTTTATTTATGTTTTACGCGGTCATGGCGGTAGTGTCGATTTTATTTATAAAATATAAAGTTTTTGAAACTCGCGGTAGAACATTAGAGAATATAGAAATGACTCTATACAAAAAGTCAAAAACGATTTAATCTGAAAATTTGACGAGTATTCCCGAATAATAATATAGTAATGCAGTAAGTATTGTTGTTCTGCTTAGTTTTGTTTTGTGTTTATGCGTAAAAGTTGGCGCAAAATTAACACAAGATAAAATAACAGTGGTGCAACAATGAATTATATACTTATGGGGTCTCCTGGAGCAGGGAAAGGCACGCAGGCTAAAAGAATTGTAAAAAAGTTTGGCATAGTACATTTATCACCGGGCGATATGTTTAGAGAAGCAAAAGAATCAAATGAAGTTATAAGTAAACTTCTTGCATCAGGGCAGCTTGTTTCTG
>JAIXMY010000010.1 GCA_020328045.1 Candidatus Endomicrobiellum pyrsonymphae
TATCGCCAGAAATTATACGTTGCGCCAATCCTTCCACTATTGCAGTTTTGCCTACGCCGGGTTCGCCGATTATGACAGGATTATTTTTCGTTCTTCTTGATAAAACTTGATCCCGTTATAGGAAGAGACGAAGAAATACGCAGATGTGTTCAAGTTTTATCAAGAAGAACGAAAAATAATCCTGTCATAATCGGCGAACCCGGCGTAGGCAAAACTGCAATAGTGGAAGGATTGGCGCAACGTATAATTTCTGGCGATATTCCTGAGAGTTTAAAAGATAAAAAGGTAATAGCTTTAGATTTGGGAGCTTTGATAGCCGGCGCAAAATATAGGGGGGAATTTGAGGATAGACTTAAAGCGGTTCTCAAAGAAATTCAGTCTGCCCAAGGAAGAATAATTCTTTTTATTGACGAATTGCATACCATAGTTGGCGCAGGCTCTGCCGAAGGAGCTGTTGACGCTGCCAATATGCTAAAGCCTATGCTTGCGCGCGGCGAACTTAAACTTGTTGGAGCTACAACGCTTGACGAGTATAGAAAGTATATTGAAAAAGACGCGGCTTTAGAAAGACGTTTTCAGCCCGTATTTGCCGGTGAACCGTCCGTTGAGGATACCATTGCAATTTTAAGAGGAATAAAAGAAAAATACGAAGTGCATCACGGCGTAAAAATAAAGGATTCAGCGTTAGTTGCAGCGGCAACGCTTAGCGCAAGATATATAACCGACAGATATCTTCCTGATAAAGCAATAGATTTGGTTGACGAGTCTGCAAGCAAATTGAGAATAGAAATAGATTCTATGCCTACTGAGCTTGACGCTGTAGAACGTAGATTGAGGCAACTTGAAATTGAGAAGCAGGGTGTAAAAAAAGAGACTGATGCCATGTCAAAAGAGCGTCTTGCAAATATGGAAAAAGAAATCGGTAAACTAAAGCATGATTTTGCCGACATGAAGGCGCATTGGGAAAAAGAGAAATCGTCAATTTCAGAAATAAGACAACTTAAAGAAGAAATTGAAAACACGAAAATTGAAGAACAAAGGTTAGAAAGATCTGGCGATTTAAATGCTGTTGCGGAAATTCGTTACGGAAAGATCCCTCAAATGAAAAAACACCTTGAAGAAGAAAACAAGAAACTTCTTAAATTGCAAAAAGAAAAAAAGATGTTAAAAGAGGAGGTTGATGAAGAAGACATTGCTGAAGTTGTAAGTAAATGGACTGGCATACCAGTTACGCGTATGATGGAAGGCGAAATGCAGAAACTTCTTAAAATGGAAGATAAACTGCATGAAAGAGTTGTTGGTCAAGAAGAAGCTATAACCGCAATTGCAAACGCTGTGCGTCGTTCACGCTCTGGTCTTTCAGATCCAAATAGCCCCATAGGCTCGTTTTTATTTTTGGGACCTACAGGCGTTGGAAAAACTGAACTTGCAAAAGCTCTTGCCGAGCTTCTATTTGATGATGAAAAAAATATAGTAAGAATTGATATGTCGGAATATATGGAAAAACACAGTGTTTCTCGTTTAATAGGCGCGTCTCCTGGATATGTTGGTTTTGAAGAAGGGGGGCAGTTGACGGAAGCTGTGAGAAGAAGACCATACTGTGTTGTTTTGTTTGACGAGGCTGAAAAAGCAAATCCTGAAGTATTTAATGTCATGCTTCAGTTGCTCGATGACGGCAGACTTACGGATGGACAAGGCAGAACAGTCGATTTTAAAAATACCGTTGTAATTATGACATCAAATATAGGGTCGCAATATATTCAGGGCAATGATAATTATGAAGATATGAAAACCAAAGTCGTACGAGAACTTCATAACTTTTTCAGACCGGAATTTTTAAACAGAATAGACGAAATAATAATATTTAAAAATTTAAACGAACAACAATTAAATAAAATTATAGACATACAAATTAAGTCGTTTGAAGAGCGTCTTACTGCAAGGAAAATACATATAGAACTGACAGATAAAGCAAAAGATTTTATTTCTGCAAAAGGGTATGATCCTGCTTTTGGCGCAAGACCATTAAAAAGAGCAATACAAACATATTTATCAAATCCTCTTTCTTCAAAACTTATTTCAGGAGAATTCAAAGAAGGGGATAACGTTATCGTAGATTGTCCAAAGAAAGACAAAGATTCTTTGGAATTTAAAAAGAAATGTATGTAGTCGATTATACGTCGTCCATTTTTATGTAAGTGTTGTTGCCTTGCATAAGTAGTACATAAGCGCGCAGATATAACGAAGAAAGTTATGCTGCGCGTTTTTTTCTGAGCGAAAAATATGCTATAATCGTGCCTACGTCCATGTTAAAAAAATGAGAAATATTTGCGAAAACATAGAATTCATTAAAGACACTATAAATTCAATCAAAAATGCTTCTGTTGCCGTTGATATTATTGCGGTAACTAAGACTTTTTCTTGTCAAGATGTTTCTGAAGCTTTAAAATGTGCGATAAAACACATAGGGGAGAGTAAAATACAGGAAGCATTGCCTAAATTTGAGCGGCTTGGCGCGTCTCTTGCTGGTGTGACAAAGCATTTCATAGGGCGCTTGCAGTCAAATAAAGCAAAAAAAGCAGTAGAAAATTTTGATTTGATACATTCCTTGGATAGCATAAAACTTGCCGAAGATATAAATCGTTGCGCGGCAAGCAGTGGTAAAGTACAACATTGTCTTATAGAAGTCAAAGTTTCTCTTGAACCTTCAAAAACAGGCGTCAGTCCTCAAGACGTTAAAGAATTTTACAAACAATGTCAGGCTTTTCCAAACGTTTTAGTTAGAGGATTGATGATTATAACCCCTTACAGCCAAAACCATGAAGATTCTAGACCTTATTTTAAACAAGTATATAATTTATTTGAAGATATAAAAAAATCTTTTGATAAACCGAGTTTTGATGTTTTGTCTATGGGCATGTCCGGCGACTATAAAATTGCTGTTGAAGAAGGTTCCACTATGGTGAGGATTGGTTCGGCAATATTTGGGGAAAGAAATTATGGAAATAAGTAAAAAACTTTTTTTTATCGGTTCAGGGAATATGGCTCAAGCTATTATAAGCGGATTGTTAGAAGCAAAACTTGTTAAAGCCGGAAATATTGTTTGCAATGATGTGGTTAAAGAAAAAGTATTAAATCTTCAACAAAAATTTGGCGTTTCAATTGCTGAAGATAAGGGTGAAGCTATAATAGGCGCCGATATAATTTTTCTTTCAATAAAACCTCAAAATATGCCTAAAGTGTTTGATGAAATAAGAAATTTTGTAAAAAGAAAAGCTATTGTTATTTCCATTGCGGCAGGAATAACAACTAGATTTATTGAAGACAGTATTCAAAAAGAGGTAGCTGTTGTAAGGGCGATGCCAAATACGCCGGCTCTTGTGCGTTCCGGTTCTACGGCTGTGTGCAGAGGCAGATTTGTTTTGGATGAGCAACTTCAAAAAGCAAAAAGTTTATTTTCTTCTATAGGAAAAGCAGAAATTCTTGAGGAAAAACATTTTGATGTTATTACAGCTTTGTCCGGTTCCGGTCCCGCGTATATATTTTATTTTTGTGAACTTATGCAAAAAGCTGCCGAAAAGCTTGGCTTGAGTAAAGAAATTGCAAAAGCATTCGCTGTTCAAACTGTATATGGATCGGGCAAAATGCTTGATATAACAAAAGAATCTGCCAGGATGTTGAAAGAAAAAGTAAAATCTCCAAACGGTACAACAGAAGCGGCATTAAAGTATTTTGAGTCGCAAAATCTTTCGGACATTGTATTCAAAGCCATGGAGCAAGCGACTGAAAGATCTAAAGAGCTAAGTAAATAATAATATTACCCTTAAGGGAGAATTGACATGATTATTAAGGTAAGAGTAATACCCAACTCAAAGAGAAGTGAAGTTGTGAGCAGAGTTGGTTCTATCCTAAGAGTAAAGATTGTAGCTCCTGCAGTTGAAGGTAAAGCAAACGAAGAGTTATGTAATTTTTTATCTGATTTCTTTGATGTAAAAAGATCGATGATTTTTTTACGAAAAGGCGAACGTGGCAGAGAGAAAACCATTGAAATTACAGGACGTTCAGAAGAAGCTCTCGATGAAGTTTTAGATACAATTCCGTAAATTATAATTTTTAAGGATAAGTGAAAATGGGCGAAGGAAAAGATTATTCAAAAACTGTCAATCTCCCAAAAACAGATTTTCAGATGAAAGCTAATTTGTCCCAAAGAGAACCTTCCTTTGTTGAAGAGTGGGATAAAGAGCGGCTTTATGTTAAGTTATGCGAAAAAAATAAAGACAAAGAAAAATTTGTTTTTCACGATGGTCCTCCGTACGCAAACGCTCATATACACATAGGAACGGGTCTCAATAAAGTTTTAAAAGATTTTATTGTAAAGTATCGTTCTATGTCTGGCAACTATGCGCCATTTACTCCCGGCTGGGATTGTCACGGTTTGCCTATTGAACAAATTGCTTTAAAAGAACTTAAAATAGACAAAAATAATGTGAACAATGTCGTTTTCAGAAGGCAAGCCGCAGATTTTGCAAAAAAGTTTGTTGAAATACAAAAAGTTGAATTTAAGAGACTTGGCGTTATAGCCGATTGGGACAATCCGTATCTTACTCTTGACAAGAAATACGAAGCATCCGTGATAAAAGTTTTTGGCGGTTTGGTAAAAGAAGGGTTTATCCATAGGAGAAAAAAGCCTGTTCACTGGTGTCCTACTTGCGAAACCGCTATGGCAGATGCTGAAGTAGAGTATGCGGATCACGCTTCCGAGTCTATTTTTGTAAAGTTTCAGATATTGTCTCTTCCGGTACTTCTTAAGACAAAAGAGTCTGTATTGAGAGATTTCTCTGTTTTGATATGGACAACAACTCCGTGGACGCTTCCTGCAAATGTTGCTTTGGCGTTTAATGGCGCTTCTGAATATGTTGCTGCTGTTTATAAGTGCGAAGATGCAAGAGAAGAGAGACTTATTGTTGCAAAAGCTTTGCTTGAAAATGTTAAGAAAAAAATAAAAGCTGTAAATTATGATGTGGTTTTTGGAGCTCAAGGACTTGATTTTGTAAACATGAAGTGCCAAAACCCGTTGATTGCAAACAGACAGAGCCAGGGTATTGTCGCTAAATTTGTAAGCATGGAGGATGGTACAGGTATCGTTCATGTTGCGCCCGGACATGGTCCTGAAGATTATCAGGCGGGGTTGGAATATGGTTTGGAAATTGTTTCTCCTGTTAACGGTAGGGGGTTGTTTACAAAAGAAGTTCCTGAATTTGAGAACGTTAATATTTTTAAAGCAGTTCCTGTGATAATAGAAAAACTTGAAAAAGAAGGTAAAATTCTTGCTAGACTAAAATTAGATCATTCATATCCGCATTGTTGGAGATGTAAAAAGCCTATAATTTTTAGAGCTACTCCACAGTGGTTTTTATCTATAGAACACGATGATTTAAAGAAAAAACTGTTGGATTCTGTGAAAAATGTTAATTGGATTCCAAAATATGGCGAAAATATGATAAATTCTATGTTGGAAAATCGTCCGGATTGGTGTTTGAGCCGTCAGCGTTTGTGGGGCGTTCCTATCCCAGTATTCTATTGTAAAGAATGTGGCGAACCATTACTTGATATCAAAATTATAGAGCAAATATCGGCTTTGTTTGGCGAAAAGGGATCTGATTCGTGGTTTGAAATGACAGAGGAAGAACTTTTAAAAGATGTTAACGCAAGATGCGCTTCATGTCATGCCGCGAGCTTTAAAAAAGAAGAAGATATATTGGACGTATGGTTTGATTCAGGAGTTTCTCACGAAGCGGTTTTGGCAAGCGGAAACTATAAAGATTTAGAGTTTCCCGCTGATCTGTATCTTGAAGGTAAGGATCAGCATCGCGGTTGGTTTCAAACTTCTATGATTTCATCTGTCGCATTAAAGGGGAAAGCGCCTTATAAAAATGTTTTGACGCACGGCTTTGTTGTTGACGGACAAGGTAAAAAAATGTCTAAGTCTGTTGGCAATGTTATTTCAAGCGAACAGTTGATAAACAAATATGGAGCGGATGTTGTTCGTCTTTGGATAGCCTCAAGCGATTATAGAGAAGACATAAGAATATCAGACGAGATTATAAAAGGCTTAATTGATACCTATAGAAAGATAAGAAATACGATAAGATTTTTGCTGGGCAATGTTGGTGATTTTGATTTAAAAAATACCACATCTTTTAAAGATATGCAGGAAATAGATAGATATGCGTTAAGCAGACTCCAACAACTTATATCAAGTACTGTGGCTGCCTATGAAAGTTACGAGTTTCATAAAGCTGCTACCGCTATAAATAATTTCTGTACGGTTTTTTTGAGCGGTTTTTATTTGGACGCATTAAAAGATACTTTGTATTGCGATAAAAAAGACAGCAAAGAAAGAATAAGCGCTCAATCAGCGATGTTTGAAATTTGTTCAGTTATAATAAGGCTTATATCCCCAATACTTTCGTTCACTTCGGAAGAGGCTTGGAAAGAGGTAAGAAAGATGTCGCCGGAATTTCCGCAGTCTGTTTTTCTTGCAGAATTCCCTGTAATCAACAGCAAATATATTCTTCACACGGAAATACTTGAAAAATGGGAAAAGGCGCTTGAAGTAAGAAGAGAAGTTTCGGCTGTTTATGAAAAATTAAGGCAAGATAAAATCATAGGTTCTAATCTTGAAGCTTCATCGGATATAACGTACGGAACAAAATATAATGAATTTTTTAAAGATTTAAAACTTGTTAATTTAACTTTGGGAAGCTGGGACATAAAATGTAAAGCTACCGATAGAGAAGATGAATTAATTGTAAACGCTGTCAAATCAGAATATAAAAAATGCGCAAGATGTTGGAGACATATAGATGGCATAAAGAATGATTTGTGTCCAAGATGCGAAGAGGTCGTTAAATAAGTGAAAAAACCGTTAATTGTCGCTATTAGTATGCTTGTTTTAGATCAGCTCACAAAGTATCTTGTGAATAGTTTTGTGAGTTTTGGGGATACGGTAAATGTTGTTTCCATGTATGATTTCTTTAGTATTACCAATATTCGTAATACAGGAACGGCTTTCGGTGTATTTCAGGGGCAGGGCAGAAATACATTGTTTTTTATTTTTGTATCTTTGCTTTTGTCAGGGTTGTCCTTGTGGCTTTATAAAAATTGGAACAAACTTAACAAACTTCAACAATATTCTTTTTGTTTAATTGTTGCCGGCGGACTTGGCAATCTTATAGACAGATTGTTCCATGGAGCTGTTGTGGATTTTCTTGATTTTGGAATTAATTCTCTAAGATGGCCGGCGTTTAATATCGCCGATTCTTGCATTTCTGTATCGGTGTGTCTTGTTCTAGCGGATATGTTAATCAAAAGGAACCAGGTCAATAATTAATGCATCCAATTCTCTTCAGTTTTGGCGGAATCACAATCTTTTCCTATGGGGTTATCGTAGCATTGGGTTTTGTTGCGACTATCTTATATCTGTCTCATTCGTTGAACAAATCAAAAGAAAGAATGTTTTCACAAGATGAACTATATTCTTTGGTTGTACGCATAATTGTTTTTGGAATAATAGGTTCAAGATTTCTTTTTGTTCTTATAAATTTACGGGAATTTATGTCAGCTCCTTTAGATATTTTTAAAATATGGCAAGGCGGACTTGTTTACTACGGCGGGTTGCTCATGGCTTTAGTTTTTATAACAATGTATGCTAAAGAAAAAAAAATACAAGTATTTGAACTTGTCGATTTTTTTGTTCCAGCATTAGCCTTGGGGCATGCTATAGGTCGAATCGGCTGTTTTTTTTCAGGATGTTGCTATGGAAGGGAAAGTAATCTTCCGTGGTCTGTTGTGTTTGAGGACAAGCATTCTTCAGCTGTCATAGGCGTGCATTTGCACCCAACGCAAATTTACGAGGCTCTTGGCAATTTTGTATTGTTTGTGTTTTTACATTTTTATTCAAAAAAAGAACATAAAACGGGCGCAGTTTTAGCTCTTTATTTTATGTGTTATGCCGTTTTAAGATTTATTGTTGAATTTTTTCGTGGAGATAATCGCGAAATTCGGTATTTTGGATTATCTATGTCGCAGGCTGTGTCTATATTTTTGTTTATAATCGGAGTCTGTATATATGCAAGAACGAGAAAAAATAGAATACAAAAAGTTTGAAATGGAAAGAGTTGATTCTTATTTAGCTTTGGTATATAAAGATTATTCCCGCTCATATTTTCAAAAGCTTATTGATAAACAAAAAATTTTTGTAAATGATAAGGTCGTTCTTTCAAGCTATAAATTGAAACGTGGCGACATTATAACGTTTGAATTTAAAAAAGAAGAAAAACTCAAAATACAGCCTGAAAAGATAAAGCTCGATATTGTGTATGAAGATGATGATATAATTGTTGTAAACAAACAGGCTGGGATCGTGGTTCACCCTTCGTATGGACACGAATCAGGTACTTTGCTTAACGCCTTAATGGCGCGCTCCGGAGGAAAATATAGTCCTTATTTAGTACACAGGCTTGACAAAGATACTTCAGGGCTTATTATTTTTGCAAAAAATGAAAGGTCTAAAATAAGTATTTCAAAACAACTGCAAAGACGAGCCGTTAAGAAGATGTATTATGCTGCAGTAAAAGGCATTGTTGTAGAAAATAAAGGAAGAATAGAAGCTCCGCTTGGAAGGTCTCCGCAAAATAGGAAACTTATATCTGTAAATCCTTTGGCAAAAAGGATGGCTATTACAGAATTTAATGTTGTTGCAAGAAAAGACGGATATACTTTAGTAGAGGTAAGAATCATTACAGGTAGAACGCATCAAATAAGAAGTCATATGAAATATATAAACCATCCTGTTATTGGCGACCAACAATACGGTGGTCCTGAAGTTATTGATAGTAAAGAATATAAAAGACAAATGCTACACGCTCACAGCATAACTTTCACTCATCCAAGCACGTCAAAGAGTATAAATTTTACCGCTGAACTTCCCGATGACATGAAGGAGATATTTGATAAAGTTTAATGTCTACACAAAATAAATTTGACAAACCCACAGAAAAGATATAGCGTTCTTTCACAGACAGCACAGTCAAGCAAAAAAAATGATTTCATAGAAGTTTTACACCATGGTTTGTTGTAGCCTATAATTCAGCAAGTTTCTTTATCTTAGACGACGGTGTCCATTTAATTATGAACGTTTCACCACATCACAGTTTGCTTGTCAAGACTTATAGGCTCTGCTACCTGTTTTCTTGCTTTGTTTCCGTTCTCATCTTCTAAAACGCTAATCCTATAGCCAACATAATAAACCTTCCCTCGTTTGTAAATGAACGTCATGTTCCTCACTAAAAATCTTTTAATTTCTTCTCAAATTCTTCGTATGTTATCTTCAGCGCTTTTCTTATTCTATCCACAGTTCGCAAGCCTCTTTAAACATTTCTTTAGTATGCGATAAATCTTTGCCTGAAGTCGCTATCAACAAAGACGGACATTCTGCTACAACCTCTTTATGTTTTTGGTCGCAAAAAAATTGTACAACTAATTCAGCTTCTACTATCTGTCCATTTCTCACAACTACCTTGTTTGCTGTTTTCATGCTACTCTCCTTTTTGCAAACCACATCACTACTCGTCCATTGGAAAACTATTGTATTAAATCCATTTGTTTGTCTTCTCTTTATTCCATATCAAAAGTTCTTGTTTCGCCACTATCATAATCATATACTTCAAGTTCTGTGCCTTCTATACTTTGGACATAAACATCTTTATATTCATGAGTATCATAATCGTATATTTCTACAGCGTTCCGCAGTCGCCCATATTATATAGGATAATATCCTATTAATTTACGAACCTTTAATTATTAGTCAGAGACTGCACATGCGATATTTACGCCGAAGGTAGCATTAAGTATTTTTGTTGTAAACATTACGTCACACTCTATTTCGGAACGCGACGGACTAGGCTGTCCTTTTTTAACGCAAACAATCTCCTTGCCTTGACCTTGACCTTCAAGCTCTACAACGCCATAAGCGTCTCTTCCGAGCAATGTGGCAAAATGGACTGAATTATCGTCATCGCCAGTATATTCTCCAGCGACAGTTTCCTTATAAACGTCAGTTGCTCCAACAAACCGAATATTCCCCCATTTCCCTATTTCACCATTGTAGATATTCTTTTTGTCCTGATATGTATTAACATCATTCCACGATTTATCGTCCATAAAGTCGTATTTCCTGTATAGATCGATTATACAGACCCAATTGTCATCTTGCATAGGCTCAGCATGGTTAGCATACAAGTCACATACCGCCGATCTTAGAGCTTTTGACGTCAACTTATTCGCTCCGGCATCCGAATGAGAGAGTAAATCTCTATTCGAGACAATCCTATAGCGAGTACCATTTGCTGGGACTTTGTCAAGCGTTGGGGAAAATGTTACAGTCCCATCTGTATGATTCTGACCTGTAACCTTTACTGTAGCACCATAAGATTGGTCAGTCAGCGGTAAAAAAAATGTTATTCTTGCGCCCACCCAATTCGTAGTGCCTTTTAAATCGTCGTGTTGGATTACAGTTGTCGAGTTAATAGTGTTATCATTCATAATCAAATCTTTCTGATAATCCTGATTGTTATCAGCTCTCCTGCGCAACAATCCGCCACCTACTATCTTTTTCGCCATAAGGTTTATAGCTTGAGCAGCAACTTGTTGTCCCAAAATTTCAATATTTTGCTTTAGTATCGTTTCCTCAAGAGAAAATGTGACAATACCACAACAGAATTTTTGTGGCTTTGCTTCAATTTCATATGTCTCAAGCCTGTGCATTACTAAATCATGTTCCTCGATTGGAGGAAGTGGCTTATGCCACATGAACTTTACTAGACCATCTTGATTTTTAGGCAACATACTCTTCTGCCAATGCTGATAATATTGCAAATGTGGTTTTGCCGCAAGCAAAAAACATTCGTCGTAACTTGGGTCCGTTATTGATACATCTGCCATTTTGTTACTCCTTTATATTTTTTTACTTCTGTTGCCACTGCTACGTATTGCCGTAAAGACTGCTCATATCGAGGTCTTTATCAACACAGGTTACAAACTTCTATTATACCATTCTTCCTCTATTTTGTCTAATTCTTCTATACTTTTTGCTTTCTTAACTCGTTCAGCGAAATCATTTATTTTTGGAGTAGTCCTAATAGGAGTTGACGGGAAATTCCCTTTAGCCTTCAACTTATTTTTTTCAGCTTGTTCCCTCGTTAACTTTGCTACTAGCTTTGTTAGATTTATTCCACTTATCAAGGCATTCTCTATCAGCAATATAAAGAATTTTTATCAGTTTGGTGTAATTTAGTTCGTAATTATATTTCCGTGGAACATAATTTACAACTTGAACCAATACCAGCGACTATCAGTCTCAGTAACAAGTCACTAAGTTTATAATAATGTTTTTTAATGAAATTGTTTTTAAAGAGAGTTGCCTTTAAGGACAATTATATTATTGGCAGACTCAAATTTAGCTGGTATGACGAACATAACAATGTTGTTGAAGACAATAAATCGCTGTGCGACACGTCGTTAGAGCCGAGTAAAATATCACGAATGCTTATACCAACAGGAAAGTATAAAGTAATAGTCGACCACAGCAACAGGCTTAATGGAGACTTGCCATTGCTTCTAAATGTGGCTGGTTTTACAGACGTGCGTCTTCATAGGGGAAATACCACAAAGGGTACGCTAGGTTGCATACTTCCCGGAAAGAATGATAAAATTGGTTGGGTCAGTTATTATTTTCTACGCAGTACTAACAAAAGATTATAGATTTGATTAGGTTGTATCCAAAAGTGTTGGATAACAATCTCGCCAAATTTTTTGATTATGTAATAAAATTATGTACAATAATTATACTGATAAAGGAGGAGTTTTTATGTCGGATTTATTATTTGAAGATGTCAAAAAACAAATAGTCAAAAAATTCGTTGAAAGCGGTTGGATAACAGTTTATGGTAATTTTGATGACGGTTGCGTATATCCTGCAATAGTTGATGATGATAAAGTGGCAGAATCATTAAAAAATTTTGATTGGGATAATGACATACATCCTTCCACTCCCTGTTTTCAGGGTAAAAAGTATGTCAGATTTCCTTGGAAAAAAGGATTTGAGCCGTTAGTTCATATTTTACCTAGTCCATATTTTTCACGTTATTCATGGTTAGAATTATCGGAAGAATTTAGATTCCTTTATAGTTTGCGTGAAGTTCACAAGTCTGATGAAGAGAAAACCTATTTATATTCCCGTAGTGATGGTGATGAAGAAGAAGCTGCAAAAATTACAAATAAAAATGTACAAATAAAGTTAAAATTTTTGAAGGATTACATTTCAGCAAGAAAAAAACAGTTGTTTATCTATTTTATGTTTACAAGAACCAGTGAAAAAACAGTGTCGGAGTTAGGTATAAAAAAAATGTTAAGTGAAGATTCCCGCCGCCATAGTAAAGATTACAGTAGTAGTGAATTCATATATAATCATACAATAGTATGTAATCGAGAAACAGGAGCTGCTGGAACTTTTAGTCAAATTAGGGGCAAGGTTTTAGTTGAAAGAAATAAAAGACATGAGTTCATTGAAAAAAAGAATTATGAAAAATTTATTTATGATATTGACGAAAATGGAAAGGATAAGCTATCTTCATGTAACCCCGCAGATAATGTATCATCTATTGCAAAAATTTTTTTTAAACCTGAGGTTTTGCAGAAATATTTTGATGAACCAAGTAAATACGAAGTAAAAGACGGTTATATTTTGCGTAATAATAGATTGATGCTTAAAGTAGATAATAATTGTGAAGATTATGTTATTGTTTGTCTACGCGAACTTGGATTGTTACATCACAAAGAACAGTTGCATTGGAAGAGCTATAATATTCCTCGTCCCCAAAAAGGAGGATTTAGTTCTTCAGGATATAGTCGTTTTGTTGAAGAAAAGTTTTCCGAACCGGATAACCCTGATTTTATCTTAAAAAATAAATATGAAAGATTTAATAAATCTTGGCATGAAAAATATAACTGGTATTTATTTATTCCTTTAAACAAAAATGACGAACATTGTCTGAAAAGTTTTCACTCATCAGCTATTGAAAATGACAATAAAAAATTCTGCGAGCAGGTACTTTTTTTATCTAAAATTTTTATAGATTCCCTCAACGAGAAAAAATTATTTGAAGGAACTCATGCTCAAGAAAAAGATTTTAAGGGAAAGGAAATAAAGGGAATAGGGAAATTTGAATTGTTTTTAGTGAGTGAGAACGCACCACATCGTGATGATATAATTGATTTTCTTAGAAATCTACAGAAGTTACGTTCCACAAGGTGCGCTCATGTGGGCGGAGATGATAAAATTTTAAGATATTTTGGAGATAAAGGTGATAGCTTGCAAAATATATTGCAAAATATTGTTTTTAATTTAATAATTATGATGGATTGGTTAGAAGTTTTACTTTTAAAGTTTAAATAACATTATATATACAATGGTCGCTTGAATGCGTTGATTATGTGTTTCCATAAAAACCATATGATTTGTCAAGTTTTTGTGTTAACAAAATGGCTCAGTGTATATATCAAAATTGATTTTTGTTCTTGAAATACATACAATACTTATCATAAATGAGCTAAATTATAGTTTATATTAAGAGAAAAATAAAAATGCTATCCTATTTTAGAATTCAGAATTATAAATCTATATTGGATATGAAGATTGATTTTTCATATGCTGAAGGGAAAGCTCCAAATAATTATTGTACTTTGCCAAAAATTCCATTTTTAGAGATTAATAAAGAAAATAGATTTATTCCATCTATGGCTATGTATGGACCCAATGCTTCCGGTAAAACAAACATAATTCGTGCTTTTCAAACTTATAAATTACTTATTCGTAAAGCAACAATAGATGGTTTGTATCTTCCTAACAAGCTAAATAAAAAGTACAATACGACTATTTTTGAAATAGAATTTTTTATTGGTAAAGACAAATATATACATTTTGTGGAATACGATAATAACGAAATAAAAAAAACTCTTTGTAAAGTAAACAAAGGCATGGTTTACGAGATAGATAATTCTACCCATCAACACAATCTTAAAAATATTTCAACTGAGGAATACGACAATGATAGAATTACTGCTATTTTAAGTACAGAATGTTCTGAACAAAGAAAAGATTCTGATGGTAATAATAATTATGTTCAGAAAAAAGTTTTTTTGCCAATAATAGCTATGCAGTACTCAGGGTTAAACGTCGATATCACAAATATTTATAAAGAAATAGTTAATAACATATCTGTTTTCGGTTCAACTGGTAGCTTTATTGATGATAAAGATAAAGTATTACAACCCACAAACAATACGTTTGTTGAGGAAGCATCTGTCTTTATCAGAAAATTTGATATAGATATTTCAAAAATTCAACTTATCCCAAAAAAAATCCCTGTATCAAAAAAAACACTTGATTATATAGGCAGATTAGATAAAACAAATCAGAAAAAACTTGGGTACATTGCTCAAGAACGTGCCATAGCCTTTAATACGATTGATTCATACCACAAAGATACTAATAATAATGAAGTTATTTTTGATTTCTTTGAGGATGAGTCTAGTGGAACGAAAGTTTTATTTGGTTTAATGTATAAAATCTTGAAGGTTTTAGCTGATGGGAAAGTATTGATTATTGATGAAATAGATAGATCTATACATCCTCTTGTTTTTGCAAAAATCATAGAGATTTTTAAAGATAAAGATTATAACACAAAAAATGCTCAGTTGGTTTTTACAACTCATTGTACTTATATTTTAGAAGCGGATATCTTGAGACTTTCAGAAGTAGCTACTGTGAACAAAAATCTTAATGAAGGATCAACGATAAGAAGAATTTCTGACTTCAAGGATTCTCCTGAGTTTAAAAACATTCGCAACACAACTGATTTGAGAAAATTGTATTTGCAAGGCTTTTTTAAAGGGATACCTTTCTCATATATTTAACGGATATGTATGAGTAACTTAAATAGCAGATATATCATCATTTGCGAAGGCAAAAGTGAAGTCGCGTATATACAAGAACTAAATAAATACTTTAGAGAAAAAAATATAAGCATTAACTTAGTATCCAAACCAGTAGGCGGTGGGCATTATGCTGATGTTGTGAGAAAATATAAAGAAGAGTTTAAAAAAAATAATGAATATGGGTTTCGCATATGGGTGGACAAAGATATATATGAAAGAAATGAACAGAAGAATTGGGACAAATATAACAAAAGACCTAAGAATATCCCAGATTTTTGTTTTAATATTTTTAATTTTGAAGATTTCTTTTACACAGTGATGACTATATGCCATTGATTAAGAAAGTTATTGAAGGATATAATTAAGGGTTCGTTACCGAATGGTTTTGAAATCTCGGCAGAAACCCTTAATAACCTTTTTACAAATAATAAAGATTTACAAAAAGAATTGCAAAACGATTTTGCGAATGAATTAGATAATATTATAAACAAAAAGAACGCATGAGCAAAAAAATCAAAGTATATAACAATGGTCGCTTGAATGCGTTGATTATGTGTTCCCATAAAACCATATGAAAAGTTTATGTAATAGTTTCGTTCATTTTAATGGGTTTTTTTCCGGAATGCCGGTTTTGCGAGGGAATTGCATAGGGGTGTCCTTGTATTTTTTAAAAACCAAAATACAATAATTCAATTTTTGGTTAGGCAGATTATAAGAAATTATTTTCTCAAATTTTGCGCCTAAATGTTTTAGAGCATTTTCTACGGAAGGAAGACCTTCGTCCGCGCTTTCTACGGAGTTTTTTGTTTTGTGGACTATAAAATATCCTCCCACTTTTAATAACGGAATTGAAATTTCCAAGTTAGGGGAAAATTTACTTACAGCTCTCGACAAAACAAAATCGTACTGCTGTCTATACGATGGTAACTGCCCAAGCTCTTCAACCCGCTTGTTTAGTATTTCTGTGTCAAATCCAAGTTTATCATTTACATTTTCAAGAAACTTACATTTTTTTGTTATTGATTCAACTAACGTAAGTTGAATATCTGGAAGCGCAATTTTTACAGGTATGCCTGGCATTCCCGAACCGGTTCCAATATCCGCAACTCTAACTCTTAAAAGAGAAGAAGTTTTTCTATTTACAATGTCGCTTATGACCTTAGCGCTGTAAAGAGAGTCGCAAAAATGTCTGTATATTAAATCTGCTTTATTTTTATACGAGATAAGATTAAACATCTTATTCCACTTGATAAGTTCGTGAAAATATATTTTGAATCTTTTGCGTGTATCTCCCGAGAAAAAAGGAATAATATTTTTTGTGACATAATCTTGAAATTCGTCAAATAATATTTCGTTTTCCATGTTTATTTTAAGAATCCTTATTTCGCATGTCGTATTTTATCTTTAGAATAATTTGAAAAGATGCGAGGATAAATATAACTATAGTCGTTATATAAATTGCAGGTTTGTTAAGCGCCAAGCCATACGCTATCCACGTCGTATTGCCCATGACGCAAATAAGAAACATGAGCATCGAAGCGCTTCTAGCTGGCTTTGTTTTCCATTCCAAGAATTTCTAAAAAAACCATTTTTTTATTTCCTCGTCATTTAGCGCCCCATACGTTTTATTGATTAAAAAAGACTTGATAGCGCGTTGTGGACAGTAGGATATACATCTCATACATATTTGGCATTTCTTGCCGTTAAAAACAGGATAATTATTTTTTATTGAAATATTTTGAACAGGACATATCCTAACGCAAAGTCCGCATTTTGAACATTTACTATCAACTACGCGGAATTTAACAATCCTCTGAAACAAATTCCCATTCCATCTATCTGTAATAAATCCTGATACTGCAAAACACATTTTAAAAAATAAATTTGTTTTGCCTGCCTTTGTCGTACCATCGGCAAGACCTTTTGCATATTTTTCCATTTTGAAATATGCTCTTTCTCTTTTTAATATATTTTTTTCTTCTTTTCGCACAGTTATAAAATTATTAGGCATTAAGAAACCGCAAGTTCCTATTAACGCATAACCTTTGTTCTTAAGAATATCTCCAAAATTTGCAGCCGCATTAAGGGAAGAATCTCCCATGGTTGTAAATATGAAAATTTCAGCGCCATTTACTTGCGGCAGAGTATCTATAAATTTTTTTACTATCGGGAATGTGTTCCAACAAATCACAGGAAAACCTATCCCGATTACATTTGATAAATTTATTTTTTGAGGATTAGTTTTTGCCATATCATTAATAGTGACAACGCAATTATTACTTTCAAGCGTGTCTGCAATTTTTTTTGCGGCAAGAAGCGTGTTGCCCGTACCTGTAAAGAAGAAAATATCAACTGTTTTTATTTTCATCGTTTTTCTGTTTCCTTTCTTTTTTTTGTTTTTCAAGATAAATAGTGAGTATTGCAATGTCAGACGGTTTAATTGCGCGTATTCTTGATGCTTGCCCTATAGTTTGAGGACGAACTTCCATGAATCTTTGC
The DNA here is from genome assembly GCA_020328045.1 of Candidatus Endomicrobiellum pyrsonymphae. GTDB lineage: Bacteria > Elusimicrobiota > Endomicrobiia > Endomicrobiales > Endomicrobiaceae > Endomicrobiellum > Endomicrobiellum pyrsonymphae. The sequence continues at coordinate 17,557 of JAIXMY010000010.1, forward strand.
TTTGTTTCTGCGGAGAAAGAATCAACTTTAGTGTAATCAAAATCTTCAGGAATTCTGCAATCTTCTTTTTTCTTTATTCTGTTTGCCATCTTGTCTTGAATTTCAATATATCCTTCATATTTTTTATGGATTGAAACTTCTTCGTTTGCTTTTTCGAGGGACCATGGAGATAATTCCTCGTCACTTGGCAAATTTTCTGTTTCACCTTTGTACATGTCCGTCAATGTACTTCTGTATAGTTCAAATTTTTTGTATGCCTTGTCTGATATAAGACCTATTGAATATCCAATATCCATAAGTCTTAAATCTGCGTTATCATTTCTTATTGAAAGTCTGTATTCCGCTCTAGAAGTAAACATTCTATAGGGTTCATCCATACCCTTTGTAGTTATATCGTCTATAAGTACTCCAATGTAGGATTCGTTTCTTCTAAGTATAAGAGGGTCCCTTCCCAAAATTTTAAGTCCTGCATTTACGCCTGCCACAAAACCCTGCGATGCTGCTTCTTCGTAACCTGTAGTTCCATTTATTTGTCCGCCTAAGAAAAGATTTTCAACAGTTTTGGTTTCTAAAGATTTTTTTATTTGTAAAGGACTTGAATAATCATACTCTATGGCGTATCCATATCTTATAACTTTTGCATTTTCTAGACCTGCAATTGAGTTTATCATTTGTTGTTGTATATCAAAAGGAAGACCGGTATAAAGACCATTTAAATACACTTCGTTTGTGTTGTATCCTTCAGGCTCAACAAATATGTGATGGCTTGGTTTTTCAGGATATCTTTCTATTTTTTCTTCTATAGCAGGACAGTATCTTGGACTTTTACTGTTTACTTTACCTATACCTATTGAAGAAAGATATAAATTATCGCTGACTATTTTGTGCGTATCTGGATTTGTATAAGTAAGCCAGCATGAAAGTTGTTTTAGATTTTTTCTCCATGATTCAATTTCAGTAAAATGAGAAAATGGTCTCGGTTCTTTGTCTCCCGGTTGTTCTGTCATTTTTGAGTAATCTATGGAAAGCGAATTGATTCTAGGCGTTGTAGTTGTTTTAAATCTGCCAAGCGCTAACCCGCAGTCTTCTGAAAGAGATTTTGAAAGGTAAGAAGCAGGTCTTTCATTAAATCTTCCGCCGTCAAAATGCGCTCTACCAAGATGTATGGTTCCGTTTAGAAATGTTCCTGTGGTTACCACTACGGCATCTGCGTTCATTATTTCGCCGGTAAGAACTTTTACACCGCATATCTTACCGTTTTTGACTATCAAAGACGTGACTTCAGACTGCAATATTTCAAGATTTTGTTGGCTTTGCAGAGATTTTGACATCAAAACAGAATAAAGTTCTTTGTCGCACTGGGCCCTCGGCGACCATACCGCAGGACCTCTTGAGCTGTTTAAAACTTTAAATTGCAATCCGGCATGATCTGCCGCCCATCCCATTTCGCCGCCTATTGCGTCTATTTCTCTTACCATTTGTCCTTTTGCAATCCCGCCTACAGCCGGATTGCATGGCATTCTCGCTATAGAGTCAACATTTAATGTAATTATAAGCGTTTTAAGTCCCATTCTTGCGCATGCCAACGAGGCTTCGCAACCGGCGTGTCCTGCGCCAACAACAATTACTTGATATTTTCTTTCCATACTAGGTATTCCTATCAAAAAAATCATTAACAACTTTCATCTGAAGACTTCTTAGATTTTATCTTTTTGTTTCTTAAAAAACAAATTTTTCACATTTATTTAAACTTTAAAAGTAAAATTTATAGAGCGCTTTGCCAAAAGCCGCTAATTTTGATAGCATACGTTTGGTACAATTGGCGAACTAAGAAGCATGATTGTTGCAATTTTGTTTTTATTATCAAAAAATATGGACTACAGGAGGAACAATGAAAAAGAAAATGATGACGGTCTTAATGGTCAGCGCATTTGTGTTATTGAGCGCAATATCCAAATTATTTGCGGCAGAGGCTGGCAGTATAACAGAACAATTTGGAATTAAAACTGTATTGGACGGCGCAGTTGTTATGCAAGGAACGCCCAAAGCAAACAGCACAAAAGAAAACAACAATAGTTTAAACGATGCAATATATACGACTTCTGTAAAACTTACAAAAGAGTTCGAAAACAACGGAAAAATTGTTGCCAAATTTAAAGTCGGCAGAGGTCGTGGGCTAGATCGGTCATTACAAACATACGCGCAAGTAAATTCAGATTCTGACCACACCATAGATTCTGCAAACGATGTTTTTGCAAAGATTAATGAGTTGTCTTATGAGCAATCTTTTCTAGGTAATAAACTTACGGCAAATGTTGGAAAATTGAACTTCAAATCATATTTTACCAATAATAAATATGCAAAAGAGTTTATAACGGGTACTTTTTCGGGAGACAAAGTAATTGATAAAGCGCCTCCGCGTCTTGCATTAAGACTGAATTACGTGGCGCTTGATGAACTTGATATTTCCTGCGCTTATTTTACAAACACAAACCTTGATTATTTTGATATAAAAGGTGTTGGTATCCTGCAAGCTACTTATAAGCCTTCCAAAAAAGATAATTATAAAGTGTATGCTTGGTTAAACAACAAAGAAGACTATTCCTCCCTTAAAAATATTAACAAAAAATCGGGAATCTATGGCGTTGGTATAAGCGCAGATAAAGAAATAAATAAAGAAATTGGAATATTTGGCAGATTTTCGTACAAAGATCCCTCTGTTGGAACAGGTCTGTGGCTGGTTAGCGCAGATGCAGATACTGTTCTCTCCACGGTTCACCCTCTCTCCATGGCATGGAATATTGGAGCTCAGATGAAAGGTTCACCATGGTCTAGAGCAAATGATGTTGTAGGTTTTGCAATCGGACAGATATACGGTTCTTCGGATTATAGAAAACATAAAGTGAAAGTCATGACAAAAATAGATGAAGAACATAAAGACTATAAAGATGGCGCTGAAATACAGATAGAATTATATTACAAATTTGTAGTAAACGAGCGTATTACTCTTATTCCAACTGCACAGTATCTTGCAAGTCCTAAAGGTGGAAACGATGTTACGGACGATAATATATTCGTTTATGGAATAAGAACTCAATTTACTTTCTGATTCTTTTGAATTTTATTTGAATTTTAAAGGAGATAATCTAATCTAAAATCTAACCTAATCTAAATCTAATGGGTTTTTGCTACCTAAGGGAATCGATTTTGATAATATAACTTGCATTTGATAATATAACTTGCAAGCGATATTGCAACTATAAAAAACTGACTTAATATAACAGAGCAAAAAAATGTCTAATCATCTTATCCGAGTATTAAAATAATGTTTGTTGCCTTTGTATTTTGCCTGCCCTGCCTATAGATAAAAATTCCATATTTGTGACAAATCATTAGAAAATTAACTTAATAACAGAGCAAAAAAATGTCTAATTACTTTATCCGAGTATTAAAATAATGTTTATTGCCTTTGTATTTTGCCTGCCCTGCCTATAGATAAAACTCCATATTTGTGACAAATCATTTGCCTACCATGCCTATAGATAATAAAATTCCATATTCGTGACAAATCATTTAAAAAGTCATTATACAAAAACTTCTTTACAATTTTCACTTTTCCATCAAGTCCCTTAACAACAATGGAAGGCATTTTAAGACCATTGAACCAATTTTTCTTAACCATCGTATATCCTGCCGCATCAGCGAAACGTATTATGGAACCAACTTTAAGTCTGTTTGCAAGTTTGTATTCTCCAAAAATATCGCCCGCAAGACACGACCTACCAGCAATTATGTATTCATTTTTTCCAGTTTTGGCATTAATTTTAGCAGGTATTTTGTATATCAACAAATCCAACATATGCAACTCAATAGTTGTAACAAGTTCGCAACTTTGAGTAATTGCCGCTTCACCCGGCTCTAAATAAATTTGATAACTCTTCTTTTGTTACGGCTTTGTGAATGATAATTAACAACTGTTAAAGTTATATATGATTATAAATAAAATTATTTATAATTATACGTATAAATTTTATAAAACATAACAATTAACTTTACTGTTTACAATTTATCAATAATCAATTGTACTTAACATAATATATATTATCGGACACGGATTTTTATGCTTTTAAGTCGTTGACATTGTAATTTTTTGTAAATTAAAAAATATAAAAGCCGTTGGCAGATATCGATAATTTAAACCTAGAGATTTTTAAGAAACAGGATTTGCAAAGAAAAAAGAGATATTTTTAAAACAATTTCACAGCGAAAAAGTTTTAACGAAACGAATGGACAGAAAAGAAATATCTTGGAGATACTAAACAGAAAAGAAATATCAATGAGAACAGGCATACCTAAGTAGGGTCGGCTGGACGGATTAAAGAAACTTGTTGGCAGGTTTGAGATATGCTCGTAAGTTTCTTTTTTTTAATGTAAAACCCGAAGTGTAAAGACTTTTCAGACTAGTAAAAAGATTTTTATACGCGAATCACGCATTCGTCACCAAATCTGTTTTCAACGCCACCATCATGCTTTCCTCAAGCATCCTGCCATTTTAGCCATATTGCTCATCCAATTCCTCATCAACCAGACGGATTCTTTCTTTATTCTCAGCATCCCATTTCTCACTCATCGCCTCAAGCGCCAACCCCTTCACATCCATCATCACATCCTTCAGCTTCTGCTCTATCGGCTTCCTCGTCGCCCTCATCTTCCACGTCACCCACACTGTCGGCGGGGACGACTGTGTGGGTGACGTGGAAGATGAGGGCGACGAGGAAGCCGATAGAGCAGAAGCTGAAGGATGTGATGATGGATGTGAAGGGGTTGGCGCTTGAGGCGATGAGTGAGAAAT
>JAIXMY010000069.1 GCA_020328045.1 Candidatus Endomicrobiellum pyrsonymphae
AAAGAAATCGAAGAGAAAGTCCTCGGCTCTGACGAAGAAATCGAAGAGGAAGGAGGCGAGGGCAAGGAGAGTGAGGGAGAGGGCGGAGAGGGAGAGGGCAAGGAGAGTGAGGGAGAAAAATGTATCTCAACTACAAACAGAAATTTTGTGGTTGAGATACATTTTTCTCCCTCACTCTCCTTGCCCTCTCCCTCTCCGCCCTCTCCCTCACTCTCCTTGCCCTCGCCACCCCCTTTCCCGGTATCAGCACTTGATCTGACGATCCTAGGATCTGCGAACGAATAGCCCTCGATGCCAGGTATGCACTCCATGGCTGTCTTTGTCATGCCAAAGCTATTACCACTGCTGTTATTCCTTACTGTTTTAGCTGACGCAGAACTCGGGAAAGGATTGGAAGGGGATGGTGAAGAAGAGGCAGAAGGCCAGCATTCCTGTCCCTGGTAGTTGAACAGTATGTGCTGTGATGCGTGTTCCATCCTGCTGCGAACAGATCCGCGTCTATCTGCTTGCCCCATGCGCGTAGCACTTGTTGCAGCACCTGCGGTCTCTGAGCGTAATCTCCACTCGGCGAGATCCGACTGAGGCGATCTGCCCAGACGTTGTCGACTCTGGGTACGTGCTATGCTGTCAGTTGCAGTCCCGCTCTCTCCGCGAACCGGAGTAGACTTGGCGAAGAAGAGAAAGAAATCGAAGAGAAAGTCCTCGGCTCTGACGAAGAAATCGAAGAGGAAGGAGGCGAGGGCAAGGAGAGTGAGGGAGAGGGCGGAGAGGGAGAGGGCGAGGGCATAACCAGCGTGAAGAAAAGGATAAAAAAGGGCAAAGGTGGTAGCTCCGTCTCAGATAACACCACGAAAAAGTCACAACAACAACAGAATACAGAGAAGCTAAAGGATGAAGAGGATAGCGAGAACGAGGACGAGAAAGCCGCATCACTCATCAAAAGAGTCCCCACTCCAGATGGACTTGGCTTTTTTGAGCGGTGGCAGTGGCATAAGGATAAGAAGGCGGTGGGGCGTACGTTTGAGCCAAGCAAAGAGGAAAAAAAATTAAAGAAACAACAGAAAAAAGCTGCCGATGCGGAAGCAAAACGAAAGAGTGACAGAGGAAAACTGCAAGGAAAAGCACAAAAAATCATTGATGTCAACAAAGACAAAATAAAAAAACTCGATGAAACCAACCTCGCCATAAAAAAAGTCTTTGGTGAACAAGAACACAACGCCAACGCTAGCCCGTCCTTCAGTTCTTCATCATCCAGTTTATCCTCATCATCATCGACCAACAACGACGACAGAGACGGCGAATGACCAGCACAAGGTGGCGTACCACCACAACAAGATGGCGTAGTGCAACCACAAGGTGACGGGGCAGTAGAGCGCCACTACCAAAAAACCAAAAGGCTGGTCGTGGCTGTGGTGATACAGGCGGCGATGAATTTGATAGTACCAAAAAAAAGAAACTTACGAGCATATCTCAAACGCGCTCGTAAGTTTCTTTAATTCTGTCCGCCAATCCTTTATCAGAGATATGGGACAATTTGAGTGAAAGTTGCACGTACGGGACAATAAAATGTGTAGAAGAAGTATTAATAAATAGTGAAGAGCATAGATTGGATTGGAAGAAAGCGTTAATTATAGTCCTTCTGTGCTGAAAAGTTCCATTTGCTTTAAGAAATCCTTGTTCGATTTTGAGTTAAGCAATCTCTTTCTCAATTCTTCCATAACCTCTATGGAGTTCATTGAGTTCATCCACTTTCTAATTATCCACATTTTATTTTTTTCGTCTTCATTTAAGAGAAGCTCTTCTTTTCTCGTGCCTGAACGTAAAAGATCAATAGCCGGGAATATTCTTCTATCCGCGAGCTTTCTGTCAAGATAAATTTCACAATTTCCCGTTCCTTTAAACTCTTCGAATATAACATCGTCCATTCTGCTTCCGGTTTCAACAAGAGCAGTACCTATAATTGTAAGACTACCGCCTTCTTCTATATTTCTTGCAGCTCCGAAAAATCTTTTCGGTCTCTGTAATGCGTTAGAATCAAGTCCACCGGAAAGAACTCTGCCACTTGAAGGTATTGCCGTATTATACGCTCTTGCAAGTCTTGTAATGGAATCTAAAAGAACAACAACATGTCTCCCATTCTCAACCATTCTTTTAGCCTTTTCTATAACCATTTCTGCAACCTGTATGTGTCTATCTGACGGTTCGTCAAAAGTTGAAGATATAACCTCTCCCTTAACTGAACGCTGCATATCTGTAACTTCTTCAGGTCTTTCGTCTATCAACAAAACCATAAGCGCAATATCCGGATTATTTTCAGTAATAGCGTTAGCAAGTTTCTGTAAAAGAACAGTTTTGCCGGTTCTTGGAGCAGCATTAATTAAAACTCTCTGTCCTCTGCCAATAGGAACAAGCATATCTATAACTCTTGTAGGTATTTCTTCTTTTCTCGTTTCAAGAACTATTTTTACATTAGAATATAGAGGTGTTAAATTATCGAAAAGAGCTCTGTCCCTTATACCCTCAAGATTTTCTTGTCCGTTAATCGATTTTACCTGCAGAAGAGCAAAATATCTCTCTTGCTGACCTTGCGGGGGACGCACATATCCCGCGACTGTATCACCTTTTCTTAATGCAAATTTCTTTATCTGTGAGGGGGAGATGTATATATCATCCGGACCAGGCAAATAATTATAATCTGGGGAACGCAAAAATCCAAAACCGTCGGGCAAGATTTCCAACACGCCTTCGTCATAAACCATTTTGTTTTCTTTTGACTGAGCTTCAAAAATTTTTGCTATAAGTTCCTGCTTTCTTAAACCTGCAACACCTTCAAGATTGAGCTTCTTTGCAGTTTCTATCAGTTCCATCATTGTGTGTTTAGACAAAACTGACATATTCATAGATCTATCTTTTTCCATTGACTCCCTCCAAAGTTTAAATATACATGCTGTTTTGATTGTTTACAAAGAGATCCTTATTCTGAAACGTCTTCATTTGTATGCTTTAGGCTATCATATCGCGACTGTTCTTCGGATTCGGATTTGGAAGACATCTTTGATAAGCTAGAACGGCTGGATTCTATATTATTCTACTCCAGATGTCAACAATTTATATAAATTAATTATCTTTTTTTTTAATTCTTTTTTTGAACCGGAGTTGTCTATTACAAAATCTGCAAGCTTAGTCTTTTTTTCCAAAGGCATTTGAGAATCAATTCTTTTTTTTACATCGTCAGTGTTTAAATTATCTCTCAACGCCAAACGTTTTACCTCAATGTCATAAGGAATCCATATAACAACAACTTTATCACAGATTCTGTCCAACCCTACCTCAAAAAGAAGAGGAGCGTTCACTATTACGTTAGGTTTGTTTGTTTTACGTGAGATTATTTCATTTATACGAGCAATTATATAAACATGCAGAACTTTATCTACTTCAAGTTTTGATTGTTTATCTGAAAAAACAATATTTGCAAGTTTTTGTCTATTTAAATTTCCGTCACAATATAAAATATCGTTGCCAAAAATCTTTACAAGTTTAGCTAATGCGGGCATACCTTGCTTGGTAATATCTCTAGATATTGCATCGGCATCTATGGAATAAGCTCCAAGCTCCTCAAAATACTTGGCGCTTTCGCTTTTTCCAGTAGCAATGCCCCCCGTCAAACCTATTATCATATTTTTTTCATCTCTCCCCAGTTTTTGCCTATCTTAATATCAACAGACAATGGAACGCTTAATTTTACGGCATTTTCCATTTTATCCTTTACAATTGCAATCATAAGTTCTTGTTCTTTAACGGGAACTTCAAAAAGAAGATCATCATGCACCTGTAAGAGCATTAAAGATTTACAATCCTTGAGTTTAATCTCATTATATATATTTATCATAGCAATTTTTATAATATCTGCAGAACTGCCCTGAACCGGCATGTTTAAAGCTATTCGCTCGCCGGTATTTCTAAGCTGAACATTCGTAGATTGCAATTCCGGCATATATCTTATTCTACCGGTAATCGTACCTACATAACCATCTCTTGCCGCCTGCGCTACAACTTGTTTCATCCATGTTTTTACTCCGCTATATCTTTCAAAATATCCCTCAATGTATTCTTTTGCTTCTACCACAGGAATATTTAACTGCTTTGAAAGTCCAAAAGGAGACATACCGTAAACTATTCCAAAGTTGATAGATTTTGCCGCGCTTCTTAAACCATCTGGAACGGGTTCGTCTTTTGGTATATTAAAAATTTCTCTCGCCGTAGCGCTATGAATGTCTCCGCTGTTTTTAAAAGCTTCAATAAGTTTTTGATCCTCTGAAATGTGCGCTAAAACTCTTAAATCAATTTGCGAATAATCTGCAGAGATAAAAATCTTATTTTCCGCAGGCGCAAATATTTTTCTAAACTCTCTGCCGTAAGCGGATCTTATAGGAATATTTTGCAAATTTGGTTCTGTTGACGACAATCTTCCTGTAGTTGTTACAGCTTGATTAAAAACGGTATGAATTCTATCGTCATAATAAGCGCAGTAATTTGTTATTGGGTCTATGTATGTGGTTTTTAATTTTTGCAATTCTCTGTATTTCAACACTTCGGCGGGCAATTCATAAGAGGACAGTTCAGACAACACCGATTCGTCCGTTGAATATCCAGTTTTAGTTTTTTTGATTACAGGAAGATTAAGTTTTTCAAACAATATTGTAGAAAGCTGTTTTGGAGAATTAATATTAAATTCCTGTTGCGCAATTTTATATATATTATTTTCAATTTGTTTAAACTCAATTACAATTTTTTCGTTAAAAACACGCAAAAAAGAAGAATCCACTTTTATACCAGCAATTTCCATTTCAGAAAGAACTTCAACTAGAGGCATTTCTACATCAAAAAAAAGCGATTCAAGTTTTGTCCCTTTTATCTGCAAATCAAATACTTTGGATATTGCAAGTACAGTCGATGAAATTGAGTTTGCATATTGCGCAGTGTCGGTTATTGAAGCATCGGCAAAAGCAATCTTTTTTAAACCGCGACCAAGATAAGTATCATTTCCGGCAGAAAAATTTAGATATTCCTTCGATATGTCTGTTATGTTATGCGATTTAGCGGGATTTATACAATACGAAGCGAGCATCGTGTCAAAGTATATATTATTTAAATCGATGCCTAACATCTTATATATATTTCTTTCTTGTTTTAAATCGTGCCCGATTTTTTTTATTTTATTTGAAGAAAGTATCGACATAAAAATATTTTTAAATTCGTCAAAACTCATTTGACTAGAAGTTAAATCATTATGCCCTACAGGAAAATAAAAAGATTTGAGTAAAGCTTTACCTAAATCTTTGGTTTCAACACACAACGATATGCCTACAATCTGAGCTTTTAAAGAATCTGCTAAAGAACCAACCGTTTTTATCACAACTGTGTTTACTTCTTCCATTACTTTTACAATCTCAATCGCTCTTTCGCGAGTCCCTACTATTTCAGAATCAAATTTAAAATCTTTACCTGAAAATTTTAAATTGACAACAACCGCCTGAGATTCACGAGCTGTTTTGGATTCTTCATTGCGTTGCGCTTCATTCAAAACGACAACAGGCTGAGATTTATGATTTGTGTCGGAATATTTTGCAACTAAACTTTTAAATTCATATTTTTCAAAAAAAGTGAGCGCTTTGCTCATATCAAAATTTTTATTCTCAAATTCTTCCGTACTATAATCTAAAGGAACTTGTTTATTCAAAGCTATCAGTTTTCTGCTAATTAAAGCCTCTTCCTTACCATGCTGCAACAATTTTCCGACATTTCCTTTTACAGAACCTGCATTTTGCAAAATATCTTCTAGACTCCCAAATTCTTTTATAAGTTTTACGGCGGTTTTTTCGCCAATACCTTTTATACCGGGAATATTATCGACTGCATCGCCCATTAAAGCAAAAACATCAGAAAGCTGCGAAGGAGTAACGCCGTATTTTTCCTCAACTTTCTTTGCGTCATACATGATATCTTTAGAATCATTCCAAATCAAAACATTTTCTTCTTCCGCTAACTGTAACATATCTTTATCGCCGGTTACAATAACAGTCTGCAAATTATTTTTTTTATTATTTTCGGTTATTGTGGCAATCAAATCATCAGCTTCATAACCTTTTATTTCTATTTCCGTAATATTTAAAGCTCCTACGGCTTCTCTTGCAATAGGCATTTGGCTTATAAGAGTCTCATCAAGAGGTTTTCTGTTTGCTTTATATTCTTTAAATAGTTCATGTCTAAAGTTTTTTGAAGGATAATCAAAACAAACCGCAAGATAATCCGGTTTAAAATTGTTTTTTATTTTAAGCAACAACTTTATAAAACCGTAAACCGCGTTAACGTGTTGATTGTTTGAAGTAAGAAATGGCGGTAAAGCATGATACGCTCTGTGTATGTAAGCGTTGCCGTCTATAATAAAAAATTTCTTCATATATTGTTAGTTTTCAAATTCTAATTTTCTGATATTAGTTAATGTCATAATTATATTTTTTCTCGCATACTACAATGTGTTCATACAACATGGTATTTACAGTTTTCCCTATTTTATTGGTTGGAGAATTTTTACTCGGCATAGCCTTATTACTTAAAGCTCTTTCATAGGTAACTACGTGTTTAAACCCGCAGGCTTCAAACTTTTCAGCAACAAATTGATCTGTAGGAAGTTTTATATTTTTTACAGTTCTATTGCCAACAATGTATATTGCTTTGCCGCCCTTACGCACGCTGTTTGCCACATTTGCAATAGAAACGCTTAAGTCCCTATAAAAAGACGATACTTCCAATGCGCGATTGTTGTCAACTTTGCTTATTTGTGAAATGCTATCGGCAATTACGCCATGCGTAAT
>JAIXMY010000070.1 GCA_020328045.1 Candidatus Endomicrobiellum pyrsonymphae
TTTCAAAAATTCAAAGCCTTTTTCAAAAATTCAAAGCCTTTAACCGCTGTCTTCAACATAATGGTATGGCTAAATTAAGCAGCGCAGTTCCTGGCAACTATAGATTTGTTGTGGCATATTGCGATGAGAAGCTATGGCGCAGACTTCTTGAAATGGGTTTTGTCCCGGGTGAAGAAATAACTGTCATAACAAATACAGGTGACAAAGGTAGCATAATGATTAAAATAAAAGAATCAAAAATTGCTTTAAGCAATAAAATCGCAGATAATATATTGCTAAAAAGGAAATAGTACATGGAAGAAGATAAGAATATTAAAGTTGCTCTTATTGGTAATCCCAACAGCGGAAAATCTACAATTTTTAACGAATTGACAGAATCCAATCAACATGTTGGCAATTATCCGGGGGTAACAGTAGAAAAAAAAGAAGGGTCAAAAAAATATGAAGGATACAATATAAATTTCATTGATTTACCAGGGATATACAGTCTTTCTACATATTCTGATGATGAAGTTGTGACGAGAGATTTTTTACTTAAGGAGGAGCCTGATGTTATAGTTAATATTATTGACGCTGCCAACCTTGAACGCAACCTATACTTGTTCACGCAGGTTGTGGAACTCGATATTCCCATAATTATTGTATTAAATATGGCTGATATTGTTGAATCTAATGGTCAGAAAATTGATGAAAAAAAACTCTCAAAACTATTGGGTGTTCCTGTTGTTGTTACCATCGGAAACAAAAAAAAGGGGGCTGGGGAACTTCTTGACTGCATAATAGAAAATCACTGCATCGGAAAAGATATGGATAAAGTTTTTGAAATGTCACAAAATGCAAAAGTTGATTATGGGGATGACATAAAAACTGAGGTTGATAAACTTAAGGTTCTTATAGCTAAAGACTCGCTATTGTCAAAATTTCCAAAAAACTGGCTTTCAATAGCGCTTTTAGATAATGATTCTTCAGCATTAAATTTGATTTCTGAAGCTAATAATGTACAAGAAATTTTAGAGCAACTTAAAAAAAGCAGAAGCCACATTAAAGGACATTTTGGTGAAAAAGCGAAAACTGAGATAGCTGATAAACGTTATGGTTTTGCAAATTCTGTTGTCAAAACTGTTGTTCAAAAAACGAGGCAGAAGAAAATAGACATAACAGGAATCATAGATATTTTTGCGCTTAATAGATACATGGGGATTCCAATTTTTGCATTAGTGATGTATATAATTTTTAAATTTACATTTACTTTTTCAGAACCTATGATAAATCTTTTCAGTTTATTTTTTAAATGGTTTGGTAGTACGATGGCAAGAATTATGCCTCCGGGAATTGCGCAATCTTTGATTGTTGATGGAATAATTGGCGGTGTTAGCGGTGTGTTGGTCTTTTTTCCTCTTATACTATTTATGTTTTTTGCAATTGCATTTTTTGAAGATTCAGGATATATGGCAAGGGCTGCCTTTATAATGGATAAAGTTATGAGCAGGTTCGGTCTTCACGGGAAATCTTTTCTACCTCTAATGCTTTCAACCAATGGGTGCGCAGTGCCGGGTCTGCTTGCTACAAGGACTTTGGATTCAAAACGTGATAGATTAATAACAATGCTTGTCGTGCCGTTTATGATATGTGGAGCAAAACTTCCTGTATTTGTTTTGATTATAGGCGCTTTTTTTCCTGTTAAATACCAAGCGAGTGTGATGTTTTTTATGTATGTTTTAAGCGTTGTTATAGCTTTAAGTATTGCAAAGTTATTAAATAAAACAATCTTAAAAGGAGAGTCTGCTCATTTTGTTATGGAACTTCCGCCTTATCATATGCCTACAATTAAAGGACTGCTTTTAAAAATGTGGGAAAGGGGCTGGATGTATGTCCGCAAGGCCGGCAGCGCAATAGTTTTTATATCAATTTTAATATGGGTTGTGGTTGCATATCCTAAAGCCCCAATAGACGTAAATCTAAATCAGAATGAACAAGCTGCCTTACAGGTTGAATGTAGTTTTGCAGGAAGAGTCGGAAAGATTATTGAGCCTTTTTTTAAGCCTATAGGCATGGATGGCAACAGGGTAATTGCTTTGATAGCTGGTTTTGTTGCTAAAGAGATGATAGTAAGCACTTTGGGCACTATTTACGCTATAGGGGATAATGAAGAAAATTCACAATCGTTGAAAGACAGAATTGCGACTGACAAAGACTGGTCGCCTCTTAAAGGCATAACTTTTCTTATTTTTTGTTTAATATACGTTCCATGCGTTGTGTCTGCAGCAGTTTTTTTTAAAGAAACAGGTTCAAGCTGTAAATGGCTCGCGCTGCTTGTTGTAGGCAACACAGTGTTCGCATGGCTTGCTGCGTTTATCGTTTTTCAGATTGGCGCTTTTTTAAAAATCGGTGTCCGATGAGAAGGAAATGTGTATTTTTAAAAGGGGGCAGATGCTTTTGAACCCAATCACCTACATAACAAAAAGAGCGTGTTTGTTCTCCATTACCACACACAGTTATTTCATACTCACAACCTTCACAATCAATCTTAAGTAAAATCTTTTCCTTTGTATTTTCTAGTATAATATCACTAAAAATAATAATTTATATTTTTTACCATAACTGTTGTCATTGTGGTAGAGATTATGATTTGGCAACTTAAGAAATAAATTTTTATCTTTGACACAGAAAAACCCATCTAATACAGAAATAATTTTTCTCATGAGTATAGGTTCCTGTAAGAACAATAAAAATGCCTTTCTATTTAAATTTTTTAAGATACTTTTTTATTTCGAGCATGCTGGTAAATAAAATTTTAAGAATTCTCAAAAAAATTACTCAGATTTAAGATTTATAAGCAACGGAACTTCGTCGCAATCAGGAAATAGATGGCAATTGACACATTCGCTCCATATTTTATGAGGAAGCGTTTCTCTAGGGATAACAACATATCCAAGTTTTTTAAAAAATTCAGGTTTAAAAGTCAAGGAAAAAACTTTGTATATGCCTAAACTTTTAGCGTTTTCTTGAAGCTTTTCAACTATTTTTCTGCCAAGTCCTTGCCATTTAAATTCTTCAGCTACCGCTAATGCTTTTACTTCTGCTAGATCTTCCCAAGAAACATGCAACGCGCCGCACGCTATTATTTTACTTTTATTTTCGAGAACAACAAATTCTTGAATGTTTTCATATATGGCGTTTAGCGATCTGTGGAGCATTTCTTTGTTGTTTGCATAGTGTTCAACCAGCGTATGTATTTCTTTTACATCTGTAACTTTTGCCGGTCGTATGTTCATTCAGTTAACCCTTTGATTTAATTTACAAAATCATATCCTGCTTGAATTGCTTTTTTATTAACATCAATAAGATTTGGTTTTGCGGCAAATACCTTTTCACATGCAACAAATATGCTGTCTATGGAAAGATATTTTTCGGAAGTATCTTGCTTATTGTTTATTCTGAAAGCTTTCATAAAAGCGCCTACAGCAACCATATTCGCAGTTTTTATGTTTTTAATCTCTTTGTCTGCAATATTGGTTACTGGTACAAAATAGGGGCTTATTTTGCATTGTTTATCTTGCGACACCACTGAAGAATTTGCAATTACTACAGAATTGTCCATCATTTTCGGCATGAACTTGTTAAGAGACGGTTCGTTTAGCGCTATTAGCGCGTTCGGGTTGAAAGCAAAAGGAGAGCCTATCTCATCATTTGATACAACAACCATAGAGTTGGCTGTGCCGCCTCGCATTTCTGCTCCGTACGATGGAAACCACGTTGTATGTAAACCCTGTTCTATTGCAGCTTGCGCAACTAGAATGCCAGCCAAAAGGACCCCTTGACCGCCAAACCCGGCTACTATTATTTCAATTTGCATAGTATCCCTATTTAGTTATTTTGTGATTAAAATTCTTTTGAAACTATGTCAGCAATAGTATGATATTATTGTCTAGTTTGTCAATTAAACGCGCCCATATCAAGTTTAGCTTTTTATCCGTCAGGTCTTCTAAATGCTTTTTCTCTCGCTTGGCGGAAGATTCTATATCAACGATTTTGTTCCAATGCCTGATTAGATTTTCTATCGTAAAATCGCTCTTTCTCCCTTTCGCCATTATATTGCGCCGTTTTTATATGCTATAACTCCAAGCTTTTTAGTCCCTTGTTTGCTATAATCGCTAAACCTATAAGTTATTTATCTGCGAAGCTCTAAGAAGCGAAGCTCCTTTGCCACAAAAAGTACCCGTTTATTATAGAGTCCCATTAGCCGTTTTTTGGGGGTGTTTTGCCTGACTTTCAGACGTGGAGAGTACTCGTTTTTTGCCTGACTTTTGCCCATAATCTTTGCCTGATTTTAGATTATAATCTTTGATGATTTTAGGTTAAATTGTTAAGAGATTTGATATAATTACAATAGTTGTGGCTTGATTTGTTAAAAGCTTTGATTTGGTATAATCGCAACAGTTGTATTTGATGAGATGATATAATCACAACAGTTGTATTTGATGAGATGATACAATCACAACAGTTGTATTTGGTGAGATGATACAATCACATTTGGTTTGGTATAGTTGATTTTCTGTAGATACAAAACGAAAAAAGTAGCGCTAAAATAAAAAAGGGAAAGTTTCGTTCGTGAGGCGATACATACTCCACATTCCCCTTTGATTTGGTATAGTTGATTTTCTTATAAACGCAAAACAAAAAAAGTGGCGCTAAAATAAAAGGGGGAGATTTCACGTGAAGCGATACATACTCCACATTCCCTTAATATCTAAATCTAAATTTATCAAAACCTATAGATAAAAACAAAAGAGGAAATAATATGATGACATTACTCTTAAAAGGGAGACATAAAATGATGACATTACGTTTAAAAAGATGTGTAAGCTTGTTTGTTTGCCTTTCTCTGCTCGTTTCGGCATGCTCGCCCGATAAATCTAACAAAGCTGGTAGCAAAGCTAACGAGTTCGCTAGAAACACTAAAGTTGAAGAAGTCAAGATGACAGAAAGAGAGAAAAAGACGAGAAAGGTGGTGACATCTCCCCCTTCGTTCTGCGATAGACATAAATCGTGCAGTTGGGTGAGAGATAAATGGCGTGCTAGGAACGATGAAATAACTAAAATCGGCGGAGTTAGCATAACGACCAAACGAATAACATATGGACTAGGAACTGTCATAGGTGGAGTCTTTCTTATATATGGAGGATATAAATGGTATAAACTGAAGAAGAAAGAGAAAGAGCTAACAAAGGAAATAGAACGCCTACAAAAGGAAAAGAAAGTGATAAGGAGCGGAATAATAGATAAAGTAAAAGTTGACAACGAGAAATTGAGGAGAAAGGATGAGAAACTAATAGAAAAAAGCAAAGAAATAAATGAGATAACGGAAAAGCTAACAAATAAAATAGAAAACCTACAAAAGGAAAAGGAAGAGGAAAAGAATGAGCTACTAAATAAAATAGAAAACCTACAAAAGGAAAAGGAAGAGGAAAAAGAAGAGCTACAAAAGGAAATAGAATACTGGAAAGATGATATAGAAAACTGGAAAGATAATAAGAATGAGCTACTAAAGGAAATAGAAAACCTACAAGAACAAAGGGCAAAGAAAGGGGAGCAAGAAGAAGAAACAATTAGACTGCTGATAGAATCAGAAAATACAATAGCACAAACACAGAAGGAAATGAGTGACCAAAAAATAAAGACATATAATAAAAATAAAAAGCTGACGGAAGCGAAAAAGACAAGAGATGAGCAAGAAGAAGAAATAACTGAAAAAGATAATATAATAGATAATCAAAAAAAAGAAATACATGCGTTAAACAACAGGATGACGAAAACGGAAAGTACAACAAAAATAATAGAAGACGAAGTAGATAAAATAACTAAACAGGGATCGCAAATGATGGAGATAATAAAAAAGCAAGAAAATGAGCTGATACAAAAAAAGCAAAGGGAAGAGGAAAAGAATGAGCTACTAAATGAAATAGAAAGCCTACAAAAGGAAAAGGAAAAGCAAGAGGAAAAGCTAAAAATGGTAATAGTTAGGCTAAATGAGCAAAAAGAAGAGCTAAAGAAAGAACTAACAAAGGAAATAGATAGCCTACAAAAGCAAAGCAAAGAGAAAGAGGAAACGCTAGTTGAACAGCTGATAAAAATGGAAAAAGCAATAGAGGAGCGAGAGCAAAAGATACGTGATAAAAATGAGCTACTGGAAACAACGGGAAAGATAATAGAAGAGCAAAAGGAAGAGATACATAAGAAAGATAAAATGCTAACGAAAGCAGAAGAGACAATAAAGGAAGAAAAAGAATCGCTAAATAAGAAAGAAGATGAACTGCTAGCGAAAGCGAAAGAGATATTAAAAAATGAAAAAGAAAGAGGCGATGACTTAGGTATCAGGTATGAATTTAATAAAAGTACTAGAAGAAGAAATACGTGAGAAAGATGCCGCAATAAGGAAAGCAGACAA
>JAIXMY010000071.1 GCA_020328045.1 Candidatus Endomicrobiellum pyrsonymphae
CGTTCAAGATATACCCATTTGCAGATACATTTAAAAACACGCTACCACCGCCAATAAATGGCTCATAGAAATTATTAATTCTTGCTGGAAATAACGGAAGCAATTGTTTTAACAGTTTATATTTGTCTCCGATATAAAACAACGGAGAGCGCTTAATTATGTTTGGCACTTTTTGCCCTTGTTACAAATAAATATTCTTTGTGATTCTGAAAATCGGTATTGCCTGCCGTAAAATACCTGTAATCTTTGTCAAAAATTTTAGTGGAGCCTTTGTTCTCCAAAATGTTTTTTATATTGTCTAATGAAATTTTATTTTTTGAAGAATCACTTTTTGAATCATAAGTGTTATTATACGAAACTACAATATATTTTGCTTGTAAATCTTTTATAAGCTCGTAGAATTTTGATTTTGCATTTGCTCTACAATAATCGCTCATATTTTCGGCTTGCTGTTTTAAGGCTACTCCGTAAAGTTCTGGCTTATTCCATTTTGTTAAGTTTTCAAGCACATGATAAAAACGACTGTATTGTCTGGAATTATAAGGCGGATCAATATAAACTATATCGGCGGATATATTTTTTACCAACAAGTTGGCATCTTGTCTGTATATGCTTATGTCGTCAATGGGAAAAACATCAATTTGCTTTAACACAAAACTATCTTTCATGTCAGATTTTTTAATATATGCGTCAAAATGCCCAACTATATTTGCAATTTTATCAACAGAATAAATTAGAGAAGTTATTAAAACATAGTATTCTTTCTCCGTTAAATTTGTCTTATTATTTTCTATATTATCCCTAATAAAAACCCTATTTTTTTAGCGTCGTTGGCGCTAAAAAACCTACCGCCAAAATTACGAGAAAAATAATTATCCGATATATATGCCGGGCTAACAGAATTATAACTATTAATAATTGCCTCTATCTTCATAAGATTATACTTAGCATTTTCAAAAAATGCTTTATAAATAGCATAATTAGAATATAAAAAATCATTAACGATAATTTTTTTATAGATTCTGCTTGCCTCTGCTGCTATTATCCCTGTTTCTGAAAAAATATCTGCGAAAGAATTGCCCGAACATTCTTTTGTAAGAATAGAAAAAATCCACGATAATAATTTATGTTTATTGCCAATATACCTGCGACTATATACTTGAAAGTGGTTTTCTTTAATTCTTGGGATATACTTATAATCTTCATATATCTTTTCAGATGGTAGCTGAGAAGTTGTTTCTTGACCATATAAATCAAAAAGCGCACCTTGAATCTCACGACAGAAATATTGGATATTTTCAAAATCATTATTCTTAGAATATATAATATTTTTATTTGGAATCCTGTATTTTTGCAAAAGAGAAAACAACTCTCTTTTTAATTCCAAGAGAGAAGTCTTACTTTTGTTTATAATGACATTAGATTTCTTTATTGGCATTGAATTTTCTGTTCCCATCCTCTTAAGAACGAAGACTTGACAATATAACAAAATGTTGTATTATAATCCATACAAGGAATATTAACACTGTGACGACTACAAACTAGATATATAAAATACTCACATTTGAGTAATAAAACAAAGTTTCAAAATGGAACGAAAATGTCCGCTACAATCAAAAACAAAAACTTAATAATAAAAAATAAAGAGTAAAAGAAAAGCAAAAATGTCTTGGCAAAAAACAAACAACAAAAAGCAATAATAAAAAACAACGCTGGTTTCTTGCCAAGACTACCAGCGTTTGCACATAGAAAAGCTGTTGAAAGAAAAAAATCTCCTCACAGGTGTTTTTTTGACTTTTGACGGCTTTTTCTAGTGTCATTTATAGCAAAATAACGTCGGCAAAAGCAACAGAGTTAATGCCGTTTGCGGAAGAAGAAAGGGAACATTTAACGAAATACATTCGCTAAGAAAAATAGCAAACGAGAAAACGGCGAGCAAAGGAATAGATTTGAGATAAAAGATGTGGGGAATTATGGAGATAGAATTTACAGATAGCCAACTTAATAAAGTAGTTGAAAAGATATCTGAAAAAGTGGCAGATATTGTAATTGCCAAACTTGCTAAACAGCGATACAACGAAGCTATGACAATTAAGGAAGTAGCATCGTACCTTAATAAGTGTGAAATGCCGGTTAGAAGATATATAAGAAAAACAGATTTTCCGAATGCATGGAAAGTTGGCGGAGAATTTAGGTTTGATAGAAAAGAAGTAGAAAGTTGGTGGGCGAGGAAAGCTAAAGAGAGTAATGCGATATACAGACCTTAAGTATTAAGGGAAGAACTGAGTGAAAAAACTAAAAAGGACGTTTAGAGGTTACATTTACTGGCAGGCTTTGTGGGTATATATCAGGCGTGGTTAATAGGGAAATAAAAGATGGGGGGTATGAGATGGAAACAGGTGGAGAGGAGCCGATGTTAGAATCTTTGTGAAAGAGTTCGTCGGGGTTAGGAAAAGCGATGGACTCCTTAACAGGGATGATGGAACAAAATATCTGCAAAATTGACGATATGAATCAAAATGAAGAACGTTTTCAACTGTCCGATTTTTTCGGATAGCTGAAGATGACAGCTAAAACATATGAACTAAAACACAACTTTTGTTCGTATTCGCAAGAAGAATAGGAACTATATTTATGAAACAAGACTAGAGTTATTTTTAAAGAGAGTTGCATTTAAGGACGACTATACTTACTATAGGCAAACTTTGGTATAGTGGGTGTGCAATGCTGTGTCACACGCTAGAGCCGAGTAAAACATCACGAATGCTTATACCAGCCGGAAAGTATAAAGTAATAGTGAACCATAGTAATAGATTTAGTAGAGACTTGCCGTTGCTTCTAAATGTGGCTGGTTTTACAGGCGTGCGTATCCACAGAGGAAATACCTCAAAAGATACTCAAGGTTGCATACTTCCCGGAAAGAATGATAAAATTGGTTGGGTTAGCTATTCTACGCAATACGAACAAAAGATTATAGATTTAATTCAGAGCTATCAAAAGTGTTGGATAACAATTTTGCCAAATTTTTTGATTATGTAATAAAATTATGTACAATAAATACAATGGTTTTGTTGTTGATTTGCAATGAGAGCTTACAAATTGCTTGCAAAGCGGTTTAATCGCAAAATGCGAAAGGATTGAAGAGGTTAAAAGCATATTTAAAAAAGATTGTTAACCGCAAGCAATGAGTCATAGGAATTTTTAAACAAAGTATGAAAGATTTGGTGTGGGAAACAGAGGGGGAAAGTGATTTCCCAAAAATTTGTAAATTATTTAAAAATGAATTATTGTAATGTTGGACCTCTTGCACAACTGGTATATAAAAGTATAATAAGTGATAAGAAGTTCAACAAAAAGTAGTATCCATGTTGTTGTTAAGTCTTTGTTGTTGTCAATTCTAGATTAAAAGGGGTAGAAAATGTCAGACATAGTTTTAAAAGGCAAAGTTCACAAATACGGTTCAAATGTCAATACAGACGAGATAATACCGGCAAGATACTTAACTACAACAGATCCTGTAGCGCTTGCAAAGTATTGTATGGAAGATATAGACAAAGATTTTGTAAAAAATGTTAGACCGGGCGATATTATAGTTGCAGAGAATAATTTCGGTTGCGGTTCTTCGAGGGAACATGCTCCTATAGCAATCAAAGCGGCTGGCGTTTCAGCTGTAATTGCAAACTCTTTTGCAAGAATATTTTTCAGAAATTCCATTAATACAGGTCTTCCTATTTTGGAATCTCCTGAAGCTGTAAAGGCAATAAAAAATGGCAATACTATAGAAATAAACCTAACTCAAGGCATTATAAAAAACATAACCAAAGACGAAACTTATCAGTCCCAACCTTTCCCAGAATTTATGCAGAAAATCATAAAAGCAGGCGGATTATTAGGTTATATAAGGGAATTATCGTAGTGGGAAAGTATTTAATTTTTTTAATTATATTTACGGCTTTTGTTACGTCAGATGCTTTTTGTTTGACATATAAGAAGGAAGAGCTCAAATACAAAGATCATTTGAAAGATAAGATGTTGTATGTTCTAGTAACTCTTGACGGTAGTTATCGAACAGATAAATGGGAAGAGATTATAAAATTATCAGAAGAAAATATCAATGCAACAGTGTATGTAAGCGCGGTTTATTTTCTCAATGAAGAAGAAAAATATCGATATATATGTCCGTTTAACGCTAAAATTTCAGGTATTTCAAATGTAGGTTTTGGCTCCACAAAAGAACTTACGGATGAGAGAATAGGATTAGTGAAAAAAGCGCAAAAGCAAGGAGTTTCAATACAGAGCCATTTGAATGGACATTTTGAAGGTTCGTCAAAATGGTCAAACCAAATGTGGGATTTAGAATTTAAACAATATTTCCTGTTTACGCAATTTTTGGAACAAAAGTCACAACATATACGATTTCCATACTTAGAATATAATTATGATGTTTATGATGTGTTTGAAAAATATGGAATAAGAAGTATTGTTTCGACTATAACCCGACCTTACGTCGATGGCATCTATACAAAAATTTCAGTTATGGACGACGAAAAAGTACGTTATTTTTTCTACGAATTCCCGATTTCGTTCGTCAAATATAATAAGTGCAAAACAATTATGATGGATTATAACTTTTTTGTAAAAGACAAAAAAGAGCAACTTTCCGAGCGGCAAATAATGCGTAATGTTGAGAAGTTATATTTGAAGCAGGCAAAACACTGTTTTAAAAATAATATGCCGTTGTTTATAAGTCATCATTTTTTTATGGATGGAAATGAAGCTTATTGGAAATCTTTAAAAAATGTCACAGTTAAATTAAAAAAAATATATAAAAATAAGATCAAATTTATAACTATAGATGAACTATATGATATCTTATCAACTTCTGATTCTATTATGTCAGAAGAAAAATCTTAGATACATCTGGGATCTGGGTTGCAGGAATCTGTACTATATTGATGACGAGGTAGCATTAAAACTTAACAGAGCGACTTAAAGCGATTTGACTATAATGTAAAGAGGAGGGTGAATAAAAAGAATTTAAACGTATTAGACAAATTATAGATGAAAAAGGAATAACAAACATTTACTTTGATTGGATACACAAAAGGAGAAATTAATATGTCAAAATCGTATAAAATAGCTTTGCTTCCGGGAGACGGAACAGGTCCCGAAGTAATAAGAGAAGGCGTAAAAATAATTGAAATAGCGGCAAGAAAGAACGATTTTAAACTCGATTTTGTAAATTACGACATTGGTGGGGCAAGGTATTTAAAAACAGGGGAAGTTCTTCCTGAAAGCGTTGTAGAAGAATTTAAGAAATTCGACTCTATGTATCTTGGAGCAATTGGACATCCTGATGTAAAACCCGGAATTCTTGAGAAAGGTATCCTTTTAAAGCTCCGTTTTGATCTTGATCAGTATATTAATCTGCGTCCTGTTAAGCTTTATCCTAATGTTGAAACGCCTTTAAAAGACAAAAAGCCTTCGGACATAGATATGGTTATTATTCGTGAAAATACGGAAGGTTTATATACAGGCGCGGGCGGGTTTTTAAGAAAAGACACACCCTACGAAATAGCAACACAAGAGTCTATAAACACAAGATTTGGCGTTGAAAGATGCGTTCGCTATGCTTTTGAACTTACTAAAAAGAGAGCAAAAACCAATAAATTGACATTATGTGGCAAAACTAATGTTTTAACGTTTGCTTCAGATTTGTGGCAGAGAACTTTTAACGATGTCGCAAAAGAATATGCTCAAATAAAAGGCGATTACGTAAACGTTGACGCAGCATGTATGTGGCTAGTCAAGAATCCCGAGTGGTTCGACGTAGTTGTTACAGATAACTTATTTGGCGATATTATTACAGATTTGGCGGCAATGATTCAGGGCGGAATGGGCGTAGCGGCTGGGGGAAACATTAATCCCAAAGGCGTATCAATGTTTGAGCCTATGGGCGGTTCAGCTCCAAAATATACCGGAATGAACGTCATTAACCCTATAGCAACCATAAATGCCGGCGCTATGATGCTTGAAACGCTTGGAGAAACAAAAGCAGCGAAAGATATAGATAACGCAGTAATTAAAGCGTTGGAGTCAGGCAAAATAAAGAATATGTCTGCCGGAAAAATGGGGCTTTCCACAACAGAAGTGGGGGACTTAATAGCTTCTTACTTAGCATGAAAGATATATAATTTTATCAGTTGTTATTGGAGAAGATAATCGTCAGATCAGGTAGTTGTTATACTTGAGCGTAGCGAAGTATTTACGTTGTTCGGGTATTGAATGTGGATGGGGCAGGCGTTGTGTTGTCGTTAATTCTCCTTTTGAAAAAAAGGGGTGGCAATGCCTGAGACTCAGACTCGACATTGACGGGGAATGTGAAATTAAAGGTTGTGGGCGTAAAATACTTTTCATG
>JAIXMY010000011.1 GCA_020328045.1 Candidatus Endomicrobiellum pyrsonymphae
TGTCGGTACAGGCGGTGATGAGCTTGCCACGTTTAATATTTCATCAATTTCATCGTTTATAATTGCTGCTGCAGGCGTTCCTGTTGCAAAACACGGTAACAGAAGCGTGTCCAGTAAGTGTGGCAGCGCAGATTTATTGGAAGCTCTTGGTATAAACATAATGCTTACGCCTAAGCAATGCGAAATAGTATTAGAAAAAATAGGAATGTGTTTTTTAATGGCTCAAACGTTTCATTCATCAATGAAATATGTGGCAAAAGTACGAAAAGAGCTTGGGATAAGAACAATATTTAATATTTTGGGTCCTTTGGCAAACCCAGCTAAAGCAAAATATGAGCTTATAGGTGTTTACGATGAAAATCTTGTAGAGCCTATGGCAAATGTGCTTGCAAATCTTGGCGTAAAAAGAGCAATGGTGGTACACGGACATGACGGTCTTGATGAAGTAACGTTATCCGACACCACAACAATTTGCGAAGTAAATAACGAGAAATTAAACAGTTTCTTTATTACGCCTGAACAATTTGGATTCAAAAGATGCAAATTGTCAGAACTTGTAGGTGGTACGCCTCAAGAAAATAAAGAGATAGCTTTAAATATTTTAAATGGTGAGTTTGGAGCAAAGAGAGATACCGTTGTTTTAAATTCTGCTGTTTGTCTGTATATGTTTTATGATAATGTAACACTAAAAGAATGTATAATCATGGCGCAGAAAATGATAGATACAAAAAAAGCGTTAAACAAACTTCACGAATTTGTAAAAGTGTCAAACAGTTTCAATGAATAATGTCACGTTGTCGCGCCATNCTGTATATGTTTTATGATAATGTAACACTAAAAGAATGTATAATCATGGCGCAGAAAATGATAGATACAAAAAAAGCGTTAAACAAACTTCACGAATTTGTAAAAGTGTCAAACAGTTTCAATGAATAATGTCACGTTGTCGCGCCATTTGTTTGTCATTTTGGATTTTGCCCGGAATCCATCTTGAACATTACCGGAGATAAGTACATGATTTTAGACAAAATAGTTGCTGCTACAAGAAGAAGAGTAGATGAAGAAAAAAGTAAAAAATCTTTTGACGTAATAAAGAAAGAAGCATTGACTGCGATAGGTAAATTGTCTTATAAATTTGAAGAATCGCTGTTAAAACCAGATATAAATTTTATTTGCGAAATAAAAAAAGCCTCTCCGTCAAAAGGAATAATTTCAAATAGTTTTGATTACAAACAAATTGCTTTAGAGTATCAAAAAGCCGGGGTTTCCGCGATTTCAGTTCTTACTGAGCCTGATTTTTTTCTTGGAAGCAAAGATTATCTTCAGGAGATAAAAAATCTTGTAAGTATTCCTGTTTTGCGTAAGGATTTTATAATAGATTCTTATCAAATATATGAATCTAAAATTATAGGAGCAGACGCAATTCTTTTAATATGTTCTATTTTAAAGAGAGAAATTTTAAAAGATTTTTTTGAAACAGCAAGTGAAATTGGAATGTCCTGTCTTGTTGAAGCTCATGATGAAAAAGAAATTGAAATGGCGTTAGATATAGGAGCAAAAATAATAGGAGTAAATAACAGAAATCTTAGAGATTTTGAAGTGGACTTCAATAACAGTATGAAACTTCGTAAACTTGTTCCTAGTGATAAAATTTTTGTTTCAGAAAGTGGAATCAAAACAAAAGAAGATATTGATATTTTGAGAACAAACAACGTTAATGCGATATTGATAGGAGAAGAATTAATGAAGAGTAAAAATATTTCATTAAAAATTAAAGAGCTGAAATATTCAGAAAAACTGGACTTTTCAAAGCAAAGTTTTTCAGAGAGCTGAGGTGTTGGGAGCGCTTATTGTCTTTGCTGTCATTTCGGACTTGACATAGAATCCATGTTCTTGTTTAAATAAGAGGAAAAATGTCAAAAATAAAAATATGTGGACTTAAAAGATTAGAAGATATAGATTTTGTAAATGTTGCTAAGCCCGATTATGTAGGCTTTGTTTTCGCCGGTATGAAAAGAAAAATAGATTTTAATACGGCCGCAAAATTTAAATCTTTGCTCGACAGCAATATACAGGTTGTTGGAGTTTTTGTAAATGAGCCGCTTGATAATATAGCAGGTTTGTGCGAAGATAAAATTATCGATTTAGTTCAACCTCACGGCGATGAAGATGAATTTTATATATCTAAATTAAAGGAAAAAGTAAAACAGTCAATTATAAAAGTTGTCAGAGTTAAAGAAAAGATATGCGATATTAACACAAAAGCTGATTTTATTCTTTTCGATGCCCGCAGCAATTTTGAATATGGAGGCGGTGGGAAAGTTTTCGATTGGAATTTAATTAAAGAATATAAAAAGCCATTTTTCATTGCGGGCGGTTTAAACAAAGACAATATAAAAAAAGCATTGACGGAACTAAAACCTTACTGTGTGGACTTAAGTAGCGGAGTTGAAACTAACGGGGTAAAAGATTTAAAGAAAATAAAAGAAGTAATAGAAATTATTAGAAAACAGTCTGATATTAAATAGGAGATAATATGTCAAAAGGGAAATTTGGAATACACGGAGGGCAATATATTCCAGAAACGCTTATGAATGCCATAAATGAATTGGAAACAGCTTATAATAATTTTAAAAACGACGAACATTTTAATAAAGAGTTTACATTTTTGCTTAATGAATATGCAGGCAGACCCTCTAGATTATATTATGCTAAAAATGCTACTGAAAAACTTGGCGGAGCAAAAATATATTTAAAAAGAGAAGATTTAAATCATACGGGATCTCACAAGATAAATAATGTTTTAGGGCAGATTCTTCTCGCAAAAAAAATGGGCAAAACAAGAGTTATAGCAGAGACAGGCGCGGGGCAGCATGGAGTTGCTGTTGCCACTGCCTCTGCATTGTTTGGTATGAAATGCGAGATTTTTATGGGAGAAGAGGATACTAAGCGGCAGTCTTTAAATGTTTTTAGAATGCGTCTGCTTGGAGCAAAAGTTTATGCTGTAAAAAACGGAACTAAAACTTTAAAAGATGCGATAAGCGAAACAATGAGAGAGTGGAGCAGAAGAATTGACGATACATTTTATGTTTTAGGTTCAGCCACGGGACCTTATCCTTATCCTCAGATTGTGAGAGATTTTCAAAGCGTTATAAGTAAAGAAATAAAAGAACAGTTGTTTGAAAAAGAATCTAAATTACCGTCTGCCGTTATTGCGTGTGTCGGCGGCGGATCGAACGCAATAGGAGCATTTTATAATTTTATAAACGATAAAGATGTTAAACTTATAGGATGTGAAGCCGCAGGTAAAGGCATTGATACTTTAGAAACTGCGGCAACCATTGCAAAGGGCAAACTCGGAATACTCCACGGAATGAAATCATATTTTTGCCAGACAGACGATGGACAAATTTCTCCTGTATATTCAATTTCAGCTGGTCTTGATTATCCTGGTATAGGACCTGAACATGCATATTTGCATGATACTAAAAGAGCGCAATATATTCCTGTTACTGATGATGAAGCTATCGAGGCATTTGAGTTTTTATCTAAAACCGAAGGAATTATTCCTGCGATGGAATCATCGCATGCAATATATCATGCAATGAAAATTGCGCCTAAAATGAAGAAAGAAGAGATATTGGTTGTTTGTATTTCAGGTAGGGGTGATAAAGATGTCGCGATGATTGCCAAGCATAGAGGAGTAAATGCAAATGAATAAAATAACGGAAATATTTAAAAATAACAAAGCTCTCATAATATACCTTACTGCTGGGGATTCATCAATTGATAAAACAGAAGAGCAAATTTTAACAATAGCAAAGAACGGCGCAGATTTAATAGAAATAGGCATTCCTTTTTCAGATCCTGTGGCAGATGGCAAAATAATTCGGGATGCTATGGCAAGAGCGCTATCTAAAAATATAAAACTGGATGATATTTTTAATATGGTAAAAAATGTTAGAAAAAAATCTGATATTCCATTGGTCTTTATGACGTACTTAAATCCGCTTTTGTTTTACGGATATGAAAGATTTTTTAAAAGATGTAGTGAGATAGGGATAAACGGTTTAATTATTCCAGATATGCCTCTTGAAGAACAGGATGAAGTTAAATCTTTTGCTGATGAATATAACATAACAATAATTACGCTTATAGCCCCGACATCTAAAGAGAGAATAAGTGTTTTGGCAAGGCAGGCCAAAGGATTTATATATTTTATTTCGTCGCTTGGTGTCACAGGCGTAAGAAATAAGATAACTACAAATCTTAGCGCTGTTATATCTGAGATAAGGAAAGTTACAGATATTCCTGTAGCTGTAGGTTTTGGTATTTCTACTGCAGAGCAAGCGTGTGAAATAATAAAATATGCTGACGGTGTAATAATAGGTAGCGCCGCTGTAAAAATAATAGCTGAAAATAAAAAAAATACTGTTCTGAAACTTGCGGAGTATATTGCTGAAATAAAAAGAGGCATGACTAGTTAATCATTGAAAATTCAGAGCAAAAATATAAAAATTTATACGATTTAATACTCGAAAAAGAGATATAGCGATTTATTTCCTACATTTTCCCTCCAAGATTTAGAATTTAAACTTATATTTCTTAAATAAGGGGTGTGTATGGGAAAGCATATATCATAATCTTAAAGCGATGCTTGGCATCGTTGGTCAGGAAAGGCTTACCGAACTTGCCAAAGACTTAAAGTTTCAGGAGAACAATTGTTACAACTTGATTCATTTACTACAAAAGAAGACAAAGATCTTGAAAAATTTTTCTATGACTATCCTTGCATTAAAATTGCTAATAAAGCGAATGGTGTTAGCAGACTTGCAAGAGATATGTGGCAAGGAATATGAATGGATATAAAAATATGAGTTTTGATTTTTTGATTTTTGATTTGGACGGTACGCTTGTAAATTCTCAGGAAGATTTAACGTTTTCAGTTAATTGTGTTAGGAAGGATTATGGTTTTGAAGAACTTTCAGTTGAACAGGTGCGTTCTTATTTAGGCAGTGGCATGAATGCTCTTATGAGTAAGGCTGTCCCTGATATTTCGAGTGTATCTTTACAAGAGATAGTTGAAAAGTTTAAATTTTATTACGGTCAGCATTTAACTGACAAAACTGTTTTGTTTGAAGGTGTTGAAGAAATGTTGAGAGCTTTAAAGAGTAAAAAGAAAGCAATTCTATCTAACAAAACTGAAAAATTTTCGTGTGAAATTTTAAAAAGACTTAATATTTTTGATTATTTTATCAAAGTGTGGGGTGGAGATAGCATAGACGTTAAAAAGCCTGATCCAAGAACAGTTTTAGATTTGATAAAATTGACGGAGTCGGATATTTCTAAAACAGTTATGATAGGCGACAGCGCAAATGATTTCTTAGTTGCTAAGTCTGCGGGGATACCATCGATAGCTGCGCTGTATGGGTTTTCCGATAAGCATCAGATAAAGCAACACAACCCCGATTTTGTAGTCGAAACAGCTCGAGATATTGTTGATATAGTTTAATCAGAATCTTATTGCAAAAGGAACCGCTGATGATAATCATTCTTCATCAGCGGTTCTCGTTTGAATGGATTCTTTGCTAGCGAACTGGGTCGCGAACTACTTATTTGAAAGTTGCAGTTTTTTCGATGTCATTTTTTTTCTTGTTAAAAAATTCTTCTTTATTTTGCGTGCTTTAGTTTGATCATTTTTACTTATAAAATAGTCAACTTTGTCGTCTATGTATTTCTTTCTGTCAGCTTCAATGGAGGCAAGTTCTTTTTCGATGTTGGCTATTTTCTCTTGTTTTTTCGCAATGAGAGCTTTTTTAAAAGCTACGTCTTTGTTAAGGTTAGAGTCAACTAAGTTCCTAATGTCTTTTTTTACAGCATCTTTTTCCGCGCCTGTAGTAACATTGTACTTTTCAATAAGTTTGTTGAGGTTTGCAGTAAACTCGATCTTATCTTTTTCCGTTGAACAACAACAACGTTGACAGTTTGCAGTAGACTCGATCTTATCTTTTTCCGTTACGCCCATCTTTGAATCCGCACAGCAGTGATTACCTGCAAAGGACATTATCGGACTAAAATAACAAAAAAAGAACAACCCACAAACAAACAACACCATTTTTTTTACCATGTAAGCCTCCCTTAAATCATAACTACTCTCTAAAATTTACTACAAAACTTGGACTATAGAAAGATTTCTTAGCTGTAGCGTAGAAAATTCTATTCCTGCTTCAGAAAAAAGTTCTTTAAAAGTGGCATCGGGGTATTCAATATTCATAACAACTTTTTTTATACCCGCGTTTACTATCATTTTTGCACACAGCACGCACGGAGAATGAGTACAGTAAAGTGTGGAATCTTTAATGTTCATGCCATTGTACCCGCCTTGTATAATTGCATTTTGCTCAGCGTGAATTGCTCTACAGATTTCATGTTTTTGTCCTGAAGGAATATTTAATGTATTGCGTAAACAGCCTAAAACTAGACAATCTTTAGTTCCTGAAGCTGCTCCATTATATCCGGTGGTTAGAATTCTTTTATCCCGCACAACAACGGCTCCAACATGACGACGTACACACGTAGATCTTTCAGCCACCAGCCACGAGAGTTTCATAAAGTATTCGTCCCAAGACGGACGATTGTGAATTGTGGTTTTCTCTTTATCCATACCGGATATTTAACTAAAAAAGCAATATTGTGTCAATATACTTTTTTTTGTAGAATGACCGTTGCCTGTACTTGTCATCGTGTAAACATTGGGAGATTATATGAATTTTCAGGAAATTATTATGACTTTGCAGAAGTTTTGGGCAAAACAAGGCTGTCTTGTGTGGCAACCTTATGACTTAGAGAAAGGAGCTGGAACATTTAATCCTGCTACATTTTTGCGTTCTTTGGGATCAAAATCGTGGAACGTCGTTCATGTTGAAACTTCAAGAAGACCAACTGATGGTAGATATGGAGAAAATCCAAATAGATTGCAACATTACTATCAGGTTCAGGTTGTTATGAAGCCTGCGCCAAAAAATATACAACAGATTTATTTAGAAAGTTTAAAAACAGTAGGTCTTGATCCTAAAAAACACGATATAAGATTTGTTGAGGATGATTGGGAATCTCCTACGCTTGGCGCTTGGGGGCTTGGCTGGGAAGTGTGGATTGACGGTATGGAAGCTACGCAGTTTACATATTTTCAACAGGTTGGAGGTGTTCAGCTAAATCCTATTTCAGTTGAAATTACGTACGGCGCAGAAAGACTTGCGATGTATGTGCAGAAGAAAAACAGCGTTTATGATTTACAATGGAATGACGAAGTGACATACGGAGACGTTCATCTTGAAGATGAAAAACAATGGTCTTATTATAATTTTGAAAAAGTCGATGTTGACATGTTAAAGCAACACTTTATTGATTGGGAAAGTGAGGCAAGAAAACTTGCAGAACAACATCTGCCTCTTCCCGCTTATGATGCTGTAGTGAAATGTTCCCATTTATTTAATTTGCTTGATGCAAGAGGAGCGATTTCTGTCTCTGAAAGAGTGGGATATATTTTAAGAGTTCGTACTATTGCCAAAATTGTTGCAGAAGAATATTTAAATATTAAATATTGATAAATTGTCGTCATAGGCAACAATGTTTTTGAAAAAACTTGCGAAACACGAGAGAGATAGAAGATATGGTATTGAATATTTGAATTACACGGACATAAAAATGGATAATCTAGAATTTAATTATTTGCAAGCGACAAACTCATATGAAAAGCTTTTACCATTAGATAATAAAAAAAATAATGGTGTTTTTTATACTGATGTTTTTTTAGCTCGTCAAATTTTAAAGAGTTTACCAATATCACAAAAAGATGTTATTTTGGATCCTTGCTGTGGGACAGGTTCTTTTTTATTTTCTGCTTATCAACAAGGCTACAAAAACGTATTTGGCGCAGACATTGATAAAAAGTCAATAGAAATAAGTAAAAAATATGTGCCGAATGGTAATTTTATACAGATTGATACTCTTGGTGCTTCTTATAAAAAAATAAAAACTGCCTTCAAGTTACAAGAAGTGGATTGTATAGTAGGTAACCCGCCTTATTCGGTTTTAAATTCTAAAACAACTATCAATGCTGATGAAATTTTTTTAGAAGAGATAAGCGCTTCAGGTAATAATCTATTTATAGCTGCTCTCATTAGGGCTTTTGATTTGGTAAAAGACGATGGTTTAATATCATATATAATTCCAAAAAATTTTCTGCATATTGATGCATATTCAAATTTAAGAAAAAATATTTTAAAAGAGAAAACTATATTGGAAATTATTGATATAGGGCAATATTTTAGCAATGTCAGAGGAGAACAAATTATTCTAACTATAAAAAATTCTCTTCCAACAAAAAAACATAAGATTATTTTTAAAAAATTAGTTGTTAGTGATTTCTTAAACCCTGTTGCAATATCTCAAGATTTTTATGAAAACGAAATAATACATTTTCGTTCTGAACTAGAACAGGATATTTTTATTAAATTGAAAAAATCTTTTTGCGCACTGTCTGATATCTGTAAGGGTTATATAGGCAGAGGCAAATCTAAACATATAAGCTCTGTTGCAGGAAGAGATGTTAGAAAATTCGGATATAAAAGAACTGTTGTCCCAAAAGCTGGAAATCAAATTTTTATACAAAATATTTATAGCGCAGAAGCAGGAATAATTGCAGCTTTTGGTGGCAATTTGCAGGCTTCGGAAACCATTACCATATTAACAGACGGGTCAGAGGAAATGTGTAAATATCTTTTAGGGATATTGCATTCAAAAGTTTGTAATTTCTATTTGCAAAAGTTTTGTTATAATAATTCTAAACTAACTATGCACTCTGATGCAAAATACTTAAAAAAAATACCGCTCAATATAAGGGATAAGAAGTCTTTCAATCAAATTGTTAATTGTGTGGAAAAACTTGAGAATGAGTATTATCTTTCTTTTAGATGGTATGATTTGGTTGACGAACTTGATAAATTGATTTATGAAACTTATGGACTTAATGTGGAACAAAAGAATTTCATCGAACTCTCTATGAAAGAAAGTTTTTCATCTCGGTGGTATAAGAATGGTAAATAAAACAAATGAACTAAGTGGGAAGGAGTGGTTGCAAAATTCTTTTAGTATTTGGCGAGGGTTGTCAAAAACTCCAGAGGAAAAATCTTTAGGTCACCCTGCTTCTTTCCCTATATCATTATGTGAAAAAATGATTATGACTTTTTCACCAAAATCAGGCAAAATACTAGACCCTTTCAATGGCATAGGCTCAACAACAAAAGCCTGTGAAAATTTACATAGAGAAGCTTTAGGCATAGATTTATCAAAAACATTTTGCGAAATAGCCAGAAAAAGAATATCTAATAAAAAAAATATTAAAATAGTTGCAGATGATAACATCGCTGAATTAGCAAAACAATCTGGAAATTACTTTGATTTGTGTTTTACTTCTCCACCGTACTGGGATATTCTAAATATGAATAGAAGTGTTGATAAAAAAACTATCAAAAATTATTCGAATAAAACAGATGATCTAGGCAACATCAATGACTATTCTGTTTTTTTGAATAAATTAGAAGATATTTTTTTACAAGTTCATAGAGTTTTGAAGAAAAGCGCTTATTGTGTTGTCAATGTTATGGATATCAGAAAAAAAAGCGTCTTTTATCCTCTGCATAGCGATTTAGCAAATATTATGCAAAAAATAGGCTATATCTATGACGATATTATTATTTGGGATAGACAAAACGATTATAACAATATGCGACCGCTTGGTTATCCGTTTAAATTTAGAGTAAATAAAATCCACGAGTATTTAATGATTTTTATAAAATAGGACATCTATGAATAACGAAATGGCTTATTTGATTGGGATGATATGCGGAAACGGGACAATTCGTCGCGGAGATAACGAAACCAATATATCAATAGAAATTCCTCATAAGAAGCAATTAACTGAAAATGGGCAAGATGTTTTGATTTATGTCAAAGCAAGTATTGCTGATATAAAAAATGTTTTAGAACCTCTAGTTGGGACTAACATAAATTTTGTTCAGTCAAAAAACGTTACAACTTTGTCATTTACAAAAAGAAATGAAGACCTTTTGATAAGAGAAATTTTGAGATTGATAGGTAATTCCGTTTCTCATGAGAATATCAGAATTCACTCGGAAGTTTTTAATTATTCCGAAGATATGAAAAAACAGTTTTTGAGAGGTTTCGCAGATGTTACAGGCTATATAACAAGAAGCGGGGCATATATAATTCCGTATATGCATAGAGTTTATTTAGAAGTTCCGCATAATTGGTTTTTAGTAGTTGATATTTGTAATCTTTTAAAAATAATAAATATTCCTGTTCAAAATATTGATTGGGCGCACCCAAATATCAGGGATGGCAATCTTCGTAAATATAACGAAGGTCATATAAATTTTTGGAAGAAAGAACATCAAATTAAAATCTTTGCCAATGAATTTTTGCCTGTGGGTTTTAGCATATCTCACAAAGTAAAGGCATTACATCATTTATCAGATGAGTTGAAAGAAGGGTTGCTAAATGTGGGAAAAGACATCGAAAAGACTACTCATAAATTTTATTGGGAGACTAGAGAAAGTAATAAGATAAAACCATATCATCCTGTAGAAATAGACATTTTTATCCCAGAAAATATAAGAGGAAAGCATTATAACTCTTGGAAAGATATAGCCAAAGATTTGGGGTATGCCAAATGACAAACAAAATCAATGAAAAAGTATTATATGAGCCGATAAAAAAATGGTTGCAAAAATATTTAGAAGACCATTACAAAAATAGCGAAGTCATCGTTGTGAATTCTCACAATCAGCGACTAAATAAAATTCTACTACAAAATAATATTAAATGCGAAGTTGCCGTAGGAATTGATATACAAATTGATGTTTTGGGTATTGTAAAAAAATCTGATAAATATAAATTGTTTTTTGTTGAGGCAAAGATAACAAGATTAACTTTAAGAGATTTGGGACAATTATGGGCGTATGTAAAACTTATAAATCCAGAAGAAGCATTTTTAATAACATCAGGAAATTTTGGCAGTTTGGATAAAATCTTAAAAGTATTTAAAAGAGAAGATATGTTAGACTTTGGCAACGGCAGCAAAATAAAAAAAATTCAAGTTTTACTTTGGGATTTAAAAAACAATCTGCCGGACTTATCTTCTAAAGTTCCAAAGATTTAAAGCATACAAGAATTAGAATTTTTTAATTGACGGAAAAAATATATTTGGCATTCCAAATATAGAAATTTTAGAGACAATGTTTAATTCTTCAATAGAGCATAACTACACAAAATTAGCTTCATTAGAACATCGTAAAAAATACGCTCAATTTTTTACGCCTCAACCCATTGCCAAATTAATGGCAAAATGGTTGTCTGGGAACAAAAAATTACATTCTGTTTTAGAACCTGCTTTTGGACTTGGGATATTTTCAAGGGAACTATTATTACATAGACAAAACCTTAAAATAAAAGGATTTGAAATTGACGATAATATTTTCAATGCTGCAAAAAACTATTTTAATAGCGCTCAAAATGTTAATTTGATTTTACAAGATTATATGTGTAACGATTGGCAAAATAAGTACGATGGTATAGTTTGTAATCCGCCGTATTTTAAATTCCACGACTATGATAATAAGAATACCATAAAAGAAATAGAAACAAAACTTAAATGTCATTTGAATGGATTTACAAATTTATACACATTGTTTTTATTAAAATCAATTCATCAGTTAAACGAAAACGGACGGTGTGCTTATACTGTTCCTTCGGAATTTTTAAATTCAGATTATGGCAAGTTGGTTAAAAAATATCTTATAAAAACAAAAACGTTGAGGCATATAATTGTAATTGATTTTGAAGAGAATGTATTTGATGACGCAACGACAACGGCATCGCTAATTCTTTGTGCCAATGATAACATAACAGACAAAGTTCAATTTACAAATATTGAAACTATGAATGATTTGAAAGAAATAGAAAATCTAATATCTATCTATCCAGAATATAGTAAGCAATCTAAAATATATTCGTCCGACAAACTTAATCACGAGGTAAAATGGAAACAATATTACCAAGAGCAAAATTGCGTTAAATATAAAAATCTTGTTCCATTTTCAAATTATGCAAAAGTTTCACGCGGAATAGCCACAGGGGCAAATGAGTTTTTTACTTTTAATTTAGAAAAAGCAAAAGAACGCTCAATAAAAGAAAGGTTTTTATTGCCGTGCATATGTAAATCTGTAAATGTTAAAAAAAATTATTTTGATTGTAATGATTTTGAATATCTAAAAACAAACAACAAAAGTGTATTCTTGCTAAATGCCAAAAAAGTTGATGATATTAATGTAAAAAATTATTTATTAAAAGGGCAAGAGCAAGGAATAGATAAAAAATATTTAACTGCAAGCAGAAATCCTTGGTATTCTATAGAAAATCGTCCGGCTGCTCCTATATGGGTTTCTGTTTTTAATAGAAACGGCATACGTTTTGTAAGAAACGTAGCAGGAGTGTTTAATTTAACTACTTTTCACTGCGTTTATCCTAAAGAACAGGATTTGTTTAATGAATTTAACATGGATATATTTTTTGCATATTTATTGACGGATACAGCTCGTAATATTTTTGCTGATAACAGTAGAGAATATGGCGATGGACTACAAAAGTTTGAACCCAATGACTTAAATAACGCAAAAATGCTTGACTTAACATTATTGCCTCCAAAGGACAAAGAGAAAATACTTTTTTTGTGTAATAAAGCAAAAAACAACGTGAGAGAATACAATGACAATTATTTCATTAGAGAAATAGATAAAATTTTAAACAGAAATTTTATGATTTAAAGACGCAAAAATATTCACCAAGATTAAAGATTTTCACATAGAAGAATGGAATAAAATAAGAGATATCATTAAATTTAAAAATCGTGGAGGGAAATAAATGGGCAGAATAAATATATTTGAAAAATTGGCAGGTGCCTATAACGCTGGTAAGGCATTGAAAAACATTGCGATTTTATTCCATAGTAAGCTTTTTATTGGGAGCTACGACTGTTATGTCAATGCTACAATAGAAGAAATTGTTGATAAATATAATACATTTGGCAATTGGAAATCGCGAGGCGCTGGTTTGCACGATTGCAGAAATATGCGAAACGATCTTGGGTTGGTGGAAGATCCTAAAGAAACAGACAATATTGATAGGATTTTAGAGTATCTTGAATATTACATAAACATATGTGCTTTAGCGAAGCGTGCAAATTGCAACTCTGAATACCAAAGAAGCGAAAAATTTGGTATGTTAATGGTCGACATCAGAAAGTTGATTGATTATTTAAATCACAAGGAACGACACATTGAAAGTGAAGATAAAATACTCGTTATTCCTAAAAATCCTGCAGGGACTGCGGCGGCTGAAATATCGTCGCCACAGACCGGCGTTGCTATATTAAAATACCATCATCATTTATTAAAGGGTGATGTTATTGAAAAGAGAAAACTTTTACATACAATTGCAATCGAATATGAACAAGTATTGAAGTCGAAGTCATGTGAACCAAAGGCAATTTTTGTCAATACAAATGCCTTGCTAAATAAGCTTTATATTAGACACGGCAACGAAGATAATCAAAAAAATATTGCCCAATTTAGCTCTGACGAACTTGAAAATTGGTACGACGAATTATATCAGATGCTTTTGCTTTGTGTTCTCTTAAATGATAATTCTGCCCGTATGAAAAAAATTGATGACTTAAAAATAGCAATGTGTGACGAGAGTCAAAGAAGAAACGTATGAGGCGATGATTAAGATACTGAGGAGCGCAAGTCGAGCAAAAGAAACGGGTACAGAAAAGCAAGATAAGGATACAAAAATGATTGATGAAAATATGAAAAATGCTTTACTTGAAATAGGCGCTGAAGAGCTTCCATGTTCATATATCGAACCTGCTTTAAAACAAATAGAGAATCTTGCCATGAAAGCTTTTAACTCTTTTGGATTAAAGTATGAAGCGATTAAAACTTACGCTACGCCCAGGAGACTTGTATTAATTGTTGAAAATCTTGCTGGAAAAAGTGAAGACACAATGGAAGAAATTTTGGGTCCGTCTTTAAAAGTTGCAAAAGATGTTCATAGAAATTATACACAAGCTGCAGTAGGTTTTGCTGCAAAAAACGGAGAGCCTCCTGAAAAACTTGTTGTAAAAACTACAGAAAGAGGCGAGTATCTTTCTTTTATTAAAAAAACTAAAGGTGAAAAGACAGAAAAACTTTTAGCCATTATTTTCCCTGATATAATAAAAAACATATCTTTCCCCAAAACAATGGTTTGGGAACCGAGCGGATTTAAATTTGCAAGACCTGTAAGAAGTATAGTAGCTCTTTACGGTAAAAAAATTATTAAATTTAAAATTGCAGATGTTGATTCGTCAAATTGGACAATAGGGTTGCATACCTACGATGGTAGTAAAATAAAAATAGATTCTCCAGAAAATTATCTTGTCACAATGAAAAACAAGTCTGTCATTGTTAATCAACAAGAAAGACGCAAAGAAATGAAAAAATCAATTGACTCTATTGTTGCAAGTGTTGGTAGCGTAATAAATGACGATGATCTTGTTGATGAAGTAAATTATCTTGTTGAATATCCTTCTGCGGTTCTTTGTACTTTTGATAAAAAATATCTTGATTTGCCTGTAGAAGTGCTTACTGTGTGTATGAAAAAAAGCCAGAAATGTTTCGCTGTAAATGGTAAAGATGGTAGTTTTTCTAATTATTTCATAGGTATCAAAAACGGTGTATCAGCTTATCAAGAAATTGCAAAAGAGGGTTACGAAAAAGTTGTTACAGCAAGACTTGCTGACGCAGAATTCTTTTATCGTAATGATTTAAAAAATGGACTTGGCGCTAATGTTGAAAAATTAAAAGGAGTTATTTTTCATAAAGAAATCGGGACAGTTTATGAAAAAGTTGAACGTATTAAACAAATAGCAAATCTTTTTAATAAAGAATTTGATATGCAAATTGATGACGCAATTCTTGAAAAAGCAATAATGTTTTCAAAAGCTGATTTGGTAAGTGAAATGGTTTTTGAATATCCCGAGTTGCAAGGCATAGTAGGTAAAATTTATGCTTTAAAGTTGGGTGAAAAGTCTGACGTGGCTTTATCATCTGAGCAACACTACTGGCCGTTAAGCGCTTCCGGTCAACTTCCTTCAAACAGCGTAGCGACGTTGATATCTATGTCCGACAAAATAGATACTCTAGTTGCAAATTTTTCGATAGGTCTTGAACCTTCAGGTTCTGCAGATCCCTACGGACTAAGAAGGGCTGGTATAGGTTTTATAAGAATGGTAATGGAAAATTTTCCAAATCAAAATTTGGGCAATGTAATTGAAAAAGTTTTTGAGTTTTTACCAGAAAAAGTGAAAAACAATCCTAAGGCAAAAAATGCTTGCGATAAACTTATTAATTTTTTTTGGCAAAGAATAGATAATATTCTTGAATTGAAAGGCTACAATTCTTTTGAGGTTAAGGCCGTTACAGAGGGTAATAAGCTAAATGCGCTTGGTTCTTTACACCTTAAACTCGTATCTTTACAAAATGCAAAACAAAAAGGTGATTTTGGATATATAGTAACTGTATTTAAGAGAATAGGTAATATAATAAGTCAAGCAAAGAAACAAAATATAAATATTTCAGAAACGTTAAATGAGACCTTGTTTATCGAAGGCGCTGAAAAGGCTCTTTATGTTTCTTCAAAAGAAGCAAGAACAGCAATAGAAAATTATATGCAAAAAAATGAATATGATAAAGTTTTTGATAAAGTGTTGGAACTTAAACCAACAATTGATAATTTTTTTGAAAAAGTCATGGTTATGTCAGAGAATGAAACTGTTAAAATAAACAGGGTAGCGCTTCTAAATTATATAAATAATATATTTGCCAGTTTTATAGATTTTTCAGCTTTGCAATAATAATTTTCTTGTCGCTCTTACTACCATTTACACCTGATTGACAAGTCTACCTGTATATTGTAGCATGACTGGCACCACAACCTGTAGTTTATTTGTGTTCTTGATGTACAATAAACAAAAACGAGAGAAAACTAGTGAAATGTCCTTTTTGCGGCAGTATCCATGATCGGGTTCTTGACTCGCGTTCTGTTGAGAATGCTTCCGCGGTAAGAAGACGCAGAGAGTGTTTTGGATGTAGAAAAAGATATACTACCCTTGAAAGACCTGAAGAAATGCTTCTTATGGTTGTTAAAGCGGACAATAAGAGAGAACCTTTTGACAGAAAAAAAATTTGGAATGGCATAGATAGAGCCTGTAGGAAACGTCCTATTTCAGCTGAAACTATGAACAAAATAGTCAGCGAGATAGAAAATGAAGTTATGAGTGAATATATTATGGAAATTCCATCAAGCATTATAGGTGGGAAAATTTTAGAAAAGTTTTGGAATATTGATTTGGTTGCATATATAAGGTTTGCATCAGTTTATAGAAAATTTGGCGACATAGACGCTTTTATGAAAGAATTAAAGAAGTTAAAAAAAGAGCATATTAAGAGACAAAAGAATAAAAAAATTTATAGCCATATATCAACATAGAGTTACTTGACTATAAGTATGTTTTTAGTTGTGAGGCAATGTCGATGTTACAGAATAAAGTAAAAAAATTGTTTTTAGAGAGCAAAGTTCATTTGGAGAAAAATGCGTTAACTGTACTCCAAAAACGGTATTTAAAGAAGGATGAAAGAGGGAATGTTATTGAAACCCCTGAGGATTTATTTTACAGGGTTGCAGAAAATATTGCTCAGGCAGATAAAACCTATGATAAAAATGCGGATATAAACGCTTTAACAAAAGAGTTTTACTTGGCAATGTCTTCTTTAGATTTTTTACCCAATTCGCCAACTTTGATGAATGCAGGCAGACATTTACAGCAACTTTCCGCGTGTTTTGTTCTACCTATAGATGATTCTATGGATTCAATTTTTGAAACTTTGAAAAATACGGCTCTTATACATAAGTCCGGAGGAGGGACAGGCTTCTCATTTTCTAGACTTCGCCCAAGCAAAGATATAGTAAAAACAACGTTCGGTGTTTCCTCCGGTCCTGTGTCGTTTATGCAGGTTTTTAATTCCGCTACTGAAGCTATAAAACAAGGCGGTACAAGACGCGGCGCAAATATGGGAATGTTAAGAGTTGATCATCCTGATATTTTAGAATTTATAGTTTGTAAAGATAAAAATGATAGCCTGAATAATTTTAACATATCTGTTGCTGTTACAAAAAAATTTATGGACGCCTTAGAAAATAATGAAGATTATAATCTCTATAATCCTAGAAATGGCAAAGTTGTAGGCAAATTAAGTGCAAAAGCGGTTTTTGATAAGATAATCGAGCAAGCATGGAAAAATGGTGAACCCGGAATAGTTTTTATCGATAGAATGAACGACAAAAATCCTACTCCTGAAGTATGCGCAATAGAATCTACAAATCCATGTGGAGAGCAGCCTCTTCTTCCTTATGAATCTTGTAATTTAGGGTCAATCAATTTAGGACATTTTGTAAAATACAGCGATGTTGATTGGGAAAATTTGGGAAAGACAGTAAAAACTGCCGTTCATTTTCTTGATAATGTCATAGATATGAATAATTATCCTATAAAGAAAATAGGCGAAATTACGCGTTCTAACAGAAAAATCGGACTTGGCATAATGGGCTGGGCGGATTTGCTGTTATCTTTAAAAATATCTTATGGATCTGAAAAATCTTTGACACTTGCAGAAAAACTTATGAGTTTTATTCAATCCAAATCTCGAAAAGCCTCGG
Organism: Candidatus Endomicrobiellum pyrsonymphae; assembly: GCA_020328045.1. GTDB lineage: Bacteria > Elusimicrobiota > Endomicrobiia > Endomicrobiales > Endomicrobiaceae > Endomicrobiellum > Endomicrobiellum pyrsonymphae. The sequence continues at coordinate 17,899 of JAIXMY010000011.1, forward strand.
AAGAACTTGCAATGATTAGAGGAGCTTTTCCAAACTTCAAAAAAAGTATATACGCAAATGGAAAACAGATAAGAAATGCAACCACGACAACGATTGCTCCAACTGGTACAATTGGGATAATAGCTTCAGCCTCAGGCGGGATAGAGCCTCTTTTTGCTCTTGTCTATAAGAGATCTCAGTGTCTTGACAATGAAGAAATGTATGAAGTTAATCCTTATTTTGAAAGACTTGCAAAAGAAAAAGGCTTTTATTCGCCTAAACTTATGGATAAAATAGCAGAAAAGGGAAGTATTCGCGCGATTAAAGAAATTCCTACAGAAATAAGAAAAATATTTGTAACTTCGCACGACATTACTCCTGAAGAACATATAAAAACGCAGGCGGCTTTTCAGAAATTTACAGATAATGCTGTTTCAAAAACCGTAAATTTTTCAAATTCGGCAACTAAAGAAGACGTTAAAAAAGTTTATATGCTTTCTTATAAAATGGGCTGCAAAGGCGTGACAGTGTATCGCGATGGTAGCAGAGATCTTCAGGTTTTAAATCTTGTAAATAAAAAAGAAGAATTTGCTCAAATTAGAGAGGCAAAACCAAGAACGCGTCCGATAAAAACAACGGGATTTACTTTGCTTGTGCATACGGGTTGCGGTAAAATGTACGTTACTGTAAATGAAGACGACAGAGGCGCATGCGAGGTGTTTACACAGCTTGGAAAGTCCGGCGGATGTACTTCGTCGCAGGCAGAAGCTGTAGGTCGTTTAATCTCTTTGGCTTTGCGTTCGGGAATTAATCAAGATTTGATTATAACTCAGTTAAAAGGCATAAGATGTCCATCGCCTATTCTTGCCGAAGGCGGAGCAATTTTATCATGCGCAGACGCTGTGGCTAAAGCTTTAGAGGCATACAACAGAGAAAAAATGTTGCCCGGACTTTTTGAACAAAAACAGTCTTATGAGCGACAATATTCTGAAAAACAATATACTTTTGGTCCCAATGCTAATTTGGCAGGAGCATGCCCTCAGTGTCCTGAGTGCGGGGAAATGCTGACTTTTGCGGAAGCTTGCGTTGTTTGTCGCGGTTGCGGTTATTCTAGATGTTTTTAGTTTACTGATGATTTTATCTCAAAGAGTTGAAAATAAATGATTAACGATGACGATTTTCAAATGAACTTGTTAAGATGTATAAATGATTTTCGTTATGTTTTAGAAACTTCAGACGGTGATTGGACAGTTAAAGGTTTTATTGATGTTGCTAAAAATATATATACCATTTCTGTCAAGAGAGATATAGATATATGTTAAACTTTACGAATATATTTCAAATATCAGAAGTAATCAAAGATGTTAAATCCATGGAGAAATCCATCGCTATTTTAGGAGATAGTATTGAAACATTGAAATTATTTCCAAATAAAAGCATAGATTTAGTCTTTGCTGACCCACCGTATAATATTGGCAAAAATTTTGGTAATAACAAGGACAAATGGGATACAATAGACAGTTATATAAATTGGTGTAAAATATGGATAGACGAATGTATGCGTGTTTTAAAGGATACGGGAACTATGTATTTTATGACTGCGACACAATACATGTCGTTTGTTGATGTTTATGTATCACAAAAATACAATGTACTGGCTAGAATTGTTTGGTCTTATGATAGTTCTAGCGTTCAATCTAAATATATATACGGCTCTTTGTATGAGCCTATTTTGATGTTGAACAAATATAGCAAGTCCTCATATACGTTTAATTATGAAGATATACTGGTAGAAGCAAAGACCGGAGCGCAAAGACAACTTATAGATTACAGAAAAGATCCTCCGCAACCTTATAATACGCAAAAAGTTCCTGGAAATGTGTGGAATTTTAATAGAGTTAGATTTCGCATGGAAGAATATGAAAATCATCCAACGCAAAAACCAGAAGCGTTATTAGAACGTATCATAAGAGCATCCAGTAATCCCGGCGATGTAGTCTTAGACCCATTTAGCGGTAGTTTTACAACGTCGGCAGTAGCGCTAAAATTGCAAAGACTGTCAATAGGCATTGAATTGAATCTAGAATATTTTAAGTTGGGACTTAGAAGAGTCGGTATTTGCGACGAATATCAGGGAGAGTTTCTACATAAAATCAAAGAACGCAAGACAACAACAAGCCGTTCTAAGCAATCATCATATGACATGGGGTTATCGTTACATGAAAGACTTTATTAAAACCATATTAGAGAATCATTTTGGCAAGGAAGCGCAGGATATTTACAACAATAGTTATTTGATAAGATATCTTGATTCTAAGACGGGCGCAATATATGGCGATTCTAAAACTCGCAGGAGTTTAGCTAGCATTTATGCCATATACTCAATATTATCTTTTTATATCAAAGATTTTTATAATAATCCTAAGGCGTATAAGCAATTTGAAGGATATGACTATGCAAGACTTTTTGTGTTTTGCCACGGATTGTATGGTGGTAAGAAATTGCAGAATCACGCATTAAACAATCGTGTAAATGGGGAGTTTGAAAACAAGTTTCGCGCCATAGGCAAAAATTTAATCATTATTAATGATGGGAAATATGCGTTACATATAGATTTTCTATATGTAGGTGATGTTGATATATCAAAAAGCGTATTTGATATCATTGGCGAATATATTCGACTGTTGCAACAAAAAGACAGTCAACTAAGTTTTGATATTGAAGAATTGAGAAAATTAAGGAACGTGAAGCGCAGACAAAACAAAATACATGACATGTTGAATGAAAAATCAGAAGCTCGTGTTTTTGAGATTATTTCGTATGTTATATTGAAAACTTATTATAAGAATACGAAGGTTTATATAGGTTTTGATAGGCAGAATTTAGAAGAAAAATATCTTCAACTTTTTAAAACTGGCAGAACAAATGCTAACGATGGTGGGATAGATTTTGTTATGAGACCTTTAGGCAGGTTTTTTCAAGTTACAGAAGTGAACGCCTATGATAAATATCTAATGGATATAGATAAAGTTTTACATTTTCCCATAACTTTTGTCATTAAAACTGATAAAGATAAGTCTATTATACAGAAAGAAGTTAATGATTATATTGAAAACAGGTCTGGTGGGATGAAAATTATAAAAGACAGCTATAGAGAGGCAATAGAAGAAATCGTTACTATTAAAGATTTAAGGAAATGGCTATATGAATTATCTGATAATGATATGGATTCCTTGTTAAAAGATTTGGAAATTTACTATAAATTGGAGATGAATTTTATTTAAGAGATAATTCCGAATTTGAAGTATAGGAATATTAAAAATGTATAGTAATTTGGCTCAATAATTATTTAATAATTTGCCAATATGTAATCGTGGAAATTTCCCTTCAACGAGATATCAAGGCAGTAAAAATAAAATAATTAAATGGATAGATTATTGTACAAAGGATTTAAAGTTTAATTCAGTTATAGATGCTTTTGGAGGAACAGGTTGCGTTGGATATATGTTTAAAAATCGTAGGAAGCAGGTTTTTTACAACGATATATTAAAGTTTAATTATTACATAGGACTTGCATTAATTGAGAATTCAAGCACTTTACTAGATGTTAACGATATTGATTCTATTTTGACGAAACACAAGAATATTGATTATCCTGATTTTGTAACGCGGAATTTTCAAGATATATATTTTACAAATGATGAAAATAAATGGTTGGATTTTGTTATAACAAATATAAAATTGATTGATAATAAATACAAGTAAGCTTTGGCGTATTATGCTCTTTTTCAATCGTGTATTATAAAAAAACCTTATAATTTATTTCATAGAAAGAATCTTTACATAAGAAATGCAGATGTTAAAAGAAGTTTTGGCAATAAAACTACTTGGGACGCATCGTTTGATTTTTATTTTAAGAAGTTTGCTCGAGAGGGCAATAAAGCTGTATTTTCAAATGCTTGTAATAATGTTGTTAGTAATTCTGATGTATTTGATTTAAAAGTAAAAGCTGACTTAGTTTATATTGACACTCCCTATATTTCATCAAAAGGAACAGGTGTAAATTATATTGATTTTTATCATTTTTTGGAAGGAATAGTTTTGTATGATCAGTGGGAAAATTTGATCGATGAAAAATCTCAACATAAGAAAATAAAAAATATGAAGAATGTATGATGTAGAGCAAAAGATATACAAAATGCATTTGATATAATTTTTGAAAAATTCAAAGATTCGATTATAGTTTTTTCTTAGATTCGATTATAGTTTTTTCTTATAGAGATGACGGAATTCCTACGATTGATAATTTAATACAGATGTTGTCGAATATACAAGAAAGAAATAGAAGTTCACAAATTAGGTTGTAAGTATGTTTTAAGTAACAAATTTTCAAAAGAAGTTTTAATTATAACTCAATAAAAGTACGTTAATTGATGACAAGATTAGGATAGAGGGTGATAAGAGGCGCGTTGTTTGTCGCAGTTGCGGTTATTCTAGGTGTTTTTAGTATTTCAAAATAAAAGGTGGTACAAATGGTTAAAAATGATAAGTGGATAAAAAAGATGGCGCTTGAGCGGAAGATGATAGAGCCTTTTGAAGTAGGACAAGTTAGAAATGGGAAAATTTCTTTTGGAACGTCTTCTTATGGGTACGATATGCGTCTTTCAAACGAATTTATGGTTATGAAAAAAAATTCAGATCTTCTTGACCCTAAACAATCGCAAGATGGATTGTTCGAGTCTGTAACAGTTAAAGATTATATAGAAATTCCCCGAAATTCTGTAATTTTGGGTAAAACCGTAGAATATTTTAGAATTCCAAGAGATATTATAACTATTGCATTCGGCAAATCTACATACGCAAGATGCGGTATTTTTGTAAATATTACTCCTTTCGAACCTGAATGGGAAGGTTTTGTCACGCTTTCAATAGCAAATATTACATCTGCTCCTGTAAAGGTTTACGTCAATGAGGGTATAGCTCAGGTTTTATTTTTAGATGTAAGCGAAGTTTGTGAAGTTTCTTATGCAGACAAAAAAGGAAAATATCAGGCGCAAAAAACTATAGCTGTGGCAAAAATTTGATACAATACGAGAAAATAATAGTGAAGGAAACAAAATGATTCTGATATTAGATTTTGGTTCACAATATACGCAGTTGATTGCAAGGCGGATAAGAGAAGAAAATGTATATTGTGAGATATATCCCGGTAATAAGCCGATAAAATCCTTTTACGGACTTAAAGATTTAAAAGGCATAATTCTTTCAGGCAGTTATGACAGCGTTTACT
>JAIXMY010000072.1 GCA_020328045.1 Candidatus Endomicrobiellum pyrsonymphae
AGACTTTTAGACTTTTACTAGCCATGTTTAGACTTCCTCCGCCGTCTTTTATCCTTGTAGGTAGGTATGTCTGCCACCGTGTAAAGACAGCTCTTTTGCTGGAAATCCAAGCCTCTTAAACAGTGTCCTAGTGTATGCGCTTAATCCTGCAGAGGACAATCGACTATAATCCAAATTTAGTAAACAAGAAGAAGTTTGATTTGCCTTCCTCATATTGTCATATCTTATGCAAAATATCTCTGTATTCAGGGTGTATCGGGACATCTCTTTCAGAGCCTTTTGTTTTCGGCTCCCAACCAAATTTTGGCTTGTTTCTTACCTTTAGATAATCTCTTTCAATCTTAGGATTTTTAGACCACACAAAATCTGACAGTTCAAAGTAACCATATTTTTATCCAATCAATTAGTCTTGTTTTAGTCTTGCAATGTGGTTTTAAATATTTTTATGGGTTTTTGGACGTTTTTAAAAATATATTGATTCCCGACGTGGTTTAAGCTTATATCAAGTTTATATTGAAAAATCTCAGATTTTGATTTTATATATTATGGATAGTATTACAGTTATTTCTTTACTTCAATTAGAAGATAAATGCCTATTGTTGAGAATATAATGCATGGAAGCCAAGCGGCAATAATTGGCGAAAGTATAAGATTTTCACCCAGCGATCTTGCTATTGCTTGTATTCCCCAAAAAACAAATACTGCGCCTAAAGCCAGTGTAAAGCTTAATATTCTATTTAGTTTGCTTCCAAATCCAATTACGAATGGTATGCCTATCATCATTACTATAACATGAGAAAAAGCAGATGCAAATCTCGTGTTTAAAATAATTCTTGGTTTTATTGCCGCTTGACCAAAAGTTTTTAGCTGATTTATATGTTTTTTAAATTCAGATATATTCATTGCGTCGTAACGCTCGTCTTTTATTGTATTTATTGTCATGTCTTCAGGTGTTATAGACATATTTGAATTACAGTCCTTAAAATAAATTTCATTCCAAAAATCAGAGTCAAAATCTCTCATAACGCCATTTTTTAGAATCCACGCTCCGTTTTCCCAAACCGCCTCTTTAGCTAAAACAAGACGTTGTATTTCGAAATCAGCGCTATATTTTTCCATCACAACATCTTTCATTGTATTTGCCTGCGTATCTAGGTGACCTATTGTCACTCTGACATTGTTTGGAAGAGAAACTATTCGATCGTAGTAATCTGTTATAATCAATATCTCCTCTTTTTTTATCTTTTCCTTTTTTATTATTTCATTATAAAAACTTGTTTTAGAGACAACAAATTCTCTTGTTGCAAAATCTCCTATCCCTATAATAACTCCCATTATAAGAAACACTGAAATAACTCGCCACACATTTATTCCTGCGGCTTTCATTGCTGTAACTTCGTTCCTCTTTGATAGATTTCCGAGGGAAAATAATAAAGCCAAGAGAGTTGCTATAGGCAGACCCTGCATAAGCCATTCCGGAAGATTTGTAATTAAATGTAAGATTATTAAATCAAAAGAAGGTTTGTATTTCGCATAAAAGTTATTGCTTATATTATCAAACAACCCTGACATTGCCACCACAAGTGAAAAAGCCAATACAGTAAGCAGAAAAATATTTGTAAAGGTTTTAATAATATACTTGTAAAGAATTTTTATCATTTTTTTACCATTTTTATAAATAAACTTGTTCCAATTATTGTAATTACAAAGTTTGGTAGCCATAATATAATTCCAATAGGGGCATATTCTTTCTCTCCTAACTTAGTGGAAAGTATAAGTAGCGTATAATAAATTAAAACAACAACAAAACTCACTCCAAAGCCTATGGCTTTTCCATGTTTTCCTATCATCATTCCTATGGGTAGCGCAACAAGCGCAAAACCAAAAGGCGCAAAAGCAAAAATCCAGCGGTACCAATAATCTTTTTCGCATTCGTAAGCTGTAGTGGCAAGACCTTGTTTCTTAGATTCTTTTATAATTTTAAGTAATTTATGCGATTGTATTGCTGATGGCAGTAAACCGTCGCCTTTAACAACAACGTCCAAAGGTATAAAAAAAACGTAAGTTTCAAAAGTCATATGCGCCATGGCGTTTAAATTTTCTGGATGCGCCTTTTGCCAGTAGCCTTGATGCATGGTAAGCTGCATGCAGTTTTCGTAAGCTTTTACTGTTGCAGAAGAAGCGGTTATACGCCAAGAACCTTTATCATTTTGTGGCAAAATATTTTTTGTTTCAGTCCCTTTGTTTGAGGTTGAGTTGTCTCCGAATTTGTATATGCTCATTTCATACAAAGAGTTGTTATTATTGTCAACTTTGTTTGCACATATATGGTATTCGCCAATCTCCGTTATTGATTTTTCATTAAATTTAACAAGAGGTCTTTTTGTCATTATTTCTTCAGTGAGCGATTTATAGCGGGCATTTATTGTCGGGGCCAAGAAATGATTGAAGAACAGGAGAAAGAAAGACACTACGCAAACACAAATTGTTACAGGCATTGTGAGCGTTTTGTAATCTAAGCCTGAAGATTTCATTGCTGTAATTTCATTGTCTGACGAGAGTCTTCCGTAGGCAAGCAATATTCCAAAAAGTACAGCTATTGGTATAGCAAGCGTTAAAATGTTTGGAAGCCAAAGAACAAACAATTTTAAAATAAGAAAAACAGTAACTCCTTTTGAAAGAAATAAGTCCATAAGTTCAAATACAAGATTTAAAATGAGAAGTAATGAAGAAATTAAAACTCCAAGAAGAAAAGACCAAAAAAATTCTCTAATAATATAGGCGTGTAGTTTTTTTATCATATTTTTTATTTGTTGCATCGTCCCTTCGTGCTTTTGTCAAGCGAAACAAAAGTACCAAAAATTCTTGCAGAACTACAACAACAATCACCAAGACTCAAATTTGAACACTTTATCATTTTTGGCATCTTTCTCTACGCCATCATTGTACCAAAATTTACAAAAAAATTCTCTGTAATATTAAATCTGAAAAATCCATGGAATCTATAAAAACGAAAGGTTTGAGAATCTTTATTTTGACGATTTCTTTATTTATTTGCGCTGTGTCTGTGGCGGAATACAAGCCTGTTGTAAAACAATACCCAATTATTGGTGATGATAAAAAAGAAATTTACGAGCAGTTTGACGAATGCAATATGTTTCATTGATATAACTCAAAACGCTTCGACAATTCAAATATTTTCACCATATCTTATATCTCACCTACCTTTTGAGTCTCAGCTTTCTCTTTCGAGGAAAAAATTGATAGGTTTTGATTATACCTCTAGAGTTTATGATAAAGAGGAACATGAAAAACGAAAAAATACGTTGTCCTTTAAAATGGAACAAGAACTTCAAATGAGAGTTCTTGGGAGTGTTGGCGACAGATTAAACGCCAATGTTGATTACGATGATAAAGCCGGTAAAGCGTTAACACTTAACAAATAGCTTGCAGAGAAAAAACATTTTACATGTAATACTCAGCTTGAAAGAAGAACAATTGCCGATACGTCTTATGTTAAATTAAAGTACAAAGCTATAGAGTTTCGAAGGTACAACGAAACAGAACGACTGATTTTGTATTTTAGGTTACATTTGAGAATATTAAACAGAAAAGAAATATCAACGAGAACAGGCATACCTAAGTATCAAATAGAGAGATTTGTAAAAACTATCAGGACTTATGGATATGAAGAGCTATCCTAAAACAGACAGTCATTACAAAGTTGGAGCTGCAGATTAAAGAAACTTGTGAGCGCGTTTGAGGTATGTATGCTTGTAAGTTTCTTTTTTTTAATGTAAAACCCGAAGTGTAAAGACTTTTCAGACTAATACAAAGATTTTTATACGCGAATCACGCATGCGTATATTTTCTCATCGGGGAGCGAAGACTTCTCATACTAGTACAAAGATTTTTTATACTGCGACTGTAACTTTTTCTTCAACTACAACCTCTCCTGCGACATCTTCCTCGTCCCCAAATCTGTTTTCAACCCCGCCTTCATTCTTTCCTCAAGTATCCTGCCATTTTCGCCCATATTGCTACATCATGCAGACGGATTATTTTCACTGCCACGCCCCCCACGATATCCTCCTCATCATCTTCCTCACCACGTCCTCCCTCGGCAGATTCGCCTCCGCCCGCCCCAACGCCTCTACTCTTTCTCCTTCCGCTCTGCTTCCTTATCGTACGTAACGCCAAGAGTTTTATCTATATCGTCGCTTTCTTCTTGAGTAAAATTATATTTAGGTTTGTTATTGTTTGCTTTTCTGCTATTGTATTCATCTAAAATTAATCGTTTAAACTTTGCGTACGATATTTCATTCTTGTCTTTATCAAAGTACTTGCCATTTAAATTATCACGAAGCCCAAGACTTTTCTTTATAGCTTCGTATTCTGAGTAAGAAATATCGCTAATATTTTGCTTGTCTCCTGTCATATTCCTGCCGATATAAAAGATTAACTTCCTCATTAGATATTGGGTCGCCATTTTTGTCAAAACATTTTTCATTGCCTTCTGTAACACAGATAATGTTTCATATCAAAATCACATAGTTTATCATTTATATCATTATCAAAAAAATCATCTACTCGTCTATTAAATTCTTTCTCAGATATGTTAATCTTTTTGCCTGTGGATATGTCATATATGTCCCCAAATCCGCCAATCCAAGTATCAAAAAGGCTTGCTATATCGTCGGTTATTACTAAAAATCTTTTATACTTAGGAGTTGATTTTATTTTTTGTCTTAATTGTTCTTTTAGTTCGAAATATTCTCTAACGTTTGGTGCTCCACCAAAAATAACACTTAGTGTGCTAGCTTTGCGTTCTAGTTCCTTTAGTTCTTGTTTGCGTTCTAGTTCTTCTTGTTTCCGTTTTTGTTCTTGGATCTTTCGTTCGTTTTCTTCTTGTTGGCACTGTAGTTCTTCTTGTTTGGCTTTTGCTTCTTTTGCCTTTTGTTCAGCTAGTTCTTGTTTGCGTTCTAGTTCTTTTTTATACTCTTCTTGTTTTTGGCGCTCTTTTTGTTCTGCCAGCTCTGCCTCTACTCTTTCTTTCTCCTTTGACGGAGTCCTATCGTTTGCGGATTTCCCTTTATCTAATTCCTCTCGGAATAATTCTGAAATTGACTTCGTCATAATTGACTTCGTTATATCTGCTACTTCTTTCAACAAGCCCTTTATTATTTTAACATCGTTTTTGCATTCGTCGGTACTACATAGTCCATCGATTTCATTTACTATTTCTTCTCTTTTCTCTTGCTCTTGCTCTTTCTTTGTCCCTTCCTTTGCCCCTTCCTCCTGCTTTGTTGCTCTTAGACTCATAGGACGACATGCGCCTTCTGATTTATCGCTTGGTCCATTGCACGGTATCGGGGTCACGCCAAATTCGAAATCTTTACAATCTTCACCTAGTTCGTTGCACAGCTCAACTTTTGTTAATTCACACTTAGTTTTATCTTTTTTTGTACATGTTGCCTTGCCGTTCTCTGTTCTACATTCCATTTTAATTTTACCTATAGATGTAATAGGCTTTCCTGCCTCCACAATAACATTATCTTTACTTGAACATAGGTCATAAGTCAACTTTACTTTATTTCTAGCGAACCAGCCAGCTTTGCTAGATTTATCGGTGAGGGGGGAGACTACAAGTCCTGACAAGCAAGCTGCAGATCTCACGAACCCGCCAGCTTTGCTGGATTTACCTGGGGAGCATGCCGAAAGGAGCAGAGAAAGGCAAACAAACAAGCTTACACATTTTTTAAATTGTAATGTCATCATATTATTTCCTCTTTTGTTTTTATCTATCAGCTTTGATAGATTTAAATTTAGATATTAGGGGAATGTGGACTACGTATTGCTTTACGAATGAAACTTTCCCTCTTTTATTTTAGTACCACTTTTTTTGTTTTGCATTTATAAGAAAATCAATTATACCAAATCAAAGGGGAATGTGGACTATGTATTGCCTCACGTGAAAATTTCCCTCTTTTATTTTAGCGCTACTTTTTTTGTTTTGCATTTATAAGAAAACCAACTATACCAAATTGAATGTGATTGTATCATCTCATCAAATACAACTGTTGTGATTATACCAAATCAAAACTTTTAACAAATCAGCTACAACTATTGTAATTATATCAAATCTTTTAACAATTTGACATAAAATCATCAAAGATTATAATCAAAAATCAGGCAAAGATTACAGGCAAAAGTCAGGCAAAAAACAAATATTTTTTAAAACAATTTCACAGCGAAGAAGTTTTAACGAATGGAACGATTTTAAAGCTATAGAGTTTCAAAGGTACAACGAAACAGAACGGCTGATTTTGTATTTTAGGTTACATTTGGGGATATTAAACAGAAAAGAAATATCAACGAGAACAGGCATACCTAAGTATGAGA
>JAIXMY010000073.1:0-2122 GCA_020328045.1 Candidatus Endomicrobiellum pyrsonymphae
GCCATCCTCTTCTGCTCCTCCGGCTTCAGCGTGCCCTTCCTCGCCAGCTCCACTAGCTCCTCCTGCTCCTCCTCAGACATCAGCCTCTCCCTCACCCATTTCGCCATCCTCTTCTGCTGATGTCTGAGGAGGAGCAGGAGGAGCTAGTGGAGCTGGCGAGGAAGGGCACGCTGAAGCCGGAGGAGCAGAAGAGGATGGCAAAATGGGCGAGGGAGAGGCTGATGTCTGAGGAGCAGCTGGCGGCGCTGGAGACACTGTCGCCGGAGCAGCAGGATGAGTACTTGGAGCTGAAGAGTAAGATGTATCGGGCGGAGCGGAGGGTGAAGCAGGGGACGCTGGCGCCGGTGGATAAGGAGGCAGTGGCGCCGGAGAAGGTGGCGGATGTGAAGGCGCTGACACCGGAGCAGCAGGAGAAGATGGCGGTGCTGACGGAGCTGATGCAAATGAGGGTGAAGGCGGTGGCGACGGATCTGACGCCGAAGCAGCAGGAGGAGCTGGCGACGTTGTTGGTGAAGGGGGTTAAGGCGCTGACGCCGGAGGAGCATGAGAGGAAGGCGACGCTGACAAATCTGATGCTGGTGACGCCTGAGGAGGAGGCGGAGTTCGATAGGATGAAGAAGAAGAGGGCGGAGGCTGAGGAGAAGGAGGCGAAGGAGGAGGAGAGGGCGAAGTTCGATGTGCTGTCGAGGCTGACGTCGCGGACGACGAAGGAGGAAGAGGAGTGGACGATGCTGTTGGTGAAGAGGGAGGCGGCGGCTGAGAAAGCGCTGACGGAGGAGGAGAGGGCGAAGTTCGAGGTGCTGTCGAGGCTGAAGAAGATGCCGCTGGAGGATAAAAAGTATTTGCTGGCGAAAATGAGGGCGACGGATATGAAGGAGTGGCAGACGCTGTCGGCGAAGGTGTGGCTGGCTGGGAAGAAGGCGTTGTCGCCGGAGGAGCAGGCGAGAATTACGAAGCTGATGAATCTGTTGAAGAGCAATAAGGCGCTGGCGCCGGAGGAGCAGGAAGACTGGGATATGCTGTTGGCGAAGGTGGTGGCGGAGAAGAAGAATGTGCTGACGCCGAAGGAACAGGAGCGGGCGGTGGCGCTGGAGAATCTAGTGAAAGAGGGTAAGTAAGTAGTAGTAGGGGTCAAGATAATCTGTCTGTTTGATGTGGCAATATGGCGGATATGACCAGAAGATTGAGTAAGGGATAATGGCGTCGTTGAAAACAGATTTGGGGACGAAAAAGATGTTGCAGGCGCGAGTGCAGTCGAAGAAAAAGTTGCAGTCGTAGTATAAAAAATCTTTGTATTAGTCTGAAGAAGTCTTCGCTCTCCGACGAGAAAATATACGCATGCATGATTCGCGTATAAAAAGTCTTTGTATTAGTATGAGAAGTCTTTACACTTCGGGTTTTACATTAAAAAAAAGAAGCTTACAAGCATACCTCAAACATGCTCGTAAGTTTCTTCAATTCGTCCCACCAACTCTATAATGACTGTCTATTTTGAGGTAGCTCTCATATCCGTAAGTCCTGAGTCCTGACAGCTTTTACAAGTCTCTCTATTTGATACTTAGCTATTTAATAAAAGATATAAGTTTAAGAATGTGAGTTTTCGTACTTTACGTCATACTTTCGATAGTTGCTTGGTTATAAATGAAATTAGCCTTTTTACAGTAAGTCAGCTTTTGGGACATTCAAAAATAGAAACAACAATGACATATGCCCACCTATCGAAAGAACATTTAAAAAATTCTGTTGATATTTTAGATTTCAGACACTCCCCAGCATGAGAGATTGAGAACATGGAATAGCGTCACATCGCTTTTGTACCCAAAACATACCATCTTATGAGTAAAAAACATCGGGGCGACTGGACTCGAACCAGCGATCTCTCCCACCCCAAGGGAGTGCGCTAGCCAGCTACGCCACGCCCCGACCCGAAAACTATCAAACCTACTCTCACATAAAAAGGGCATCCACTAGAACCACAATCAAACTGACTCTTCTTGAACATTGTATTATTTTTTAAACAATTTTAAAAGATGTTTTAGTTCGTCTTTAATATTTATTAAAAATTCAGAATCAGGCATATGCGTCAAATACGCGTCTGCCGATGAATCTGTTGAAGAGCAAT
>JAIXMY010000073.1:2132-7655 GCA_020328045.1 Candidatus Endomicrobiellum pyrsonymphae
CGCCACCACCTTCGCCAACAGCATATCCCAGTCTTCCTGCTCCTCCGGCGCCAGCGCCTTATTGCTCTTCAACAGATTCATCAGCTTCGTAATTCTCGCCGGAGGAGCAGGCGAGAATTACGAAGCTGATGAATCTGTTGAAGAGCAATAAGGCGCTGGCGCCGGAGGAGCAGGAAGACTGGGATATGCTGTTGGCGAAGGTGGTGGCGGAGAAGAAGAATGTGCTGACGCCGAAGGAACAGGAGCGGGCGGTGGCGCTGGAGAATCTAGTGAAAGAGGGTAAGTAAGTAGTAGTAGGGGTCAAGATAATCTGTCTGTTTGATGTGGCAATATGGCGGATATGACCAGAAGATTGAGTAAGGGATAATGGCGTCGTTGAAAACAGATTTGGGGACGAAAAAGATGTTGCAGGCGCGAGTGCAGTCGAAGAAAAAGTTGCAGTCGTAGTATAAAAACTCTCATATCCGTAAGTCCTGAGTCCTGACAGCTTTTACAAGTCTCTCTATTTGATACTTAGCTATTTAATAAAAGATATAAGTTTAAGAATGTGAGTTTTCGTACTTTACGTCATACTTTCGATAGTTGCTTGGTTATAAATGAAATTAGCCTTTTTACAGTAAGTCAGCTTTTGGGACATTCAAAAATAGAAACAACAATGACATATGCCCACCTATCGAAAGAACATTTAAAAAATTCTGTTGATATTTTAGATTTCAGACACTCCCCAGCATGAGAGATTGAGAACATGGAATAGCGTCACATCGCTTTTGTACCCAAAACATACCATCTTATGAGTAAAAAACATCGGGGCGACTGGACTCGAACCAGCGATCTCTCCCACCCCAAGGGAGTGCGCTAGCCAGCTACGCCACGCCCCGACCCGAAAACTATCAAACCTACTCTCACATAAAAAGGGCATCCACTAGAACCACAATCAAACTGACTCTTCTTGAACATTGTATTATTTTTTAAACAATTTTAAAAGATGTTTTAGTTCGTCTTTAATATTTATTAAAAATTCAGAATCAGGCATATGCGTCAAATACGCGTCTGCCGATGAACCTATAGATTTTTTACGCTTGTCGCGCATTAGACATTTCTTAACACCCTCAATTGTGTATCTTTGATTGTACAATAAATCTTTGATTTTAAAAACTATTTCCACATCTTCTTTACGATATTTTTTATGTCCTGTGCTTTTTCTAACGGGTCTTAAAAGCTTAAATTCGCTCTCCCAATACCTTAAAGTATGCTTTGGAACAAGCGTTATCTGAGATAATTCTCCGATTGTAAAATATTCTTTATCAGGTATTGGTGGAATTTTAGACATCTCATTTCCTTTCTATATTACTCAAAAAAATCTTTTGACTGCTTAAATCTTATTTTTTTCATCGGAGCTATAAGAAGTTTTTCACCTGTTTTAGGATTCCTACCGTTTTTTGTTCTTGTCTCAAACATATTAAAACTCCCAAAACCTGTTACAACAACTTTCTCTCCATTTTTTAAAGCATTTGATATATCTTCAAAAACTTTATTTACGGCAGCATCAGCTTCCTTTTTTGAACTTAACATTTTTGCCAACGATGTCGCTATATCATTTTTAGTCATTGAATCACCTACTCGTGTTTTGATTTTCTTGTCATTAATCCGTTTACAGCTTCGAGAGGATTTTTATTCTTAAATAAAACCTCATATACTTCATTTATTATTGGAAGTTCTATGTTAAGTTTTTTGCCAACTTCATAAGCGCTTATTGTGTTTTTTACGCCCTCAACAACCATTCCCAAACACTTTTCAGCATCTTCCAAACATTTCCCTTCCCCTATCGATTGCCCTACAGAGCGATTTCTTGAATGCCTTGAAAAACAGGTAACCATCAAATCACCTAATCCGGACAATCCGTAAAAAGTTTCTTCTTTTCCACCTAAAGCAACTCCGATTTTTGTAAGTTCTCTAAGACCTCTTGTAACTATTGCAGCTTTTGTATTATCTCCGTAATTTAAACCATCAATGATTCCAGAAGCAATTGCAAAAACGTTTTTTAAAGCTGCTCCAATTTCAACGCCTATAATGTCAGTTTGATTGTAAACTCTAAAAAAATCATTCATAAAAAGAATTCTACATTTTTCTGCAGTTTCAATATTTATTGCCGTCGACGTAACGGCAGTTGGGATTTTTCTACACACCTCTTCAGCATGACTTGGACCTGAAAGAACAGCAATATTATTATACACATTTCTAAAAACATTGTTTATTACTTCTGACATTCTTAAAAGAGTATTATTTTCTATGCCTTTTGTTGCGCTTATTATAAGTTTTCCGTGAAGAGATATTCCATTATCTTTTAACAACATACACGTCGATCTCATATACTGCGATGGAATTGCAAACAAAACTGCTTGACTATCTGCAAAGCTATCAAATCCGCTTGTAACAACCATCCCTTCATGCAAATGAGCGCCTGCTTTAAAAGGTTTTATTTTTCTGTCCTGCAAATCTTTTGCTCTTTTTTTATCAAACTCCCAAAGAGTAACATTATGCCCATTGTCAAACAAAAGAGCTGCAAGCGTAGCGCCCCACGAGCCTGCTCCCAAAACAGTAATTTCCATTCTATCTCCTCTTAAACATTCTAAATCTGTTTTCAGAGCCTTCTTTCAATCTTTTTATATTTGCTTTGTGTTTATAAATAATTAACATCGCGAAAGCAAAAGAAAATATTATAGCCTCTATACCATATCCTGAAAAATAGGAAGATAGAGGCAAACTTATTGCAGCACATATTGATCCCATTGCAACATAACCCGAAAACATAAAAACTAAACCAAAAATACCAAAAGCTACTAACGAAGGCAATGGCATAAGCGCCAAAAACACGCCTAATCCTGTAGCAACACCCTTTCCACCTTTAAATTTTAAAAATATTGTAAATATGTGCCCAAGCATTGTAGCTGTCACAACGGCAACGGAGTAAGAAAAAGAATTATCTATTAATATTGCAAAATATACGGGAATAAAACCCTTTAAAACATCTGCCACAAAAGTTGCTATTCCTGCGTTTTTTCCAACTGACCTGAAAACATTTGTAGTTCCTGGGTTTCCTGACCCCACTGTACGTATATCAACTTTGGCAACATTTTTAGCAATAATATACGCAAAAGGAATTGACCCACATAAATATGCAAAAACAATATATAAGAATTTTATAAACATTTTATTACTGCTCCATTTTCTTCTTATAATATTTTCTAAATTTTAATACTATCGGCGTACCATAAAAACCAAACCTTGCTCTTAAACAATTTTCGAGAAATCTTTCGTAAGAAAAATGCACGAGTTCCATATCATTTACTGAAAAAACAAATATAGGCGGTTTGGACGCAACTTGAGCATACTCTTTTAATTTTAACGTTTTACCTTTACTTGTATAAGGTTTTCTTGCAATAGCATCTCTTATAACTCCATTAAGTTCTTCTTGCGTAAGTTCTTTTGAATACTGTTTAAACACAAGTTCTGCTTCTTGAAATATTCTCTCTAATCTCTGTCCTGTTTTTGCCGATATAAAAAGAATATCCACCCAGTTCATAAATTTTATTCTTTCTCTCAGTTGCTCTTCAAAATATTTTGAAGCTTCTTCTTTTTCCTCTATCAGATCCCATTTATTTACGGCTACGATAACCGGCTTTTTCTTTTCATGAAGAAGTCTTGCAACTTTAACTTCAGTCTCGCCAATACCCTGAGAAGCATCTGCAACCAAAACTGCAACATCTGCGTCCTCAATAGCATAGTCTGTACTGAGGGTTGAAAGATATTCCATATCATCTTTCATTTTACTGCCTCTGTGCAAACCGGCAGTATCTATAACAATATATTCCTTGTCATTAACCTGTACACGAACAGTTAAAGAATCTCTTGTTGTACCTGGAATATCGTGAACAATACTTCTTTCTTCTTTAGCGGCAGCATTTATAAGTGAAGATTTCCCTACATTTGGTTTTCCCACAAAAATTATTTTTAAGATATCTTGTACTTTCTTTGATTTTCTGTTGTATTTAATATTGTCCCAAATCCGATCCAATAAATCGTGTATGCTCCTTCCATGATTTGCAGAAATAAAAACAGTCCCATCAAAGCTAAGCTCGTAAAATTCGTAGCCTTTTATCTCTTCTGTCTGTGTGTCTATTTTATTTACTACAAGAATTGCTCTCTTTTGGCTAAGTCTTATTTGCTGGGCAATTTGCGCGTCCATAGGATGAATACCAGTTTTACCGTCAACAACAAACAACACTATGTCTGCTTTCTCAACAGCAATGCCAAGCTGACGAGACATATCTTTTGAAAAAACTGAAACGTCCGAACTCCAACCTGCAGTATCTGTCACAATAAATTTTTTGTCTTTCCATGAAACTTCGTAATCGTTTCTATCTCTTGTTGTGCCGGAAGTTTTATGAACAATTGCTTTTCTCCTGCCAACAAGTCTGTTGAAGAGAGTGGATTTGCCTACATTGGGTCTGCCTACTATAGCAACTTTTGTTAATATCAATTAATCCCCTTTCCTCTCTTATATCATACCTATTTTTCCATTTCTCTGAAATAAGTCGTTCTCTCTTAATAATCTGTTCTCGAATATCTTTATCGATGAGTGGCAGGTGCTAGTCTAAGTCTAGAGCTTCCATCGCCCCAAATATCCTTGTCGGGGACGCTACGGAGAGAGAATGCAGGCAATAATTACTATCGGAAATCCTTTCGTGTATGTTTGAGTTTCAGTGATAGCCTTTCATCGTAAAATATTTTTTATGCGCTTTGCCTTTTACATCGTGGATTCTATAATATTATTAACATATTGGCAAATAATTGCATAATATCACAACATATTGCGCATTTTAGGAATTTTAAAGTTTGCAGACTTGTATCATATCAAATCAAATTCTTAATTTACAATTCAACCCTAAAATCGAACAAAGATGACAAACAAAAATCAATCAAAAAACAGATATTTTTTAAAACAATTTCACAGCGAAGAAGTTTTAACGAATGGAACGATTTTAAAGCTATAGAGTTTCAAAGGTACAATGAAACAGAACGGTTGATTTTATATTTTAGGTTACATTTGGGGATATTAAACAGAAAAGGAATATCAATGAGAACAGGCATACCTAAGTATCAAATAGAGAGATTTGTAAAAGCGATTAGGACTTATGGATATGAGGAGCTATCCTAAAACAGACAGTCATTACACGATTGGCGGGACAGATTAAAGAAACTTACGAGCATGTTTGAGATATGCTCGTAAGTTTCTTTTTTTTAATGTAAAACCCGAACTGCGAAGACTTTTCAGACTAGTACAAAGATTTTTATACTACGACTGCAACTTTTTCTTCGATTACACCCTCGCCTGCAACATCTTCCTCGTCCCCAAATCTGTTTTCAACGTCGCCATCATTCTTATTTAAGCGAATTGTTGTCTTCTTTTCCGCTTTCTTCTTCTTCTTCTTTAGGTTCAGGAAGATTGTAGTCACTACAATC
>JAIXMY010000118.1 GCA_020328045.1 Candidatus Endomicrobiellum pyrsonymphae
AAAAAATTTCTGCTTCTTTAACAGAGACTTCAAGCGCTTCTGGAATAAGTAATTGTTGCAATTTTATTTGCTTGTTTTCTAATTCTGAAAGATATGAAAAATATCTTTCAGAATTAGAAAACAAGCAAATAAAATTGCAACAATTACTTATTCCAGAAGCGCTTGAAGTCTCTGTTAAAGAAGCAGAAATTTTAAAGTCTAATGTTCCTATTTTAAACGAAACAGGTTTAAAAATAGATCAATTTGGTGAGGTCTATTTTAGAATAACGGCATTACCAGCATTGCTTGGCGACATAGAGGCAAGTCACATAGTTAAGTCTATAATTTCAGATATTGAAGATGAGAAAGTTATAGGAATTGAACGCAAAATAGATATTATTATACGAAGCGCTTGTCGCGCAAGCGTTAAAGCAGGCGACAAACTTTCTTTTGACGAAATAAAAAAACTTATAAGCGATTTGTTTAAGTGTTTGCAACCGCTTACTTGTCCGCACGGCAGACCCGTAGCATATAAAATTTCTCTAAACGAATTAGAAAAGTTTTTTAAACGAGTCTAATCATGTTGTCATTGCTCGACTTCGCACATATTGATGATATTTAGTTGATTCAATATAGCCTTTCCAAAACTTTCCGCCGCTTCTGGTCCGTTTGCGGTAATTATGTTGCCGTCAACTTCAAGAGTATTGCCAGTATAATGCGCCCCGCTTTTTATAAGTGTATCTTTTCCGTCAATAAAAACAGTCGCTTTTTTGTTTTGTAAAATTCCCGCATTTGCAAGTATGACTCCCGCAATGCAAATAGCCGCTGTAATTTTTTTAGAATTAAAAAAATCCACGGCAAGTTTTAAGGCATCTGCATTATCAAAAAATACGCTTGCTCCACCGCCACCTATATATACTATAGCGTCAAAATAATTATAATTAATATCGCTAATCAATAATGAGCTTGTAGTTTTGTATCCGAATCTTCCGACAAGTCCGCCAACTTTAACGCTTGCCGTTATAACTTCAACATTCGCGTCTTCTAATATTTGTCTGGGAACATAGTATTCTTCGTCCCTAAAAGTTTCAGGCGCTACTATAAAAACTGCTTTTTTCATTTTTTATCCTTTTTAAAAAATACTGAAATTTTATTTGCTGTTTTTTTGTAGAAAAACATCAATGTCTTTAATTGCTTTTTGTAAATCTTTTTGTTTGCTATCAAATGTTGAAAAAATTTCTGCTTCTTTAACAGAGACTTCAAGCGCTTCTGGAATAAGTAATTGTTGCAATTTTATTTGCTTGTTTTCTAATTCTGAAAGATAT
>JAIXMY010000074.1 GCA_020328045.1 Candidatus Endomicrobiellum pyrsonymphae
GCGCCGTATCTTCTTACCTTCAATCTCTGTTTCGGGCGTAAATCTATATCCTAGGTCAAGTCCAAGTCCCAATCTCTTTGTAAGCCAATACTGCGCTCCTATCGATATATCTGCCACAAAACAACCACCATCCATATCGATAAAAGTCTTTTCTCTTCTTTCTCCTAGTTCGTCGCGCCAAACTCTTTTTTCTTTATGTTTAATTAAACCATAACCAAAAAACAATTTCCCGTTCAAACTAAATTTCTCGCTTATATTTTTATTGTAACTTCCGCCAAACATAATGGGGACCAACGAAAAATCAAAAGACACATTATCATTCGAGACATCACTACTAATCTTTCCTTTGGCTAGCAAAAAAGCCACTCTAGGACCTATTTTCACGGTTCCATTAATATCATAAAGATAATCTGCGCCTATTATAAACGCATCTTTTACTTTTGATAGGTTTGCGTTTGCAACTTTTGTGTCTGCAACTACGTAGTATCTAACGGAATCAACAAGATCATTGAAATTTTTCATATTTACCCGCGTATATCCACCCCATAAATATGCTTGTCCTGTAGCAGACGCATTTGCTACTACAAAAACCGACAAAGCCAACACCAAAAACAAAACCTTCTTCATCATATCCCCATAATTTAATTCCATCTAGCAACTCACGGAATTTACAAATCCACAGCTAACAGCTAAAATATTCTACTGTACAACGTCATGTAGCAAAAGTCAAACTAAATCGCAACTCAAAATATATATCTTTCATGCGTTCGTCGTGCAAATTATGATATTTTAATCTTTCTTCAGCTCGTCGAGTATTGCTTTCTCCACTGTTTCAGAAGTACAACGTTCTACAGTCTTACCTGCAACTTTTGTGTTTGGACCATTAGAACATTTTTCTAAACAAATAGACGCGGCTATATCCACTTTATTTTTGCATTTTTCGCTTTCTACAAAATTCACAATATGCTTTAAAATTTCTTTAGACCCTTTAGCCATACAGCTGCTTCCAAAGCACACATTAACTTTAACGTTACTATCATGCGCGAAATCAGAAAGCTCTACAGTTTCTTTAAACCTCTTCTTACACTTGTAACTTGTATGCAGATATTCGTGAGCTTTGCGACTGCCCGGTTTATCAAGATGTTCTTTATACAGCTTTTGAACGTACGGATTGTCCTGCGGATTGTGAAGTTCCATAATTTTATCATTTTCATACAAAACCTTAGTTCTTCTTCTTCTCGCAACTAAATCTGTATAAACTGGTTGTCCCGCTCCGCCAATGCATCCGCCGGGACATGCCATAACTTCTATAAAATCGTATCTTGTTTTATCCGTCTTAATATCTCTTAAAACTTTTCTAGCGTTTTTCAGTCCATAAACAACGGCAATCCTAAGCTCTCTGCCATCAAGATTAATTTTTGCTTCTCTTAAACCGTTTTCTCCACGTACAAAACTAAATCGCTCGGCATCATCCACGCCATCCGACTTAGTATTTACAACATATCTCAAAACAGCTTCAGTTACCCCGCCTGAGTTGCCAAATATTACTCCACCGCCTGTTTTAAAACCCAAAGGCATATCAAATGCAGACGGTTTAATATCGCCAAAACGCAAACCAATCTCCTCAATCATCAGCGCAAGCTCTTGCGTTGTTAAAACATAGTCAATATCTACAACGCCGTCTTTAGCAAGCTGAGATCTTCTCGCCTCATATTTTTTTGCCGTGCATGGCATTACTGAAACAACAACCAAATTCTCTTTCGGAACTTCAAGAATTTCCGGCATAATTCTTCTTGCGACAGACCCGTACATTCCTTGAGGAGAACGACATGTCGAAAGATTTGGAAGAAATTCGGGATAATACTGCTCCACAAATTTTACCCACGCTGGGCAGCACGAGGTAAACATAGGAATAGTTCCATTATTTTTAATGCGCTCCAAAAATTCATTTGCCTCTTCGACTATTGTCATATCCGCTGAAAATGAAATATCAAAAACCTTTGAAAATCCCATAGACTTTAAAGCTGTCGCAATTTTACCTGCTGCCTCAGTTCCATTTTCACCAACAAACCCAAACACTTCGCCTATTGCCGCTCGCACAGCAGGCGCTATAGATATTATTACCTTTTTCTTAGTATCGCTTAAAGCTTTCCACACCGCGCTTACTTCAGACTTAGGCGCAATAGCGCCAGTAGGACAAACTCTTGAGCACTGACCGCAATAAACACATTCGGACAGTTCTAAATTTTTCCCAAAACTTGGACAAACAATGGAGTTTGGTCCGCGATTTGCAAACCCCAAAGCGCCTACGCTCTGTATCTCATCGCAAAACCTTACGCAATCTCCGCAAAGAACGCATTTGCTCGGTTCTCTTACTAAGGCATATGTGGATACATCTTTAGGTTTTTTATGTATAACGTTTCTAAATCTTATTTCATCAATGCCAAGTCTTCTTGCTAATGTCTGAAGCTGACAAGTTCCGCTCTTTGCGCACGTAGTACATTCTCTGTCATGATTGGCAAGTAAAAGTTCAACTATAATTTTTCTCATCTCTATTATTTGTTCAGTATTTGTCCTGATTATCATTTCGGATTCAAGAGGAGTGGAACAAGCCGAAAGCATTCCCTTACCCTCAACTTCGACCATACAAAGTCTGCACGAACCATAAACGCTAAGTTCAGAATGATAACAAAATGTAGGCAATTCTATATTTTCTTTTCTTATAACTTCTAAAAGATTTTTCTCTTTATCAAATAAAACTTTTCTGCCGTTTATCGTTAAATATTTTTCCATAATTTTTATTAACCTCTCACAATGGCATTAAATTTACACGAAGCCATACAAACGCTACACTTTACACATTTTACGGTATCAATTACATGTCTATGCCCACGTTCACCGCTTATGGCCTTGACAGGACACCTCATTGAGCAAACCGTACATCCAACACATTTATCGCTTATCATGTAATTTATAAGACTTGTACATTCACCTACAGGACATTTCTTTTCTTTAATGTGAGCATCGTATTCATCTCTGAAATATTTTAAAGTTGACAGAATCGGATTAGGAGCAGTTTTACCAAGCGCGCACAGAGAACCCATTTGAACTGCTTTTGCAAGTTTTTCTAAAAGCGGAATAGTATTTTCATCAGCTCTACCATCAGTAATATCTGTAAGCATTAAAAGCATCTGTTTTGATCCCTCTCGACATAAAACGCATTTCCCACATGATTCATTTTGCATAAATTGCATAAAAAACTTTGAAACATTTACCATACAATTATGTTTACCCATCACCACAAGTCCGCCTGATCCCACCATAGCGCCGACTTTTTTCAAAGAATCAAAATCCAGAGGAAGGTCAAGATGTTCCCTGGTTAAGCAACCGCCCGAGGGACCTCCTATCTGAACCGCTTTAAAATTTTCTTCTTTAACATTGCCTTTCTCATCCGTAACTCCGCCAGCAACATCAAATATTATATGTCTTAAAGTCGAGCCCATAGGGACTTCAATAAGCCCTGCGTTCAAAACATGTCCTGTTAATGCAAATGTTTTTGTACCTGGAGAAGATTCAGTGCCAATCTTTCTATAAGACTCTGCTCCGTAATTTATTATGGTAGGAATTGTAGCAAGCGTTTCGACATTATTTATCGTTGTGGGTTTTCCCCATAACCCGCTTTGAGCAGGATACGGCGGTCTTGGCGACGACATTCCTCTTTTACCTTCAATTGAGGCTATTAACGCAGTTTCTTCGCCACATACAAAAGCGCCCGCCCCTTCCATAACATGAAGAGTAAAGTTGCAGCCTGAACCAAAAATATCATTCCCCAAAATCCCGATATCCGTCGCATCTTTTACAGCTTTTCTCATTCTCTCGACAGCAAGAGCATATTCTGTTCTCACATATACGTATCCTTCATCCGCTCCTATTGCCTTTGCCGCAATTATCATCCCTTCTATAACGCTATGAGGATTCCCTTCCATAACGCTTCTATCCATAAATGCTCCGGGGTCTCCCTCGTCGCCATTACAAATCATATATTTTTTTGAAGCAACTTGCTGCCTTGTCAAATGCCACTTTTTATACGTCGGGAAACCAGCGCCGCCACGCCCTCTTAAGCCTGATGTAAAAACAACATCGCATATTTCTTTATCAGTCATCTCTACACAAGCTTTTTTTGCAGCTCTGTACCCGCCGTCCGCGATATATTCTTGAATATTTTCAGGATCTATAACACCGCACTGTTTAAGAACCAACCTGTATTGTTTTTGATAAAAAGGAATTTCAGACTGTCCCTTACACACTTTGCCGTTATTGCTATAGCAAAGCCTATCTATAAGCTCATTATTTTTAACGCTTTTTTCAAGAATATCTTTTACATCGTCAATTTTAACTTTTGTATAAAGTATTCCTGACGGCAAAATATTTACAAGAGGACCGTTTTGGCAAAATCCCTGACAACCGCTTTTTGAAAAGAATGCTCCTTTATTTTCTTCTTTCAATTCAACATGCGCTTCTATGCCCAACTCTTTTGCCGTACTTACTAAACTTTTAAAAACTTTAAGAGAACCGTTAGCCACACAACCTGTACCAGCGCAAACAATAATTCTTTTGTATATGTTTTGTTCCGCTTTTCTAACCGATTGTGTGATATTTTCTAAATCTATCATTGTTTTGCCACCTCTTGCTTAAGCATGTTATCAATTAAATCAACAACTTTCTCAGGACTCATCTGCCCGTGAACTTCACCATCTATAACAAGAACCGGAGCAAGACCGCATGCGCCAAGACATGCCACAGTTTCAATTGTAAAAAGCATATCCTTAGTCGTTATTTCATTTTCTTTTAATTTAAGTTTCTTTTTTACTGCATTTATAATAGCGGCAGATTTTTTTACATGGCACGCTGTTCCATCACAGATTCTAATGATATGCTTGCCTTTGGGTATCAAAGTAAAATGCGCAAAGAAAGTTGCAACACCGTAAACTTTGGCTGGAGAAATGTTCAAAGATGATGAGATAAAAGTTAGAACCTCTTGTGGCAAATACCTGTACTCTTCCTGCACAGCTTGAAGAATAGGTATCAGTTTTGACTTGTCAAATTTATTTTCTTCTAGAACCCGGCATACTGTTTCAAATTTTTCATAGTTTGCCCCCATTTGTTTTACTCCTCTAAAAGGTTATAGTAAATATCAAACTTTACACAACACAACCGACTCTATTAATTTAACATATTTCAACTCTTTACTGCAAATTTTCAAATATTGTTTTATTGCGCTATTGTTTTACTCCACCTTCTCAGAAAAGTAGAATACAAACACTTCCTCTTTCGTCGTACTTTTTATATGATTTGAAATGTTTGGGCAATTCTTTCGCAGATATTTTTTCAGGAACAGGGATAATAGCAGCAGAGGCAGGCAGAATCTATAAAAAAATTACCGTTAATGATTTGTCAAAAGCTCTTTAATTTGGTATAAGTTGACTTTCTTATAAACGCAAAACAAAAAAAGTGGCGCTAAAATAAAAGAGGGAAATTTCACGTGAAGCGATACATATTCCACATTCCCCTAAAATCTAAATCTATCAAAACCGATAGATAAAAACAAAGGAAGAAATAGTATGATGACATTACAATTAAAAAGATGTGTAAGCTTGTTTGTTTGCCTTTCTCTGCTCGTTTCGGCATGCTCGCCCGATAAATCCAGCAAAGCTGGTAGCAACAAAACTGGTAGCGCAGTCGACATGGCAAGAAATCAGTCTAACATCCAAGGGCTCGTCACGCAACACAAAAATACCGACACGAGCGCTGGCAACAACAGACCAATATGGTATCCAACATGGTATACTTTAACAACAGAAGCAGTAGTTGGAGTAGCAACTGCAGAATTATGGAGAAGAGCTGAGAGCAAACAAGGTACAAAAGACGTATTACTGTACTACGGGACATCAGTATCGCCTATGCTAGTAGCAGGAGAAGCAGCAAGAGCAGTGACGACAGGATTCGAACTGGGACCAGTAGCAGGAGCAGGAGCAGGAGTACTGACAGGAGCAGTGGCAGGAGGATTGACAGGAGCAACAGTATTCGCTACACTCAAAGGCATACTATATGGAAAGTTTGACGGTCTAGAAACAACAATAGTAGGAGCACTAGGAGCAATTTTTGGGGGGATAACAGGGCTAGCAACAGGATTAGAAAGCGCTAGATGGAGTAAGCCTGATAAATCTACGACGCCTAAATCTACTACCAAACCCGATGAGGATAAGCAGAAACAGGAGGAGCAGAAACAGGGGGAGCAAAAAAAGCAAGA
>JAIXMY010000012.1:0-7602 GCA_020328045.1 Candidatus Endomicrobiellum pyrsonymphae
TTTGATATTTCTTTTCTGTTTAATATCCCCAAATGTAACCTAAAATACAAAATTAGCCGTTCTGTTTCGTTGTACCTTTGAAACTCTTGTATTACCACTATACATTTAGTTAAGAGAAATTGGTTACAATTTCAAATCTAAGTTTTGGCAGGAGTATAAAAAATACGTTAAAATGATTTGTGATTGTTTTGCTAACGGGTTATGTTTTATAGAGCGTTTTAGTCGCTTCCAGAGTGTTTGAGATTTGAGCTGTTTATCGTTTTACAAGCATACAATTTTTAAGTTTTAGGCTAATTCTTTGTTTTGTGTAGAAATAGCCGATGAGAGGACTTGAACCTCCGACCCATTGCTTACGAAGCAATTGCTCTACCAACTGAGCTACATCGGCGTTTGTTATCTACCGTAATCCATACAGTCGCGTTTAAAATCTTCCCTAAAAAAAAGTTGCTCTAGACTTTTTCCTGATTTGTTGATATGTCTCCGCCTTGAAAATTAAAGAACTTTATATCGACTGCGCGTTTATCACTAGGAGGCTGTCCTATATATACTCCGCCTGTCATAATAACTGCTTACATATAAAGAAGCTCATCAAGGCAAAAAAACTAACTAATCGTACGAATTCTACTAAATTTGACACGTAAAAGCAAAAAGCGATATAATCACGCGTTATGAAACAAATTAAGTTGAAAAAGAGCTCTTTTTTAAGATTTTTTATAATTACAATCATTATTGCTTTATTAACACTCGTAGCAGGCAACATGACTGCAAATCTTATAGACAGCCTCCCATCCATACAACATCTTGGAAATTATACACCATATCTAGCTACTAAAATTTACGACAAAGACAATAATTTAATAGCCGAACTTTTTGATGAAAGGCGCGTTCTTGTACCGATAAATAGCATACCTATTAATCTACAAAACGCGTTTATAGCTATTGAGGACAATGATTTTTTTAAACACTGGGGAATTTCCACGAAAGGAGTTTTTCGCGCTTTCTCGAAAATGTTATTAAAAAGGAAGGTTGCGCAAGGCGGTTCTACCATAACGCAACAACTTGCAAAAACAATATTTTTAACACGCGATAAAACATTAATAAGAAAGATCAAAGAAGTGCTGTTAACTATACAACTCGAAAAAAATTATTCAAAAGACGAGATTTTGCAATTCTATATAAATCAAATATATTTTGGTAGCGGCGCGCACGGCGTTCAATCTGCGGCGGAAATATATTTTAATAAAAACGTTCAGAATCTAAATCTTGCAGAATGCGCTACTCTTGCTGCAATACCAAAATCCCCCAACCATTATAATCCGTTCAAAAATGCAAAAGCCTCTCTTGCAAGAAGAAATCTTGTCTTACTAAAAATGAGAGAACTTGGTCATATTACAAAAGCGCAAGAAGAAGAAGCTTTAAAAGTTGCGCTACCCGTAAAAGAAAATGCGCCGAAAGAAAAAAAAGGGCATTATTTTATTGAATTTTTAAAAATGATGCTTGAACCAAAATACAACGCAAATATTTTATTGAAAGCTGGTCTTTCAATTTATACGACCTTAGATATTAAAGCTCAAACAGTCGCCGAAAAATCACTTGAAGAGGCTCTTTCAAAGTTTGACGAAGAGAAATTAAAAATCTTTGAAATGGAAAAAAAAGATCCCGTTAAAATACAGGGAGCAATTATGGCTTTAGATCCAAAAAATGGCGCTATAAGAGCAATGGTAGGCGGACGCAGTTTTAAGGAATCTCAGTTTAACAGAGCAACGCAAGCAAAAAGACAAGCCGGATCTGCTTTTAAACCGTTTGTGTATCTTACTGCAATCCAAGAAGGATTTACTCCTGCAACTGTTCTCGACGACGCGCCGATGGTTTTTATATATAAAGGAAATGCGTGGGAGTTGGTTTCGCGAGATATGACAACTCTTGAAACAATAGCGGAAACTGTATCGGAAGATGATTTAATTGACACAAATAAGATATGGTCTCCTGCAAATTACGGCAAAAGATGTAGCGGACATGTAACATTAAAAACAGCTCTCGCTTTATCTATAAACATTTGCGCAATCGAACTTATTATGAAAGTAAGTCCATCAAAAGTTATACAAACTGCGCAAAATTTGGGAATAACAACGCCGCTTTCCGATTCATTTTCACTCGCTTTAGGAGCAAGCGACGTAACTTTACAAGAAATGGTCTCGGCATTTGCAACATTTGCATCTGCCGGAATTAAAACCACTCCATACGTTATAACAAAAATTGTTGATAAAGATGGTAAAATTTTAGAAGAAAATCTACCTGAACAAAAAGAAGTTCTCTCGGCGCAAGTTTGTTTTATTATGACCAACATGCTTAAAGCAGTCGTAGAAAAAGGAAGCGGTTGGCGCGCAAAAAATCTAGGAAGACCCTGCGCGGGTAAAACAGGAACAACAAACGGGTCAAGCGATGCATGGTTTGTGGGATATACACCTCAGCTTGTAGCCGGGGTATGGATAGGTTACGATGACCGTTCAATTTCGCTTGGAGACAGAGTTTCCGGAGGAGTAATTGCCTGTCCTATATGGGCAACTTTTATGAAAGCCGCTCTAGAAGGCAAACCTGTGTTAGATTTTGCGCAACCGGAGAATATTGAATGGGCATTAATTGACCCAGTTACAGGACTTCTTGCGTTGAGTAAAACTCCAAACGCATCTCTTGACGCTTTCATCAAAGGAACATCGCCTACATACTACTACAATCGACCTGCTTCGGATAAATGAACAAAAAGAGGATTTAACTATAGAAACAGGATGTTTTTGAAACCTGACTTTCACTCTTCAGCTATCATAATTATTTCAACAATTGTCGCTAAAGTTTAAAACTGGAGCGTAAAGATTAAAATAATATTCATAGCGAAGCGACACTCTTTTAAAAAGTCGGACAAAAATACGATTACAAAACTGCAAACTGTTTCAGAGAGCTGATTATATCTTGTATATCTATCAAACCCAAGCAGGATGGAGGATGTATCATGAATCATTATTCAAAAATAATCTGATATTCCTCACGAGGGACTTCCGCGCTTGCTTGGATATCAAATTCCGCATTAAACAACTCTCTAAGTCTGCTCTTTCTTTCTTTAAAATATTCAACAACATCAGGGTTTATTTTTATTTTAATTTTACCATGATAACAGTCAACTTTTAGCTGTACTATTTCGTCGCAAACGTTGATAAAGACAGACTCTTTTGAAAGAACTAGTCCCAAACCACGACAAACAGGGCACGTATCTCCGAGAAGAGAAAATAAAGACTCCCTCTTTCTCTGTCTTGTCATTTCTATAAGTCCAAGTCTTGTTATAGGCCATATTTTTATTTTAGCTTTATCTCCTTTTGCAGCCTCGCGGAGTTTTTCCAAAATTTTTTGTCTGTTTGAAGCCTTTTTCATATCTATAAAATCAATTACAATAATACCGCCGATATTTCTAAGTCTTAATTGTCTTGCAACTTCCTCTGCTGCTTCAAGATTTGTAAGAGCAGCCGTGTCTTCCTGAGAAGATTTGGATGTAAATTTCCCACTGTTAACATCTATGGCGCAAAGAGACTCCGCTTCTTGAATTATAAGGTATCCTCCGGACTGTAGCCTTGCTATGTTCGAACGGAGTTTTTTTATTTCTTCTTCAATACCGTACGCTTTAAATATAGGGACCTTGCCATCGTAAAGAGCAATCCTGTCAGAAAACTCAGGAGATACTATTTTTACAAATTCAGTTGCCTCTTTTAACTCTTTTGGGGAATCCGTATGTATGATCACAACATCGTCAGTAAAGTAATCTCTTATTGTCTGAGAAACAATGCCTAAATCTTTATGTATAAGACTCATTGGCTTTGCACCGGCAAACCTTTCGTTAATAGCTGACCAAAGTCTTGTTAAGTGTTTTATTTCGTTTCTAATTTCTGTTTCTGTAGCTTCTTCGGCTTCTGTTCTTACTATTATACCGCCAG
Organism: Candidatus Endomicrobiellum pyrsonymphae; assembly: GCA_020328045.1. Lineage (GTDB taxonomy): Bacteria > Elusimicrobiota > Endomicrobiia > Endomicrobiales > Endomicrobiaceae > Endomicrobiellum > Endomicrobiellum pyrsonymphae. Next base: position 3,981 of record JAIXMY010000012.1, read on the forward strand.
GCATATCTTTTTTGATTTTCGTAACTATCGTTTTTAATCTATCATATTCTTCTCTATCTTCAATATTTTTTGATATGCCTACATTATTACTGAAAGGCATATAAACTAAAAGTCTCCCTGGCAAAGAAATATCCATTGTCACTTTAGAGCCTTTGGTGTTTATCGGCTCTTTATACACCTGCACCATAACCTCCTGTCCGATTTTAATCATATTTTCAATGTTTTTCTTTTCGTGGTGTTGCGCTATTATATCATTAACACCAAGATATGCGCCTTTGCTAAATCCAATGTCTATAAACGCAGACTCCAACGCTGGCACAATACCTTGCACCGTTCCTTTATAAATGTTGTTCAATATTTTTTCAGATTCTCTTCTTTCAATAAACAAATCAAAAAGCTTGCCGTCTTCAAGCACGGCAACTTTTGTTTCTTCAAGAGTTCTGTTTACTACTATTTCTTTTTTCATTGTTTTTTTCTAACGTATTAACATTAAATTAATTGACTACGGCTCGTAAATCTGCCCATTTTTTGTTTCCACATATAAATCGGTTCTTTCTATGGCATATATTTTGGCATAATTTTCTTGATTTTCCAACATCTTTTGTAAAACCATTTCTGGCTTTATTGTTTTACCGCTGCCAAAACGAAGCTGTAATTTTAAAATCCCGTCTTCATTTCTAAAAAACCTTATTAATGGCTTAACATCAATTTCAACAGTTTTCTCTTTTTTCGTTTTTTCTATCAAAATTTTATCTTTGGACAAAAAATTGTCAATTACTTTTTGTGAAATATCAGTATCTTTTATTTCATATTCAGCAATATTGGCTAAAATATCTATTGCAGGGAAAGTCAACGGGACTTTCTTCATGCTTAACAAAGAAAAACCATTCGGCAACACCCGCGCAAATTCTCTTTTCACATCTTCAATATTCACTTTTTGCGTAAAATATAATTCCATATATTCGCTTGAACTTTCATGCCCTACAGAAAGCGGAGGACCATAAGAAGATTTAACCTGCGGACTAAACCCTGCTGTAAACGCCACGGGAAGAGTAGAACGTCTTGCCGCTCTTCTCAACACTTCTATTTGTTCTAAATGCGATACAAATTTAACAGCGCCTTTTTTTGAAAAACGTAGCCTTAATCGCCTCGTTGAAGGCAATACAGAAATTTTGGGTTCAACATAATTTTCTGGCAAAGAACACTGCGATTTATCAAAATGCTCTACCTCAACATTAGCAGTTTCGTTTATACCTTTTACGTAATCGGAATACAAATCCTCTTTTGAAACTCCAAAATGTAAATGATCCCAAGGCAACACTTCATCGTATTTTCTGTCTCGATATACATAAAAATTTAAATCTATATTGCTTTCAGCAAGAGCTTCATTCCAAATGTTATTGCCAAATTTGTCAGCCCATTGATCAAATCTTGCGCCTTTCTGCCACGCCTTATATATTACTGCCGAAAGACGTCTATCGCCTTTAGCGAGCAAAGCTTCTAAAACACTCGCTCTATGATTATGCGCTTTGACATTTGCCGGAAGAAGTTTATGTAGAAAATCTATTTTTTGTTTTATTGCATCAACACCTATCATAGACGACCATTGAAATGCCGTCTGCGCTTTTGGCACAAAAGGCGAAACTGTAATCGTAAAATTCAGCCCTTTTGCTTCTCTCATGACAAGTTTTACTAAACGCTCTATACCGGCTATATCTTCATCTGTTTCCGTAGGAAGACCTATCATAAAATAGAGTTTTATAGCTTTCCAGCCCATGGCATTTGCCGTAAGCAACGTTTCAACTATTTGTTTTTCTGAAAGATATTTACCTATTACGTTACGCAATCTATCTGAACCTGCCTCGGGAGCAAAAGTAAGAGTAGGTCTTTTACTTCTATTGATGTATTGCGCAACTTTAAGCGAACGCTTATTACATCTTAAGGACGGCAACGAAATATTTAGATTGAATTTGCTGTACAAATTATTTGTTTCTATTAACAATTTATCCAAATATTTATAGTCGCTACACGAAAGTGACAAAAAAGCAACTTCCTCAAAACCTGTCGCCACTATGCCCTTTTTAACAAAATCCAATAATTTTTCAAGAGGTCTTTGTCTCCATGGCCGATAATATTTTGATGCTTGACAAAAACGACACTGACCCGGACAACCTCTTGCAACTTCAATATTTAATCTGTTATGCACAGTTTCTACAAAAGGAACTATTTTCTTTTCAGGGAAATATGCATTTTCAAGATTTGAAAATCTTTTCTTAACAACGGCTGTTACATCGTCCGATACAGGGGCTACAGATTTCACTGTATTATCGTCATTATATTCCACATTGTACAAAGACGGAACATACACGCCTTCTATTTTTGATAATTTTTTTATCGTTTCCAATCTAGAAAACTTAGCTTTTTTTGATTCTTTACATGCAGCAATTATTTCTTCTATAGCTTCATCTCCATCACCCAAAACAAATAAATCAAAAAAATCACAGAAAGGTTCCGGATTAGTTAAAGCAGGTCCGCCAGCAATTATCAAAGGGTCATTTTCTTTTCTGTCTTTTGAAAATATCGCAATGCCGGATAAGTCTAAAATATTAACAATATTTGTAGCTACAAGCTCGCACTGAATTGTAAAACCTAAAATATCAAAACTTTTTATTTCACTGCGCGATTCCAGCGAAAAGAGGGCAAGCTTTTCTTTTTTTAAAAGCGTTTCCATATCCACGTCAGGAGCAAAGACTCTCTCGCAACGAGCAAGTTTTTTTTCGTTAACTAGATGATAAAGAATTTCTAAGCCAAGATTAGAAGCTCCTACTTCGTAAATATCAGGAAAGCATAAAACAACAGAAAAATCTGCGGACATGTTTGCCGAATGAGAATTTAATTCGTTATTTATGTATCTTGCGGGTTTTTGTACAAAATTTAAGATTTCTTCAATTTTAGATAGTTTATTCATAATTTGTATCAAGCTAAAAAAGGTCGAAATAGAATGTAGAAAATCACCTACACACAGTCAATTAACTTGCCTATACGGCAATTGATATTAAGAAATCAACTTTTACTTTGTTTATTTAGTTATATTTTCTTGTTCGAGACTAAGAGTTTCAAGATAATCCGCAGGAGCGCACACATCGCGCTTAGTATCACTCGAGCATTTTGACGCATACTCATTAGTCAATTCTACGAATTTGGTTGCGACCTAAACTATTTCTTTAACTGTTTCTTTATTTCATCACGGTCTTTAGTCAATTCTACGAATTCGCTTTCGACCTGTTCTTTCGTACACTTTCCATCAACAACGCACTTTTGTCTCTTATCAGGATGCATTTTTTTAGAACATTCGCGATACGCTTTATCAACCACTTTATCAACATCAACTTCACTAAGAGTAATATTTTTTGAAAGTCCAAAATTTTTGAGACAACACTTATCATTGTTTTCAAGTGTACAGTTATTTCGCTTGTCAGATTCTTTCTCGTCAGATTTGCTCTGCTTCACATATTCTTTCTTGTTAGACTCCATCTGCCTCTGCTCCTCAGCTTTTTGCTTGTTAAGTTCTCTCTGCTTCATCTTCTCTTCATATTCTTTCTTCGCTTTTCCTAGCTTTGCC
>JAIXMY010000012.1:7612-22052 GCA_020328045.1 Candidatus Endomicrobiellum pyrsonymphae
AGGAGAGCCGTTTCCATACTCCCCAGCCTTGTAATCCTGCAACACTGCTTCCCTTTCTCGCTTTTCTTCTGCCACTTTATCTTTTTTCTTCGCTTCTTCTAACTCTGCCAGAATATTTTCTAACGGAATTTCTTTCCGACCGAAGCTGTCTAGTACAGCGTGTTCTTCAGAACCAAATCCATGTATGCCATAAGTAATCTTTCTACTCACTTCTTTTTTCCTCTTTCTTATTGCCTCTTGCTGCTTTTCATTCAATTTAGCGTCGCTAACCTGACAGCCCGACTTTTCTAGACTGCAATAAACTCCTATTCTTCCAGATTCTTGGGATTCATAAAAAATATTATCAATATTACCGCACTTTTTTTTAATATCCGAATAACTCTCAATACTAGAAAAATCTGTCAAATCTTTTTCTTCATAACAATAACCCTCAAGCTTTTCATTTTTCTCCTGAAAAACAAGTTTCCCAAGACATTTAGAATTGCCCTCTCTTGTCGCCATTTTTTTTGCGCTACCACCATCGCATGAGCACAACACCAAGCTAAGTATTACAATCATACTTAACAGTCTTTTTAAGCCTTTCAAAATGCCTCCCCATCCCTCAACTTTTTGATACTTTTGTAGGACAAGACAAAAGTACAGAGAGTTTTTTTCGCAATAATATGATAAAATTCCAAAATGATAATTAAAAGCGTGCAAAATCAAATATTTAAAGAAGCCTTTAATCTTCAAGACAAAAAATTCCGCGATAACCATGGACTTTTTGTAGTTGAAGGGAAAAAACAAATCGACGAAATTCCAAAAGATTGGAATATAAAACAAATCTTTATATCCGAGAAGTACCAAAACAACGTTGCAAATTCTAAAAACATTATAGCGCTTTCTGAACGTTTATTCAACAAATTGGCGACAACACAATCCCCGCAAGGAATATTAGCAGTTGTCAAAAAAAAACAATATAACATTACAGAAGTTCTTAGAAACGCTGGACCGTTTGTAATTTTAGAAAATATTCAAGATCCCGGAAATCTCGGAACGATTATACGTTCTGCAGATGCTTTTGCCACAAAAGCTGTGTTTGTGTCAAAAGGAAGCGCAGACACGTACTCTGACAAAACTGTAAGAGCAACAATGGGTTCAATATTTCATTTACCTGTAATAGACAACATCAATATGAAGGACATGTTGAGCCTCTTGAAAGAAAAAAAATTTACTATTTTTGCAACTTCGTTAAAAGGTAAAAAATATTTAAATGACATAAAAATTCCAAACAAAAGCGCTTTTATAATAGGAAATGAGGCAAACGGTGTTACAAACGAAACGGGAAACTTGGCAGATGAATTTATTAAAATATATATGCCCGGGAAATCAGAATCTTTAAATGCTGCCGTTGCCGCATCCATTATAATGTATGAAGTAACAAGAAAGTAATCGCTGTGTTTTATTATAGGATTTGTCTTAGTTTTTAGTTGTTTTCTTACTTTTTCTAAGACGGTATAGTATAAATACTCATAAAACTCAGAAATTTCTATTTTATTGCGCGGAAAGTTCCAAAACACATATTTTATGCAATATTTCAATGCTTTTAAAACCTACTTTTTCATTAATTCTATTGGAGTATCTTCTTTGACTAAAAACCAAGAATTTTTTACTGTATCTTTTACCTCCTATTTGTTCTAAATACTGCGCGTATTTTTATTTCTTCTACAGTCGCTTTATTCATTTTTTTATACCTCAAAAGAACCGGTAAGCGCATAATCCGATTCCTACGGAATTGCTCACATTTTTTACTAAATTAGAAATTGTCAGCTAATTCTTCCATATATGCCTGAGAGTGCAGGCAGGCCGGGCATTTTGTCAGCGCTTCTTTGCCTTCATACACATAACCGCAATTACGGCATTTCCATCTTATAGGCATATTTTTTTTGAACACTCTATCATTTTTCAAACTATCTAAGAGCTTTAAATACCTTGACTCGTGATGTTGCTCTGCAATACAAATTTTCCTAAAACATTCAGCCACTTCAGGAAATCTCTCCTCATCCGCAACTTTTGCCGCAGCAGGATAAAGACTTGTATATTCTTCTTTTTCCCCTGAAGCAGAAAGTATCAAATTCTCAATTGTATTGCTACTTATAATGCCGGCAGGGAAAGTTCCTGTGATTTCAAGAGAACCGCCTTCTAAAAATTTAAAAAATCTTTCGGCGTGCTCTTTCTCGTTATCCGCTGTTTCTGTAAAAATTGCGGCAATTTGCTCGAAACCTTCTTTTTTGGCTTTTGATGCAAAATAAGTGTATCTCATTCTCGCTTGCGATTCGCCTGCAAATGATTCCAATAAATGCTTTTCCGTCTTTGTGCCTTTAATTGATTTTGCCATTTTAAACTACCTCCAATATAGAATAATTAATCACTTATTAACAATCTAAACACGCCAGCGCCTGCCAGAATAGATTTTATATCTCTACTTCATTATACCACTTACCATGCAAATTGCAATTTTCGATAACCTGAACTTTACCTTTTGTCCCACCCTTTAGATGAACAACTGTAGCAGGATTAATATCGGCCGTAAGCATAACGTTTGAGATAAACTTATTATCAACGTAAAATGCTATTTCCGTTATATGATGTTCCGGTAAAGCTGGGTGAAGAATTTCTCCAAATTTTACATATTAATCCTTTCATAGTATCTCCTCCTCGTTTTTGATTTTTAGGGCAAACGCTTTCCCCGCCTCGAAACATTGATTTAACTCTTCTTCGGTAGGATTAAAAACAACTCTCAGCGACGTATCAAATGATGTAACGTTAGAAATTGCATCTTCAATATCTTTAGTTGCTTCGCCACTCCAGCCATAAGAACCAAAAGCAAAAGATTTGCGACCTTTGGCTTTTGATCCTTTAAGAAAATGTAAAAAACCTGCAATTACAGGAAGCATTTCTCCATCGTGCGTTGATGACCCGAAAACCCAGCCTTTTGCATCAAGCATATATGAAGCAATATCAGTTCTGTCATTTTTTGTTACGTCAAACAAAACAGCCTCAACGCCTTCTGAAGTAATTCCATCAACAATTTTTCTTGCCATTTTCTCAGTAGAGCGCCACATTGTTTCATAAACAACAGCCACTCTATTTTTACATGAATGCGACGACCAATATAAATATTTCTGCATAGTCTTTGCTATGTGTTTACGCCACACAAGTCCATGGCTTGGAGCAATAAGTTCGATATTAAGATTTAATTTACTTATTGCTCCAAGTTTGGCAGAAACTAGAGCATTAAAAGGCCAAAGTATATTTGCATAATATTTCTGCGCTTCGTCCATCAATACTGCAAAATCAACTTCATCGTCAAAAATTTTATTTGTAGCATAATGCTGACCAAAACCGTCATTTGAAAACAAAATTTTATCATAAGCAGAATACGTAAACATGCTGTCAGGCCAATGTATCATCGGAACATCTATAAAATCTAAAGTTCTTTTGCCAATGTTTAAATTCTGTCCTGATTTTACTGCAGTCCAATCGCCGCTTACTCCGTAATATTTTAAAAGCCCCTGTCTTGCTTTTTCTGTTCCATAAATTTTTGCCTTAGGACAAATTTTTAATATTTCAGGGAATGCTCCTGAATGATCAGGCTCTATATGATTTATTATTATTGCGTCTATTTTAGAAGGCTCTATAACGCTTTGGATGTTGTCTATTAACTCTCTTTCAAAACCTTTACGAACTGTATCTATCAGAGTAACTTTTTCGTCAAGAATTAAATAAGAATTATACGTAACGCCCCTTTTTGTTACGTATGTATGTCCATGAAAACGTCTCTCGTTCCAATGTATAGCGCCAACCGCATATATGTCGTCTTTTATTAATCTTGCAGGCATAATAAAACATCTCCTTTGCATTCATGTCTATGGAACCCATGTTAGTTGTTAAGCAAAATGAATGACAATCAAATTGTCAACAATATTGTTAGCGCAACCATACTTTAATTACTTCTTTACAGTTGCGCAGGAAGGGCATTCGTCATAATCAGCCAAATACTCAGACTTACATACCGAACATACTTTAACGTTGTTATTTCCTTTAGAACAACACGGCTTACAAAATTTAGGATGCATACAATCGTTTTTCAACTCCGGCTCACAATGGGGGCATGAGCAAGGATGATCTTTAGATGTATTATTTCCTTGTTTGGCTTTATAGTTTTCAATCGCTCTATGCAACGCATCAGCTCCAAGATTTGAACAGTGCATTTTGTTTGGCGGAAGACCGCCCAATGCTTTTGCAACATCCGCGTTTGTAAGATTTATAACTTCTTCAAGAGTTTTCCCTAATGCCATCTCAGAAACCATAGAAGAAACAGCTATTGCAGCGCCACAACCAAAAGTTTTAAACTTAACATCTTCAATTTTATTGTCCTTGACTTTGATATAAAAAGTCATCATGTCGCCGCAAACAGGATTACCAACCTCGCCGACACCGTCTGCATCTTTTATTTCTCCAACATTTCGCGGATTTGCGAAATGATCCATAACTTTTTCTGAATAAAACGCCATTGCCGTCCTCCAATATTACTATTGTTCTTCCTCTATTGAGCAATGATAGTGACCATGCTCATAATCAGTTCCCGGACCTGCAACTTTTCTTTTGCCTGTTTGTAAAAAATACGAATATAGCGGCGACATATCTCTCAATCTTTTAACAATTTTTGGAAACTCTTCTAAAACGTAATCTATTTCTTCTTCTGTGTTAAATTTTGATAAAGTAAACAAAATCGAGCCTTGCCCTATTGCTTCGTCAACATTCATAGCGGTAAGTACGTGTGAAAGCCTAAGATTTTTATTAGCGCACGCAGAACCGCTTGCAGCCATAATACCTTTTGCATCTAAAAGCAAAAATAGAGCTTCGCCTTCAACAAATTCTATCGAAAAATTTACATTGCCGGGAAGACGGTTTGTCTGCGACCCATTTAAGTAAATATACTCTATTCTTTTTGGAAGTTCTGCAATGAGCTTATCTCTCAACTTCTTTACAATTTCACTATTTTTAATAATTTCTGACTTGGCAATCTCGCAAGATTTTCCAAACCCAACAATAGCGGGAATATTTTCAGTCCCGGAACGCTTAGAATTTTCTTGAACGCCACCATCTAACTGCTGATTAATCTGGATGCCTTTTTTTAGATAAACAGCCGCTGCGCCTTTGGGTCCATACATAACCGAAGCTGAAAAAGTTAAAGCGTCAACACCCAAATTTTTAACGTCTATAGAAATTATTCCGCAAACGCTCACCGCATCCGTATGAAAAACAACAAAATCATTTATATTACTATCTCTAACAACAGAAACCAATTTTTTTATATCTTGCGCCGTGCCGACTTCAGGGTTTGCATATTGGATAGAAACCAAAATTGTATCTTTTCTCAACGCTTTTTTAAGCTCGTCTTCGATTATATTGCCTTTTACGTCAACAGGGAGATATGTTATCTCGAAGCCTTCTTTTTCCAGTTTTTTTACAGAATTTAAAACTGAAAGATGTTCGATTGAAGAAACAATAATGTGTCTGCCTTTCATTTTCAGAACATCAGCAATGCCTTTTATCGCCAAATTATTAGATTCTGTGCCACAAGATGTAAAAATAATTTCTTTGGAATCTGCATTAATCAATTCTGCAACTTGTTGACGCGCTGTTTCAAGAACATCTTTTGAAACAGAACCCAAAAAATAAATGCTTTGAGGGTTTCCATAATACTCTACAAAAAACGGCTTCATAGAATCGAAAACTCTCTCGTCGAGTTTAGTATTTGATTGATTATCTAGATACACTTGTTTCATAATAATTATTCTTTTTCAAAAACATCTTTTGAAGCGTTGCAAAGAGGGCATACCCAATCTTCAGGCAACTGTTCAAAAGAAACACCTGCGGCGATGCCATCTTCAGGAATACCTACAGCGCTGTCATATACATATCCACAAACGGAACATTTCATTTTTTTCATAACACACCCTCCCAGTTAAACATAGTTACCTATTTTTGAACTAGCTCACAGCATTTTCGACTCGATTAACCGTGCGTATATTATCTATTTTTTTGACCTTTTTTGCAAATCTTTTTGGGCAAGAGCAATCAAGAGGACGTGAAATCTAAACGGTCAAATCAGATAGTTGAACTTTATACAAAATTAACATACCAAAAAAAGGCTTTGGCAGAATAAACCGCCAAAGCCTCAATTACTGAAATAAACTGTCTCAGTCCACTTTTTCTAGCGTCGTTTCTGACTCGACCGCCTTTTTTCAAAAAGCGAGCAAGTCAAGTCTTAATCTACTGCTTACTTCTGCAAGCTACTCAAATCTTTGCTTCAACTGTAGATATTTCGCTACGCTCAATATTGTCCACCGCAATCATTGAAACATGGCATATCATTAAAACATCAACAAAACAGAACATGCTTTTATTATCACTTTAAAGTTCGGCAATATACTTTTTTTCTCCCTCCCCTATTCTTACTTTTTAATTAAAACGCATTAAGTAACTTCTGATAGCTTGCCATTGGCCAAAATTCATCCGAGACAACGTCTTCAGCTGCATCAACTTTTGATCTTAAGTTTGCTAAAATTTCTACTCCTTCAGATGCAAATTTATCAGATGTTGTGGAAAGATTGCCATGTTTTGCAGAAATGAACTCATCTAACTCAAAACAATATTTTCTTATATCTTCGTACAGCTTAACAAGCGCTTCAATATCTTTTGTAAATACTTCTGATTTTATATTGAGCTTGCTCAAATTTTTACTTGTTTTTGCCAATACATTTATCTGCTTAAGAACTGCCGGCAAAATCAAACTATCAACAACTTTTACAGCATACTTGTACTCAATTTCTTTTGTTTTTATGTACCTTTCGAGCTTTATTTCAATTTTGGCCTCGAGTTCTCTTTCGTTTAATATATTGAAATCTGAAAAAGCTTTGATTACGTCCTTATTAAGAAAAAGCTTTAACGCTTCCGGAGTATTTCTTGCGTTGGGAAGACCTCTATTTGCAGCCTCTTTATGCCATTCTTCCGAGTACCCGTTTTTCTCAAATCTTATGTCTTTTGTCTCTGAGATTATTTCTTTTACTACCTCTAAAGCTTTCTTTTTTACATCAGCATCGTCTTTCTTTGCTTTAATCCTCTTATATATTTCATCAAAACCATAAGCTACGATAAAATTTAACGCTGTCCCGACCTCTGAAGGATTTGCCGACGAGCCCATCGCTCTAAACTCAAACTTGTTTCCTGTAAAAGCAACAGGGGATGTTCTATTTCTGTCTGAATAATCTTTACTGATCTTTGGAAGATTTTGTACTCCCAATGTGATTTCATTTACTTCCTTTTCATTAATTACGCTTGCTTTCTCTATAGAGTTTAACAGATCGTTTATATATTCGCCAAGATAAACAGACATAATCGCAGGAGGCGCTTCATTTGCGCCAAGTCTATGATCGTTGCCAGCATCCGCAACGCTTGCTCTTAAAATTCCGCCGAACTTTTTTACGCCAAATAACACTGCGCTGACAGCCAAAAGAAATGATATATTCTTAATAGGCGATTTTGAAGGTTCAAAATAATTTGCACCGGTATTATCGCCAATAGACCAATTGAAATGCTTCCCTGAACCGTTTACGCCAGCAAATGGTTTTTCGTGCAAAACAACAACCATGTTATGTTTATCTGCGACTTTTCTTAAAATTTCCATTGTCTGTAAGTTGTTGTCTATTGCCAAATTTGCTTCTTGATAGAGAGGCGCAAGCTCGAATTGATTAGGAGCAACTTCATTATGTCTTGTTTTTACAGGAATGCCCTTACGATAAAGTTCGTGATCGACATCTTCCATAAATTCCAAAATGTTTTCTTTAATATGTCCAAAGTAATGATCTTCCATCTGCTGCCCTTTTGCAGGCTTATTGCCAAACAAAGTTCTTCCAGTAACTGTTATGTCTGGTCTTGCTGCTACCAAATCTTTTGAGAGAAGGAAATACTCTTGTTCGATACCCGCAAAAACTTTTGTCCGTTTTGCATTCTTATTGCCGAGAAGTTTCTGAAGATTTATTACCTTTTCATTTAAAATCGTAAGAGATCTAAGCAAAGGTGTTTTAAGATCTAATACTTCGCCCGTCCAAGAAAGGAAAACTGAAGGAACAACTAAAGTTTTTGTTTTCCCGGCTTCAATAAGAAACACAGGAGAAGTCGGATCCCATGCGGTATATCCCCTTGCTTCAAACGTTGATCTTATCCCACCTGACGGGAAAGAAGACGCATCCGGTTCAGATTGCACAAGTTGCGAGGCTGAGAATCTTTCTATTATTTCCCCGCCATCGCCATAATCTATAAACGAATCGTGTTTTTGCGCAGTGCCACCTCTTTGAGGCTGAAACCAATGCGTAAAATGCGTTGCGCCGTTTTCAAGCGCCCATTCTTTCATAGCATGAGCAACTTCGCTTGCTATTGACTGATCTAAAGGTTCCAGATTATCGATAGTTGCCACTAGTTTTTTGTAAATGCTTTTACTTAAATGTTGTTCCATTACTTTTTTTGTAAATACTAATTCACCATAATAATCGTGTACTGATTTCATAAGACCTCCTGTTTAACAAAATTATAGGATACTAGGCTAAAAATCGTGTAGCCCAACAATTTACATCACCTGCACGTTGTGTTAATTCAATCATTTTGGTTGCCAAATGTCAAATTATATAGAATTTATAAAAAATGAGCAGAGAATGTCTATGATTTTACATTTTTCGATTTTTATAAAGCAAAAAACAATATAAAAGAAGAGTTACCTTGTTAGGCAACTCTTCTTTTGGTTGAACAATCTTTGCGCTACGTCTAATTGAATACACACCAGCTGGAAGTTTCTACTCCCCGCGGACCACAACGACCGGCTACAGACGCTTTTACAACTACACTACAAACAAGGACACAACAAAACAAACATACTAACGCTAAACGCTTCATGTCTATACTCGCCTACTTGGTTTTTTTGCAACCACATCGCAAATTACTGCCACTTACATTTTACATTTCAGGCTTATTTTAAACGCAAAACATAAATTAAAATTATAATACCGCAGAAAATATAACGTCCAGTCGGTATCACCCATTTCCCGATAGGCTTTGAATGTCCGCTCTGAATTTCTTCTGTAACGAGACGCTTTGGGATAATCCAAAAAACAAATATGCCACTGCCTAAAGCGCACAGTGGTATAAGATGAAGCGAAAGTATATCTATAGTGCCCCTAATGTTACCTACCACAAACCATTTGCACGACAACACTGTTGCTATCGAAACAAGAACCACTGCAAACCAACGAGTCATTTTAAACTTATTCTGCAATGCTTCAACTACAACCTCAAACATGCCTATAAGAGAAGTAAGCGCCGCGAAAAACACTGCGATAAAAAAAAGCAACATGAGGACTTGTCCTAAAGGAATACCTTTAAAAATTTCAGGCATTGTTATAAACAGAAAAGCCTCGCCTCTACTAAGATCTTTGCCGAACGCAAACACTGCCGGTATAATCAGCATAGACGCAAACAGAGATGCAATTGTGTCTAAAACAACAATATGTTTTGCGGAAGAAATTATATCTTCGGATTTCTTTGCATAAGAACCATACACAACCATAGTAGATCCTCTAATCGATAAAGAGTAAAACACCTGCCCTAATGCAGCCATCCAAGTTCTTGCGTCAAACAAATACTCCCAACGAGGCGTAAAAAGGTATTTATAGCCAGCCACTGCCCCCGGAAGAAAAGCGACTCTTATTGCCAATACAAGAAGAAGAAGAAGAACTGCTGGTATCATAAATTTACAGCATTTCTCTATACCCTTTTCAATTCCTTTCAGTATGGTAACAGCTCCTATAGCAGTACTGATAGCGACCCACAATATTATTTGAGTTGTGCTTATTGTATTAAAATACTGAAGACTGCCAGTATTGCTAAAAGCCGACCCAGTACAAGCGCCAATGACAAACTTAACAACCCAAGATACTACAAGTATGTACCCTATAGCTTGTATCAAGGCGACCAAAGTACATACCCAACCAAAACCTGCGCCAAAACCTCTTCCGATGTTACCTTTCATTCCACCTAATTCTGCAGCTTTTTGAAAAGCGCCTATAGGACCTGAACTTGTAATCCTCCCCACAGTCATTTCGCCCACAATCGCAATAACGCCAATGAGAGCCAAACAAAAAATGTAAGGAATTATAAATGCTGCGCCGCCAAGTTCTCCTACACGGTAAGGGAACAACCAAATATTCCCCAATCCTATAGCCGATCCCGCGGCGGCAAAAATCAATCCCCACTTCGACGAAAAAGAGTCTTTAATACCGCTCATCTTGTCATTTCTCCAATATCTTTACTTTTGCCCAAAAAAACAAAGGGACTGAAACTAGTTTACAATTTTCTTAGCGCCTTTGTTGTTTTTCTCCATGCACAAAAAAAGGCAATGTGCGCATTATAGTATTTTTTTACTTTTTTATCAATTAAAACATATGTAAATCCACAAACATCACGCTCAAAAACGCAAAAACAGCATTGTTAGCGTAAACACACTTTAATTGCGCAAGAGATATATTGTTATAATATAATTGCTCAAAAGTGATTGTATCATAAAATATACAATATATCAATCAATTTCTGCATTGCTTCTCCGGCTTTCATTGGAATAAATATATCTGTGATCTCATTTGTGAACGCAGATGGTTTTGGATTAACTTCAATGATGACTGCATTGTTACGTTTGGCATAATATGGCAATGAAGCAGCCGGATATACAACTCCTGTGGAACCGATGATTACAACAAGATCGCATTTTGAAACAACCTTTATGGACATATTCATGTCATATTTTGGCAACATTTCGCCAAAAAATACAAAATCAGGTTTTAATACAGTGTTGCATACTTTGCAGCGCGGCGCTACTGTTAAATCAAAATCTGTTACAGGATAGTTTCTGCCATCATTATTGCAATGCAGTTGAGATGCATTTCCGTGTAATTTATATACTATTTTACTTCCTGCTTTTTCATGAAGATCGTCAATGTTTTGTGTAATTATAGCTTTAAGATATCCTTCTTTTTCAAGTTTGGCAAGAACTATATGCGCCACATTTGGTTTGGCTTTAAACATAGCTTCATAAAATCCGTTGCAAAGCATGTTCCATGCTTCTTTTGTGTGCTGCGTAAAATAATTTATTTCAAAAAGTTTTTCTTCATATTTATTCCAAATACCATTTTCTCCGCGAAACGGGGCAATACCGCTTTCAACTGAAATGCCGGCCCCTGTAAAAGCAACGATATATTTTGATTGCTTTAACGCTTCAACTGCTTTTTCTATAGATTTCATAGACGGTTCCTTTTGATACGTTACAAGTTATTATATGAAATTTAAAAGTAGTTTTACGATTTTGCTATAATTGGCGAACATGAAAAAACCTGAGCTTTTATTGCCTGCGGGGACTCTTTCTGGATTAAAAACAGCTTTCCTTTATGGAGCGGACGCTGTTTATGCAGGCGCTCCTGAAATGTCGCTAAGAACAAAATCAAAATTCCCTTTAGAAGAAATGGAAAACGGTATTTCTTTTGCCCATAATCTTGGCAAAAAAGTATATTTAACGCTTAATTTATTTTCACATAATAAAGATATTGCGCGCCTTGAGAATTTTGCAAAAACAATTAAAGTGTTAAATCCTAACGGCATAATTATTTCTGATCCGGGGATATTCCAATATGTAAAAAAGGAACTCCCTCAAATTCCTATACACATCTCAACGCAAGCAAATGTTTGTTCGTGGCTTACTGTTGATTTTTGGAAAAATTTAGGAGCTTCGTTATGCGTTCTTGGAAGAGAAGTAAGTTTTAGCGAAACCTCAGAAATAAGAGAAAAATGTAAAGATATAAGACTTGAAGTTTTTGTACACGGAGCAATGTGCATAAGTTATTCCGGCAGATGTTTAATGTCCGCGTTTATGGCTTCGCGTAGCGCAAATCAAGGAGCGTGCGCACATTCTTGCAGATGGAAATACAAAAGCAAACTGCTTCTAAAAGAAGAATTGAGACCGGGCGAATATTTGGAAATGGAAGAAGACGATAACGGATCATACATTTTAAATTCTAAAGATTTATGTCTTATGCCACAATTGGATAAACTTATCAGTATCGGCATAGATTCTTTTAAAATAGAAGGAAGAAACAAGAGCGAATATTACGTTGCTCAGACAGCAAGAACATATCGTAAAGCAATTGACGACTATTTTAGTAATTCTAATAACTGGCGACCTGATAAATATATGCAAGAGTTAATAACGCTGCAAAACCGCGGATATACTTTAGGGTTTTTTAACGGTATTCCCGGACAAGAATCTCAAGAATATGCTGATACAGCAAGTAAAAGTAATTACAGAAATGCCGGCGTTGTAAAAGATAATGCCGACGGAATGCTTACAATAGAACTAAGACACAAGCTAAAAAGAGGCAATGAGATAGAAATATTGTCGCCGTTTAAATTTGAACCTGTAAAAATTGTTTTAAATGAAATTTATAATAAAGACAACGACCGTCTTGTCGAAGAACTTGCTCCCGGTAAAATTCATCAATCCGTAAAAATCCCTATCGCCAGCGATATTTCAATTTTTCCCGAAGATACAGTGGTAAGAATAAGAATAATTTAACACACGGAGTAATAATGCGTAATTCCGATGTCTTCCAAAAATGCAATATCGTGAGATATTATTATCATTGCTCCCGGATATCTCTTTAATACTTGAGCGACATGTTCTTTTGTTTCCAAATCAATGTTGTTTGTAATCTCGTCTATAAGCAGTAATTTTGGCGTTTGTAATGCAATTTTTGCAAGCGAAAGTCTTGATTGTTCTCCTCCTGATAAAACAGATATACGTTTGTTTACATCTTCATTTTTTCTAAATAAAAAATCATTTAAAAAATCTCTTATCTGAGCGTGAGTTTTTTCATGCGCTAAATCTGTAAGCGTTTCTAAAACAGTTTTTGAAGAATCTAAAGAACTGTAATTTTGATCTAAATAACCAATATCTTCAATACGCGGTAAATTCCAAATCCCTGTTTTTATAACTTGAGAATCGTTTAAAATTGCTTTGAGCAAAGTCGTCTTTCCAGAGCCGTTATCGCCTGTTATTGCTAGATGTTCGCTTCCTGAAACCGAGATATTTATATTCCTTAAAATTATTTTATCTTGATATCCAACTTGTCCTCCACTTACATAAACAATTGTTTTTGAGCCTGTATTTTTTGCCGTTAAAGAAAAACTCGGTTTTATTATTTCAGGAATTCTTAAGTTTGAAAGATGTTCATTTAGGGAAGCTCTTCTATCTGAAATTGCCTTTTGTTTTTTTCCTGCAGTTTTTTTTGCAGAACTTTCTTTCAGATCGCCTACGGCTGGAAGCCATCTTTTTTGTTCAACAAACTTTTCGCCTCTTTGCTTGCTTTTTTTTGCGCGTTGCTGCTCTTTCATCAATGCTTTGTGAGTTTCTTTCTTTTCTTTCGCAAGCAAGCCAAGCTCTTCTTCAATACTCTGACGTTTTTGAGAAATTGTTTGTCGATAATCATCATATTTTCCGTTAAAAATATTTATTGTTCCGTTATCTATATGCCATATTATGTTAATAGAATTTCTTAAAAGTTCAACGTCGTGAGATACAACTATCAACGTACCTTTATAAAAACTTAGCATCTTCATTAACGCCTTGCGGTTTTTTAAATCTAAATGATTTGTCGGTTCGTCTAAAAGTAAAACATCAGGGCAATTTGCAAAAGCAGCGCTCAGGGCCTTGTTAAATTTTTCTCCGCCACTCAAATTTTTGTACTCATGAATTAATTGAGGCACATAGCCGAAAACAATATCTTTATTGTTTTCTATGTAGCCATCAGACGCAGCTAAATCACCTTTAATAATTTTAAGTAAAGACGATTTACCTGTTCCGTTATTGCCTATAATTGCTGTATGGGATGTGGGCTGTATTTGCGTCGAAAAATCTTCAAAACAAATTTTATTTTGCAAAGACAAGCTAAGTTTGTTTATAAAAATGGGTTTTTGCATATTATTTACCTTTGCACAAAATTATAACAAAAATTGTAGCTGATTTGTCAAAAGCTCTTTGATTTTGTATAATAGGTTGTAGCTGATTTGTCAAAAGCTCTTTGGTTTTGTATAATAGTTGTAGCTGACTTGCCAAAAGCTTTTTGATTTGGTATAGTTGGTTCTCTGTAGATGCAAAAGATAAGGTTTGATACAACTATATATAGGTTAAGTTATAGCTTGATTTGTTAAAAGCTTTTTAATTTGGTATAGTTGGTTTTCTGTAGGTGTAAAACAAAAGGCGTGGAAATAAAATAAAAGGGGAAGTTTTCACGTGAAG
>JAIXMY010000075.1 GCA_020328045.1 Candidatus Endomicrobiellum pyrsonymphae
CATTTCCCTTACAAGGAAGAGGTCGCAGGTTCAAGTCCTGCACTGCCCACCAAGTCTATCAGTAAAACAAGAGAACAAGAATGGAATTCTTCAAATCTGTTTTACCGCTCTTGATAGTATTTTCAATTTCTTTTTGCGTTCAAGCGCAGTTTTCAGGCAGTTCCATAACTCCTAAAAACAACATCAAAAATCTTCAAGAATCCGTTTCAGTAGCTCGAAAATATAACTCAAAATGAAATTAGATAAGTCGAGCTCGCCATTTCATACAAATACAGATTTCGGGAAATTAGTTCCGCCTGCAAAAAAGATTTAGGAAGAGAATATGTTGATTTGTCAGAGATGGATGTTGAGAAAGTTACAGGAAAAGGTCTGGTAAAACTAGTATGGAGATACATACAGTTTAACAAAGCAATCATATGGACTGCTTATAATAAGGAGGTCGAGTGTTATTGCAACTGTACTAAATTTATCTGCGGGTTTTTGATATTTCGTACAAAACTACCGCAGCGGCGCAAGATGCATTAAGCGAAGAAATAGTGTCCCTTTGTTGGATTGAGATTAAAAAATCACAATTTTTCTTCGTTAAACTATGAATACCAAAACCCTCGCTACCTATTATTATTGCCAAAGGAAAAGGTAAGGTTACCTCTTCCAACACTTGCCCACTCTTTTCAGACCCGGCTATCCAAAAGTTATTTTCTTTTAACAAATCTATTGCCTGATTTATATTTGCAACTTTTGATATTGCAATGTGTTCTATCGCTCCGGCAGAAGCTTTTGATACAGTTTCATTAACGCCAACCGCTCTCCATTTTGGGATTATAACACCGTCTGCCCCGAAAGCCACACAATTTCTTATAATCGCTCCAAGATTATGAGGATCTTCTATACCATCCAATATCACAAGCAAAGGCTTTGGCGACTGTTTTGCTTTAATGATTAAATCTTTCAATTCTATATATTCCATAGGAGAAACTTCTGCCACTATACCTTGCGAATGTTCAGAAAATCTATCAAGTTTTTCTGGTGGAACATTATGTATAGCTATCCCTTTTTGTTTTGCAAGATTAATAATTTCCGTAATCGCAGTACCGCGAGTCGTTTGAGAAACCATTAATTTATTGACGCTACGCTTGCCTGCTTTGAGAAGTTCTAATACTGAATTACGCCCACAAACAATGTTGTCTAATTGTTCTTGAGCATTATGATGATGCTTATTTTTACTGTACACTTAAAATCCTTAACCAAAACTAGATTTTTTTTACTAAAACGGAGGAACCGTCTCTATTATCTACTATTTTATAACCCTTTTCATCTATAAGCTTTCTGAACCTATCGGATTCAGTCCAGTTCTTATTTTTTCTCGCTTCGTTTCTTTCGTTTAAAAGTTTTTGCAAGCCCTCGTCGCTTTTATGTTCTTCAGGAAGCGCAAGACCCAAAGAATTCTCAGAAAAATCTTCAAAAAGTTTTCTTAATTGAGAAAGTCTATCTGTACTTGCGGTAAACAACTCGTTCAATATGATGTTTTTTAATTCGTGAAAATACGATAATGCTTTTTCTGAATTAAAATCATCGTCAAGAGCTTTCAAAAATGTTTCTTCTATATCCAACAAATCTTTATCAGTTATACTTAAAGCCATTTCTTTAGAAGATGAAATAAGCCTCAGATAAGCATCATCTATCCCTTGTAGAGTATTTTTTGCAGCATCTAAACCTGCATCAGAAAAATCTAACGGACTTGAATAATGCTGTGTTAAAAGATAATAACGTACTACGCGCGGATTATATTTCTCAAAAATTGTTTTCAATGTGAAAAAATTGTTTAAAGATTTTGACATTTTCTCTTTATTAATTGTAACAAAACCGTTGTGTATCCAATACTTAACAAACTGTTTTCCCGTTTTAGCTTCGCTTTGAGCAATTTCATTTTCGTGATGAGGAAATATCAAATCTTGTCCGCCACCGTGTATATCTATAGTGTCGCCAAGCAATTCTGACGACATTACCGAACATTCAATATGCCAGCCCGGTCGACCCTTTCCCCACGGACTTTCCCATGCAATTTCTTGAGGTTCGTTTTCTTTCGTTTCTTTCCATAGAGCAAAATCAAACGCTGAATTTTTCTCGGCGCGAACGTCCACCCTAGCGCCGGCTTTTAAATCGTCAAGTTTTCTTTTCGACAATTTTCCATAATCTTTAAACTTTTCAACAGAAAAATAAACATCGCTGCCAACCTTATAAGCAAACCCTTTGTCCGCTAAAACCATAATGAACTTGACGATTTCAGGTATCATTTGCGTAACGCGAGGATATATTTCAGCTTTTAAAATATTTAATTTATCGGTTTGGGCAAAATAATCGTCAATATAAATCTGAGCAAGTTCTGACGGCTTTATCTTCTTTTCCTGCGCCCTTTTTATAATTTTATCATCAACATCTGTAAAGTTTTGTATATGTTTTACTTGATAGCCTCTTTTCAAAAGGTGCCTTTTTACAGTATCAAACACAACATAAGCTCTTGCATGCCCTAGATGCGCCTCATCATAAGGAGTTATCCCACATACATACATGGATACAAAATTCTTCTTTTGGGGTTCAAATTCTTCTTTTTTATTTGAGAGAGTATTATAGATTTTTATCACTGATACGCTTCCTTATTTCTATCGATGGATGCAATTGCCATGGCGACCATACCTTCACCACAACCAAGAAATCTCATTTTTTCATTAGTAGTTGCCTTTATGCCGATTCTTTCTTTTTTTAGTTTAATCGCTTTTGAGATATTTTTTTTCATTTCATCAATAAAAGGATATATTTTTGGAACTTCAGCCACCACTGTAATATCAACATTGTTTATACAAAACTTCTTCTTTTGTAACTCTTTATAAACAATTTCCAAAAGAGAAATACTAGATATATTTTTATATTTAGAATCCGTATTCGGAAAAAAATGTCCTATATCGTTTAATCCTGCGGCGCCGAGTAACGCGTCCATAAGAGCGTGTATAAGAACATCAGCATCGCTATGACCATCGAGTCCTTTTAGACTCTTTATTTTAACGCCGCCCAACACAAGATTTCTGCCTTTTTTGAATCTGTGAACATCGTACCCAAAGCCTATATACATATCGCTACATCCTTTCGTTTAAGAGTTTTTCTGCAAGATCAAAATCTTGTTTTGTTGTTATTTTAAAGTTTGGAAATTTTGTTTCAATGGCAAAAACTTTCACATTTAGTTTTTCTATAAGCTGCGAATCGTCGGTGGTTTTAGCTGAGATTTTCTTCAAATAAGCTTTTTTAATAAGATGGGATTCAAAAATCTGAGGCGTTTGCGCATTTCTCAAAACAACCCTATTCAAAGTTTTTAATACTTTATTACTCTCTGACACCAGCTTAATGGTATCTTTTGTTTTCTCAACCGCGATAGCTGCTTTCGTTTTTTTCGCTTCTGTTAAAACAGCTAAAATATCATTTTTAGAAATGAGAGGTCTTGCCGCATCGTGCACAGCAACAAAATCTATATCATTTGTAACGAGGGCAAGCCCATTTCTTACGGAATCAAATCTTTTTTTCCCGCCCGCAACGCATTCAAAAGCATTTTTATATTTTAAAGTTAAAGCGCGCATCATGTATGAAGGGACGACTAAAATTATCTGCTTGAAACTTTTTATTGCAGCAAACGCATTAACGCTCCACAAAAACATAGGTTTGCCGTTGAGTTTTAGAAATTGTTTAGGAACTTTGTTCTCAAACCTTTTGCCGGAACCTGCCGCCACTATTATTACAGCATTCTTCATTTGGCTATCCTAAAATTTTTCCAAAAATGATTTTCCCCGTTGAAGTAAACATTGCAGAAGTAATAGTTAAAACAACATTTTTGCCAATAAAATTTTTTCCGTCTTCTGCAACAATTATTGTTTTATCGTCAAAATATCCTATAGCTTGATATTGTTGCGCGCTATCTTTAACTAGATGTACGCGCACTTTTTCTCCGGGCAAAAACAAAGGATACACAGCGGCTTCTAAATCATTAATGTTTAATACCTCTACGCCATACAAAGATGCCTTTTTATATAAATCAAAATTTTTTGTTATTATCTTCGCTTTGGCATTTTTTGCAAAATCGATAATCTTTACTGAAGCTTCGCCGCCGCCATTTAGATTTAACTTAACTATTTTTATATTTACAACATCGGATTTTTGTAGTTTATCGATTATTGACAATGCCATTTGCGAACGACTGCGTTGAACTTTATCAAGAGACTCTGAGATATGCTTTAATTCGTCCACAACAAACGACGGAATAATCAAATCTAAAGATAAAAATTTTGCGCTTACTATATCACAAATCCGCCCGTCCATAAGAACACTGGAATCAACAATGGCAAATTCTTTGACAGTTTTTTTTCTACTTAATAAAAACACAACTGAAACTACTGCCACTGAAACTACTGTCAATGCCAAAAACACAATAAACATAAACTTTTACCTTGTTATTAAATAAATTTCTTTAAAAGATTGTTGGCAATTTTGGGATATTTGCCTGTCCATATTTCAAAAGCAGATGCTCCCTGACGTACGAGCATACCTTCACCCGTAAATATTTTTAAACCTTTAGCTTTTGCAAATTTTACAAAGGGCGTTACTTTATTGTAAATCAAATCGTACACTATCAAACTTTGCTTTACTTTATCTGCAACAAACGGAAAACTATCTTCTTTTTTCATTCCGCAAGAGGAACAATTAATAAGCAAATCTATTTGTGAAAGCAGTTCTGACACTTTGTTCGTGTCAATGCTTTTCATTTTAAATGTCTTTGCAAGATTCTGAGCGCTAGCCAATGTTCTGTTTGTTATGTATATGTCCTTTGCCTTAGCATTTTTTAAAGCATACGTTATTGCTCTTGCTGCTCCTCCTGCGCCTACCACTAGAACATTTTTATTGTTTAAATTAATTTTTTTTGCGTCTAAATCCTGAATAAATCCTAAATAATCGGTATTGTACCCGCGCAATTTATTATCTTTAACAGCAACTGTATTTATGCTTCCTATTTCTTTAGCAGCTTTGTCTATAAAGTCAACATATTTCATTGCTTCAATTTTATAAGGAACTGTTATATTGAATCCATGAAATTTCAGAATCTTTAAAGATTCTATTGTTTTTTTGAGGTTTCGGGAATCAGGCTCAAACGAAAGATAAGCGCAATTTAACATTTCCTTTTTAAACCACTCGTTATGCAGCTGCGGAGATAAGGAATGTTTTACCGGATAGCCTAAAATTGCAAATAATTTTGTTTCTGTGTTTAACATTGTAATATTCATTTTACAATAAAGTCTATACGCTTATCAAGATTTCTTTTGTGTTTTTGTCAGACGAAACAAAAATACCAAAAATTCTTGTTGCTGAGCGCATTCGCGCTCCAAGTCGGCGCAACAACTACAAATCAAAATTCAAATTGGGTAAGTGTTTTATTATTTTTTCGATGTCTTTTTTAAATGATTTGACAGGATTTGAACTGTAATAAACAGACGTAACAGCTATTGATAAAGAAAGCTAACTTTGATAGTATGTGGTTGTAGTGTTTTTGCAATGATTACGGATGATTATGAATATATTTTCAAACTTTATCAATTCTGATTTACGTGCTGTTGTTGCAGCAAGCCTTTACATAACTTTGTCCGTAGGAACAAGCGTACATATACTATTCTATAAAGACGATATTAAGAGTTCTATAGGATGGATTGCGCTTGTTTTCTTATCCCCTTTTATTGGCACAATGCTGTACATCTTTTTGGGCATTAACAGAGTAAGAAGGAAAAGTATTCGCCTAAGAAAAAACATGGGCTTATCTGAAAAATACTCGGAAGAGATGATTAAAAATATTTTTGAAAATTTCCCTGTAAACTACAAGCAATTT
>JAIXMY010000076.1 GCA_020328045.1 Candidatus Endomicrobiellum pyrsonymphae
CATGTATCTCTCAAACGTTACCTTATTATAACAACTATTGCCATCAGTTACCTTATTATAACAACTATTGCCATCACTATAAAAACTCTTTGCCTCTCTTATTGTCTCTTTTACTTTCCTATATATATTTCTGCAACTCTCTATCACTCTATCGCTTATTTCAATTGCAATAATACTCAACCTCCTTACTATAATCAGTCTATAATGATTGTTTTGTTGAATTTTGTGTATATCTTATCCAACTCTTACATCTCTCACCCTCATTTCTTACATCTTCAGCAATCCCTTCATATTCCTGTATGCCACTTTTATCCATTTCAATACCAGCCAATGACTTACTTCTAACAAAAATACTACCTTCCTTACTCCCACATTGTTCATATACTCTGTACCGCAAACGCTTTCTTCTCTCTCAAATGTAACCCTCATCCCTTGCATAAATACATCTGCTTATCTCAGCTATTTCCATTCTTTACATATCTACTACTTCCACATCTACTGCATTTAGTTATCTTTGCCTCTCTCATTTTTATTTTAAATAGCTAAATTTTATATCTTTTTTTCTATTATCAATATTTAAAGACCAATGCCTTCACTGAAATGGGAATAAAAAAGGGAACTAACAGCAAGAATTCCCACCGGAGTTTATTCTCAAAGATATTAATCTAGGGAGAGAAATGACAAAAAAGCTAATAAAATATATATTTTTCATACTTTTGTCGTGTTAACTACCGGTTTAGGAACAATTTTTATACCTAGTTCTTTCATCTGCTCTTCACTTACGGGCGAAGGCGCATTTGAAAGAGGATCAACAGCTTTCTGTGTTTTAGGGAAAGCTATTACCTCTCTAATTGAATCTTCTCTCGCAATCAAAGCACATATTCTATCAAACCCCAAAGCCACGCCTCCGTGAGGTGGAGATCCGTATGTTAAAGCATCAAGTAAAAAACCAAACTTTTCTTTTGCAGATTCGTCAGAGATACTTAAAATATCAAAGATCTTTTTCTGTACATCGCTTCTGTGTATTCTTATTGATCCACCGCCAAGCTCTATACCGTTTAAAATAACATCATAGGCTCTTGCTTTTGTAGTCCTCACGTTTTCTTTAGTAAGAGAGTCTGAATCCTTAGGAGACGTAAATGGATGGTGCAACGACTGCCATCTCTGCTCTTCTTTATCCCACTCCATAAGAGGGAAATCAACAACCCATAAGAAGTTAAATTTATTTTTATCTATAAGTCCAAAATCTTTGCCCATTTTAAGCCTTAGCGCTCCTAAACCTTGAGCAACTATTTTTTCTTCGTCTGCAAGAAAAACCACTAAATCGCCGGACTTAGCGTTAAGCTTAGATATAATTGCCTGTACTTCTTCTTCTTTAAAATACTTTACTATGTTTGATTCTGCTCCAGTATCGGTAATTCTCATCCATGCCAAACCTTTCGCACCAAACTCCCCAACGAATTTTGTAATATCGTCAATTTCAGAACGCGAAAAGCCTGCGCCTTTAGGAATACATAACCCTCTTACAATTCCGCCTTTTGATATTACAGACGAAAACACGCTAAATTCACTGCTTTTAAGTTCTTGAGAAAAATCTCTTATTTCCATTTCAAATCTTGTATCAGGCTTATCAGAACCAAAACGAAGCATAGCATCTTCATAAGGCATTCTTTCAAAAGGGGTTTTTATGTCAATATTTAACGCTACTTTAAAAACCCTCGAGAGCATTCTTTCAACAATATCCATTACATCTTCTTCTTCCACAAACGACATCTCAATGTCTATTTGAGTAAACTCAAGCTGTCTATCCGCACGCAAATCTTCATCCCTAAAACATCTCGCAAGCTGATAATATTTATCAAAACCTGAAATCATTAAAATCTGTTTGAAAATCTGGGGAGACTGTGGTAGCGCAAAAAAACTTCCATGGCGCAATCTTGAAGGCACCAAAAAATCTCTTGCTCCTTCAGGAGTAGATTTCGTTAAAAACGGAGTTTCTATTTCCAAAAAACCTTCTTCATTTAAAAAGCTCCTTACTTCATTTGAAACTTTATGACGCATTATAAAATTTTTCTGAAAATTTGGACGACGTAAATCTAAATATCTGTATTTTAATCTCAATTCTTCTGAAGTTTCAACATAATCAGAAATTTCAAAAGGAAGTCCCGGCGAAGTATTAAGAACTTCTAGATCTGAGACTACAAGTTCTATATTGCCCGTCGACATGTTTGAATTAACTGTTCCAGCCGGTCTATTTCTTACTAATCCTTTAACTGAAATAACATATTCGCTTCTTAAATTTTCAGATGTTTTAAATATTTCTTTATTTTCAGGCAGAAAAACAATTTGCAAAAGACCTTCTCTATCTCTTAAATCAATAAAAATTACGCCACCGTGATCTCTTCTGGAATGAACCCACCCGCAAACTGTAATTTCTTTCCCTATGCTGTCTTCTCTTACATCTCCACAATAACTGCTTCTCTTCATGATGAAATCCTCTTTCTATTTCAAAATATTCTCAAAATATAATAACGCTATGATTGTTTTTGAATCTTTTATTTCGCCGGTTCGCACCATTTTAACAGCATCTTTAAAACTTAAAATTTCTTTTGAGACAAACTCGTCTTTATCAGGATTTGGAACGCCTTCTTTAAGACCAAAAGCCGCAAATAAATGTATTATCTCAGTTGAAAAGGCTGTAGTTGGATAAAAAGATAAGAGTTCTTCTAATCTTTTGGCTTTATAGCCCGTCTCCTCCTGCAGCTCTCTTATAACGCACGCTAGAGGCGTTTCGTCTTTGTCCATTTTACCTGCTGGCAATTCGTATGTTATTTGATTCAACGGATACCTAAACTGTTTTACCAAAACAATATTCTCTCTATCAAGAAAAGGAAGAACCGTTGTCGCTCCGGAATTTTGTAAATATTCTCTTGTAGCAAGCTCTCCATTTGGAAGCTCTACATCGTCACAAAAAAGATCAAGGATTTTACCTTTGAAAATTCTGTTCTTTTTTATTAATCTTTCAATCATATCTTTACTCTTCATTATAACAAGAGTATTCTATCATTTTTTTAGAGAAAGAGAAATTTTATACAATGCTTTAAACTATAACTACGCAACAAAAGCAAATATTTACAGATTGGCGCTATTCGCCACGCTGCTTACCTGCTAACACACTCCCCTCTTTTTCTAATCGTCCAAATATCCGCTTGAGTTAGTAACACCAGCATTGGTCTCTAAATATTGATAATAGAAAAAAGATATAAAATTTAGTTATCTAAAATAAAAATGAGAGAAGCAAAGATAACTAAATGCAGTAGATAAGGAATCACTGAAGATGGAAGAAATGAGGGTGAGAGATTATAAGAGTTAGATGAGATATATACAAAATTCAACAAAGCAATCATATGGACTACTTATAGTAAGGAAGACGAGTATTTGAAATAAGCGATAGAGTGATAGAGAGTTGCAGAAATATATATAGGAAAGTAAAAGAGCCAATTTAACAGAAGGACGAAGAGATATAGCAAAAGATGAGATATGTTAGAAAAGACTTTGGAAATGTTTTTAAACAGAGATATTTTAACAAATATAATGGGATTACAAATGTATCAATAGAAACAGACCAATGCCAACCAAGAAAGGCGAGCGATATTATATATGTGAAAGTTATCGTGTCCCAAAACTTGATGATAAAGGACTTCCATTAAAAGACGGTGATGGAAAGATAGTTTATAAAAACAAAATTAAATGGACACCGTCGTCTAAGATAAAGAAACTTGCCGAGATAGAGCTGGCAAAATACGAAGAAGATAAAGACAGAGGGCGAATCGGACTTGATAGAAAGCATACCTCATGGCAAGATATAAAAAGGAAGTATTTAACGTATTCTCAAAGTTTCAAAGCTAAAACCAGCCTAGCGTTAGACAAACAAGTGTTTCACAACATCGAAGAATTCTATCCTGTAATATCGTCAATAAACGATTTGAACATAGCTTTTGCAGAAAAGTTTTTAAATTGGCTAAAAGAAAACAAACATAACGCAGAAGCTACCTGTAAAAGGAAAGCTACAACGCTTAAAAACATTGGAACTAAACTAATTGAGTGGAATATTACGCAAACAAATCCATTACAGAAACTTAAAATAAAGAATGTACTCAAAGAAAGAGAAATAAAATACTGGCAAAAGGTAGAAGATATAAAGAAGGTAATTGATTTAACGACAGGAGTATGGCGAACAATAAATTATATAGGATTTTTCATTGGGGCAAGAATTTCAGAAATTTTGAATATTAAGTGGTCGGACATAGATTTTATCAATAGCAAAATAAGAATACAATCAAGTGGAACGTTTCGCACAAAGAGCCGTAAGTTTAGAATTATAATAATGCCTGAAAAACTAAAAGAGTATTTATCTGCTCTTAAAAAAGAACGAGCGCAAAACAACAAAATAAAGATTGATAATATTGTAGTTTATACGGATGGAACAATTCCAACGATGAGTAGCGCTTCTTCATACTTAAGGAAGAGGTACAAACAAATAGGGTTTAAAGGCTATCACGCACACTGCTTAAGACATACATTCGCTACACATTATCTAAAAGTCCACAAAGACATTTACGGACTGTCTAAAATACTAGGACATCATTCAGTAGTAGTTACAGAACAATACTACGGACATTTAATGCCTAATTATTTTGACTCAACAATGCAACATTTCAATCCATTTATAGAACATTTATAGAAAGATATTTTATTTTTACTATTTACCGACGCTGTTAAAAAATAACAAACGGAGAGAGAGGGATTCGAACCCTCGATAGAGCTTCCCCTATAATAGTTTTCAAGACTATCGCCTTAAACCGCTCGGCCATCTCTCCTCTTGCTATTTTATAAATCTAAAATTTATTACAGTGCCTAGAACTACTACAAACCAACTCCTATTCTCATGCTACAAAAAGCAAACTTTCATCCTCTAAATTCCTAATCTCACACCCCAACGGCTTCGCCACCACTCCTCTCAGAGAAAGGGGAATTACTACAGTTGGAAGAGAACAATTGCGACAATAACTGATAGCATATATATGTCTTTCACGCGTTTGCTGCAACGGAAGATAATCAAGGATCGCCCACTATACGCCTCTAATGAGTAGTGATTCTACAATATTATTGTATTCCTCGCAAACTTTTGTAGGATGAGTGCAAAAAACTACGAATATGTTGCAAAATATAGTCGTAAGTTTTTAAAAGTCTAAGAGAAAAAATCCATTATCTCAGGCAAAAATGAGTAATTCTAAATAGTTTTCAATATCCATCTTCAGCTTATTATCCTCTGCAATGATACGAGAACATTTTTTTCAGCTATACTAGTAGCCTTTCTCAAGGCTTCACAGTATTCTTCGTTGTCTTCGTCATATCGAAATCCATTTCAGCTTGGACTACCGCCATCTTTGCAACAGTAACTCTTGTAGAATCTGAAGCAACATTCTCCTCAGAAACAGCAAGTTCCCATTTTGCTTTATGCAAATCATTCTTCGCTTCCGGATCACCTTTAAAGCTATAGCTAAAACTTTTTCCTTCAGGTTTTACAAAATGTTCAACCTTAGCTACAAAAATACTACCTACGCAAAGCGACTTAATAAACAAAACTAAAAAACTAATTTTCTTCATCTACATCTCCTGACATCATTTATCTAACTCCACACTTAAGCGCATGCTCATTATAACCTAAAAAAAGATATAAAATTTAGTTATCTAAAATAAAAATGAGAGAGGCAAAGATAACTAAATGCAGTAGATAAGGAATCACTGAAGATGTAAGAAATGAGGGTAAGAGATATAAGAGTTAGATAAGATATACACAAAATTCAACAAAACAATCATTATAGACTGCTTATGGTAAGGAGGACGAGTATTATTGCAATTGAAATAAGCGATAGAGTGATAGAGAGTTGCAGAAATATATATAGGAAAGTAAAAGAGACAATAAGAGAGGCAAAGAGTTTTTATAGTGATGGCAATAGTTGT
>JAIXMY010000119.1 GCA_020328045.1 Candidatus Endomicrobiellum pyrsonymphae
CTATTTTGTATGTCATAATTTAATTCATTCAACAAATATGCATCAAGAATAGCCACATCACTTGAAGCTGCAATCAAATCTGCTTTTCTAACAATTCCTGCGCTTGAACCATCGCCCTCCATGAAAAGAACGGCAGGGGATTTAGAGTGATTAATTTCAAGAAGATGGTGAGAGAGAAGACGAAGGAGGTGGCTATTCTTGATGCATATTTGTTGAATGAATTAAATTATGACATACAAAATAGGGTTTAAACTCTTCTTACTTTGTACTTCAGAGTCTAAACCCTATTTTGTATGTCATAATTTAATTCATTCAACAAATATGCATCAAGAATAGCCACATCACTTGAAGCTGCAATCAAATCTGCTTTTCTAACAATTCCTGCGCTTGAACCATCGCCCTCCATGAAAAGAACGGCATCCCCAAGAGTAAATCTTATTTTATTTTTAAAAAATAAATAAATATTGTAAGTAACCCTGCGGAATCTTTATTTTTAAACGCATATTTATGGTACTCAACTTTCATAATACCCGGAATGCCTCGTAAGGGCTTATCATAGCGCTTTTAAGTCCTGTCTTATACCTTTATCTAAGTCTGAAATACTTATTTCTTTAATGCTGTAGCCAAAATATTGAAGCCGTTATCATTCTTTACTTTGTCTCTTATTCATTCAGGTCTTGCTATACCTCGTTTAGAATTTTTTATAAAATTCACTATTTCCCGCACTGCTATAGATTCAATTTGTTCTATTTGCGCCAAAGCATCTTTAAGCAAAAGTTTAGACATAAACAAAATACGATAAGCGTCCTTTACAGCATTAACTTCCTCCATCGGCATTTTTCTTCTTTTCATACCAACTAAATTTAAACCAACAAGTTTTGCTCTATCGCCTGCGCATAAAGCATACGGAATTATGTCCATAGTGACAGCAGCTCCAAGACCTGTCATTGTGCCTTTACCAATTTTTGTAAATTGATGAATACCAACTAGTCCACTTACGAAAGCAGCGTCGCCTATTTCAACATGTCCTGCCGCCGCGGAACAATTTGCCATAGTCACATTATCACCAATACGACAATCGTGCGCAACGTGCGATGCTGTCATAAAATAACAGTTTTTGCCGATTACAGTTTTGCCTGTTTTTTTTGTGCCTCTGTTAAGGGTTACAAATTCTCTGACCGTGGTTCCGTCGCCAATATACACCATCGAATATTCACCAACATAACCAAAATCCTGAGGAGACGTACCCATAA
>JAIXMY010000013.1:0-11760 GCA_020328045.1 Candidatus Endomicrobiellum pyrsonymphae
GGAACACTGCACCATTTATGTTTATCGCAGAACGAAGGGGGAGGTGTCACCACCTTCCTCATCTTTTTCTCTCTTTCTGTCATCTTGACTTCTTCAACTTTAGTGTTTCTAGCGAACTCGTTAGCTTTGCTACCAGCTTTGCTGGATTTATCAGGCGAGCATGCCGAAAGGAGCAGAGAAAGGCAAACGAGTAAACTTACACATCTTCTTAAATGCAATGTCATCATACTATCGGCGTCCTTGCGAGGAACGAAATGACGAAGCAATCCAGCATCGTTGTTGTCTAGATTGTCACAACTTCCTCTTTTGTTTCTATCTATCGCTTTTGATAAATTTAGATTTAGAGATTATAGCAAACAAACAAGCTTACACATCTTTTTAAACGTAATGTCATCATATTATGTCTCCCTTTTAAGAGTAATGTCATCACACTATTTCCTATTTTGTTTTTATCTATCGGTTTTGATAAATTTAGATTTAGATATTAAGAGAATGTGGAGTATGTATCGCTTCACGTGAAAATTTCACTCTTTTATTTTAGTGCCCATTTTTTTGTTTTGCATTTATAAGAAACTCAATTATACCAAATCAAATGTGATTGTGTCATCTCATCAAATACAACTGTTGTGATTATATCAAATCTTTTAACAATCGCCCACGGCCTTCGCCAATTTCTTCTGCGCCACATCCACCGTCTCCTTCTTTCTCTTGTCCCTCTCCGCCTTCACCTCCGATACCCTCTTACTCTCCAAATCATCAAGCGCCACCCTCACCGCCTCCTCCCCCTCATCTACTATCTTTTTTAACGCGACGGCGGAGGTGTTTATGATGGCGTGTGTACTGGTATTGGTGTCAGTGATGGTGGTGGTGGTGATGGTGGTGGCGTCGTTTATTCTGATATTTGTGTCAAAGACTTCATGTACCAGTTGTACCACCATATTGCATACAAAAAAGCAAAAGCAACAGCTCCTCGTATTCGTTCGTGCGTTGTTATGCTAAGTCCTCCGACTTTATCGATTTATGTTTATCGCAAAACGTAATGGGAGGTTGCGGAACATCTCTCTTCTCTTTCTCTCTTTCTGTCATCTTATCAAGTTTTTTGGGGCGCTTAGCAAATAATCCAGTTTCTATTCCTGCTAGTAGCCCTTATATTCCCCCCTATAATTGCTCCTAATGCTCCTCCCCCTATTATATTGCCTGATAGACAATCAAGATTTTCATTTAGTATTCTTATGAGTAAAAAACATCGGGGAGACGGGACTCGAACCCACAACCTCCTGCTCCCAAAGCAGGCGCGATAGCCAATTACGCTACTCCCCGACAGGCGACACACAATTTTTAGTAATGTCATTAGATGGTAACAAAAACTAACCTAATTTTACCAAATTTATTTAAAAAATTTATAGACAAAAGCTTACAATTCTTTTTTCAATTCTTCTTTTTCTTCGTCTAATTTTTTTTTGCATACAGCTTTAATGAGAGGATAATCTGCACGGTCAGAAAGCTTTTCACGCTCTCTTTTATCATAATAGTAATCCAGTTTGAAAAAAACACATAGTTTTTTCTTCAGGCGAAAAACACCCAGTTCTTCCGAGCTATTTCCACTATCGATACCGAATGCTTCAACTGTTTAGCGTCATCGGTACATTGTTTACTTGTTGAGTCAATCGTGTAGCTAGGCGACGCTTGTGTCTCTGCGAAAGATATTTCCGTAAAAATTCTCGACAGTAAAACAAACTACAAACTACGTTTTCATAATACGTCTATAAGCGTTTTAGAACTTCTTTGGCTTTTTGTAAAGCCTTTGCTCTATGACTTATGGAATTTTTCACTTCGGAACCAAGCTCCGAGAAAGTTTTTCCATATTCCGGAACATAAAAAATAGGATCATACCCAAACCCACTGGTTCCTGCAACCCGCAAGCTTATTGTACCAAATATTTTGCCTTCCGTAAAATATATTTTGCCTTCAGGACTCGAAATTGCAATTACAGTTCTAAATTTTGCCGTTCTTTTTTCCTCAGCAACACCGTTCAAATCAGCAAGAAGTTTTTTATTAGTATCATCGTAGCTACATCCTTCGCCGGCATACCTTGCCGAATAAACACCGGGCGCGCCATTTAAGTAATCAACTTCTAAACCAGAATCATCTGCAATAGTCCACTGTTTAAAAAATTCAGCGGCTTCCCTTGCTTTTTTTGCAGCATTTTCTTCAAGCGTTTTGCCGTCTTCTATTGTTTTTGGGTATTTATCAAAAGAAATCATTGGCGCAATTTTAATATTCAAATCTTTTAATATTTCTTTTATTTCTTCAATTTTATGCAAGTTTCTAGTAGCAAAAATTATTTCTTTTATCATTTTTAAAGTTCCTAGCAAAAAAGAATGGAGCGACAAAAATAAAAAATATGAAGTAATGCTAAAATTTTATGCCGTAAAGCCTCCAAACAGCAAAAAAGGACTCCTCCACTAAGATTGAAATCCTTTTTTTTATGTATCAAATGTACAACAAACAATGCTAGAATTGAACCCCAATTCTGATGCCAAACTCATGCGAACTGCCTGCGTCTTCACTCTTTGCTTTTGGACTATCACCAGTTTTCCATTTCATGATGTAGTATTCGCGCTTCCAATAATCTACTCCACCAACTTCCACAACAGTATATATATTTACTTGGAGAAGTGAAATAGCAAAATGTGAAGTAATTGTAAAATTTATGCTCTAGATAAAAAATGCCTTCTTTTTTGGCAATATATTTTATCACTTTTCACTTTGCTTTATTATTGTTTTATTCCAAAAACTTTAAATTTTCATTAATTTTTTCAATTTTTAAATTTGCATCGTTTAAGCGTGCTTTAATTTTTTCAATTTCTGATTCCGGAGCGCTTTTTATAAAATTTTCGTTCTGCATTTTTAATGTTGTTCTCTCCGCTTCCTGTTTTGCGAGAGTAATCTCTTTTGTAAGCCTTGCCTTTTCTTTCTCAATATCAATAAGACCTTCTAAAAGTAAAAATATTTCAAATCCGACTACAACGATTACGGCAGAATTTTTAGATCTTGCAATGTTTTTACCAAATTGTATCGAACTTATTTTTGCAAGTTGCCTTATGTAACTTTCGTTTTCATTTATTGTTTGTTCTTTACTTTCGTCTAATATGTTAAACAAAGCTTCTATTTGAACCGCAGGAGAAATATTCATTTCGCTTCTTAGAGTTCTAATTTTTACAATTATGTCTTGGATGTTTTTCATTTTCTCAAGTATGGATTCCCGATTAAGACGTTCGGGAATGGCAGAATGAGATGCAACAGATTCTTGATTAATGTATTTAGGAATAACAGCCAGGAAGCTCTCTGCTATTATTTTTGCATTTTCATCATCTTTGTTTAAAATCTCCCATATCTCCGACGTTATAAACGGCATTATTGGAGACAATAGCTGTAATGTTGATTTAAGTATATGTACAAGAATTGAAAGAACTTGTTTCTTTACATTTCTGTCTGCCGACATCATACGTATTTTTGAAAGTTCTATATACCAATCACAATATTTTGTCCAAAAGAAATCATAAATTTCCCTCGAAGCGATATCTATGTTATAAGACTCATAAGCTGTTTTAACTTTTGAAGCAGTGTTGGCAAATTCAGATATAATCCACTCGTCAGCAAGCTCGGAAGGACATATATTATCATCAAGCTTGCCCATACCTTCCAAATTCATTATTATAAATCTCGATGCGTTCCATATTTTATTTGCAAAATTTCTTGCCGCTAAAAAAGATTCTTCCAAAATTTGCATATCTCTTCCCGGAGCTGCAGCCTGAGCCAGCGCAAACCTTAACGCATCTGCGCCATATTTTTCCATTATCTCGCGCGGATCAACGACATTTCCAAGTGATTTTGACATTTTTTTACCGTGTTTATCTCTTATTATCCCGTGAATAAACACATCATTATAAGGAACATCTTTCATAAACTCTAAACCAAACTGCGCCATTCTTGCAACCCACAGATATATAATTTCATGTCCAGTTGCCAAAACTGACGTAGGATAAAAATATTTTAAATCTTCGTTGTTTTCATCTTCGCCCCAATTAAAAACACTTATAGGCCATAAAGCTGAAGAAAACCAAGTATCTAAAACGTCTTCATCTTGAACAAAGTTTTTGCCTTTACAACACGGACATTTCTCTGGTTTTTCAAAAGAAGTAATCGGTTTGCAACTTGTTTTATTTCCTTGTTCATTAACGCAGTAATAAACAGGTATTCTATGTCCCCACCATATTTGGCGACTTATGCACCAGTCTCTTAAATTTTCAAGCCACAAAACGTAAGGTTTTTTCCACGATTGCGGATGAAAAACTGTCCTACCGTCATTTGTGGCATCAACTACCTTTTTAGACATTCCGCCAACATTTAAAAACCACTGTTCGGACATCAAAGGCTCTATTTTTGTTGAACATCTATAACATCTTCCTAGCGAATGAGTATAATCTTCTATCTTTACTAAAAAACCTGTTTTTTTCAAATCTTTAACAATTTCTTTTCTTGCTTCTTCAACACTAAGTCCGAGATACTTCTCAGGCGCATTAATTATTTTCCCATTAACATCTATTATCTCTATTATTTCAAGATTACTTCTTTTTGCTATTTCATTATCAGTTGCATCGTGAGCAGGCGTAACTTTTACAACTCCCGTTCCAAAAGATTGATCTATAACATAATCTGAGACTATTTTTATTTCTCTGTTTACTAACGGCAACGTTAGAGTTTTACCTACTAAATGCGTATATCTATCATCATCCTGATTTACGGCAACAGCCGTATCTCCAAGCATTGTTTCAGGACGCGTAGTTGCAACAATGACATATCCGTCAGAATCTTTTAGAGGATATTTTATATACCATAAATTACTTTTTTCTTCCGCATATTCAACTTCTATGTCAGACAAGGCGGTACCGCACCTAGAGCACCAATTAACAAGCCTTTTTCCTCTGTATATAAGACCATCGTCAAACATCTGTATAAACGCTTTTTTTACAGCTTTTGAACGCTTTTCGTCCATTGTAAAAGCGACTCTGTCCCAATCTAAACCGCAACCTATCGTTTTGAGTTGATCTAGTATTATGTCTCCGGTTTCACTTTTCCATTGCCACACTTTTTCCAAAAATTTTTCACGACCTAAATCGTATTTAGTTTTTCCTTCTTTCTTAAGAAGTTTCTCAACTACATTTTGCGTAGCAATACCGCCATGGTCTGTTCCGGGCACCCACAAAGTATTATATCCCTGCAATTTTTTAAATCTTATTATGATATCCTGCAAGGTAGCGTTTAAGGCATGCCCTATATGCAAAGATCCCGTTACGTTCGCAGGAGGAATAACTATCGTAAATGGCTTTTTGTTTTTGTCTATTCTTGCCGAAAACGTTTTATTTTCTATCCAATATTTGCGCCATTTCTCTTCAACTACTTTAGAGTTGTAAACTTTTTCCATTTTCATAGTGAAACCTCTTAAATCTAGCCCGTCGATTATATCAAAAATTACTATTTTTGTATAATCTTCTTAATCAAATAGGCAGGAGGATATTCATGTACAAGAAAACTGTGTTGATAACAGGGGCATCTAGGGGAATTGGAAAACAGCTTGCGCTGACTTTTTCAAAAAATAATTGGAATGTATGCGGTTGCTATAAAAATAATGAACCTGACTACAAAATTCCAAATTCAAAGTTTATAAAAACAAATATAGCCGATAAAAATGAAGTAAAAGAATTAATAAAAAATGTTGTTGACGAATATAAAAAAATTGATTGTCTTGTAAATAATGCATCTATTACTGCAGGTTCTACAATACTAAAAATGACGGACGAAATGTGGGAATCCGTTGTTGAGACAGATTTAAACGGCACATTTTTTATGATTAGAGAATCATTAAAAAAAATGATAAAACAAAAAAGTGGCGCAATAATAAATATAGCGTCAATTTCTGCATTTAAATCTTATATTGGATCGGCAAGTTATTCTGCATCAAAAGCAGGCGTCATAGCTCTTACAAGAACTTCCGCTCGAGAATATGGACGCTTTGGAATAACCGTGAATGCCGTTTTACCAGGTTTCCACTTCACGGATATGGCCAGCAATGCCGGAGATGTTCACATAAACACAATTAAAAAAGAAAGCGTTTTAAATACTACAACTGACATCAATGAACTCGCTGATTTTGTAGTTTTCCTGTCTCAAGTTAAAACAGTATCGGGACAAATATTTAACTTTGATTCAAGATTGATATAGTTAAGCAATCTTATATTGACATATAAATAGATGCGACGCGAGACAGACTGACAAAGCAAGAGCGTTTCTATTGACTTGAATATCACAATAATCCGTTTTTAAATAATTTGTAAATTTTGGGGAAATCAGTTTTCCCTTCTATTTTCCCTATCAAATCTTTCATACTTTGTTTAAAAATTCCTATAGCCCATTGTTTGCGGTTAACCACTCTGAATACACTTTTAACCTCGTTGATACTTTTGTATTTTGTGATTAAAATGCAAACTATGTACTTAAAATCCGATTCTGCTAAACCACAATAATTTCGACAAATTGTATCCTAATCCTATGTATTCTTGAATAGCTTTCATAAAAGCTTTAGAAATATGACAATCTCGTGCTTCTTGCTTTGCAAGAACGCTTGAAATAGCGTTGTTTATTATGTTGCTTTTTATATTATTCCCTCCTCTCTTTTTTACTTTTTAATAATCTCTATCCACTGTTGTGCAATCTTATAACATACTTGTCGCCATCTTGTTTTTGCATTATTAGCGAAAAGCCAAAAATTTCAACGAGATTTCTTTTATGTACTATTTGTAAATTCTTATTGCAAACCAACAACAAAACTATTGTATTTATTGTACATAATTTTACTACATAATCAACCCAAAAAATGTTATTTAAACTTTAAAAGTAAAACTTACCTCATTTTCAAAATGTGTGTGTGCGCATTAAACTAAAATGAGATCGTGGTGTTTCCTCCCCAGAGATTAAAACATTGTGTTTTAAATATTAATATAGTAGCATGTTTTTCCCTCTCCTCCTGTCCTACCTATCCAAAAACAGGGGGGGGGGCTTGTTTTTGTACTAACTATAGACTAAAAAAGTAAAAATATAATATGAGTGAAGTACGTGTGATATTAAAGAATGTTGAATTATTCGTTTGCCTTTCTCTGCTCCTTTCGGCGTGCTCCCCAGATAAACCTAGCAAAGCTAGTAGCAAAGCTAACGAGTTCGCTAGAAACACTGAAGTTGAAAAAGTCAAGATGACAGAAAGAGAGAAAGAGACGAGAGATGTTCCGTCACCTACCATTACGTTCTGCGATAAACATAAATGGTGCAGTGTTCCTAGAGATACGTGGGGAACTATCACATCGGACCGTGAAATCGGGAAAGTCGGAGGATTTAGCATAACTCCTAAAAAAATTTTGTGGTTTGTCTTAGTAGTAGGTGGTATATGTGCAGTGGCATATGGATGGCATAAATTAAAACAACAATCGCTAAAATTGGCTATCCAGACCCAAACCCTATTTCGTTTTTCCCTTCCTCGTTCTTTTTTGCCTAGTACCCCTCCGCGTTCCTCAGTGTGTTCCCTTACTCTGCCTTCGTTTTACGTGAGTTCGTATCGTACATCTTGTGGTTCCTCAATGATTTTGGAGAATGATATGTCTATGCATCCGCCTTATTTCCTGCCTAGTACGTCTTCTTCATCCTCAGAGAGTTCTTCGAAACGTATGTATTTGTCTTTTTAGTGAGTTCGTCTCGTACGTTTTCGCCTTTCTCACTGTTTATGCCTGATGGTACTCAACCATTCGTAAATCCATCGTCGATTTCAGGTATAAAATCTTGAATTATTCCGTCTATCTTTATTAATTCTTTTTTTATTACGCTATCGCCTATAACAATAAAAGCAAGACCGTCTTTTTTTAACAATCTATACATTTCAGCAAAACATTTTTTTAAATCAATAGTCCATTGATTAGCTGGTTTTTTAAGACTTGAATATTCACGACGAGAACCTATCTCATTATATTGCGCAAAATGAACATCCAAATCAAGCCAACGCTTACGAAATTTATGATACAAATAATAATCATAAGTATTGGCATACGGCGGAGAAGTAATAATTATATCAACACTCTCATTTTCAAGCATTGTTAAGTTACGACTATCTGCGTTTGTGAATGTTTTTGAGTTGTTGACGAGATAATAATTTTAGCAGCTTTTATCGACGGTAAATATTGGTAATTCAAAGTTATCAAGTCTTAACAATCTTTAATAAGTTTTAACATTCTCTGCTTACAAATTGCTTACAACTCTATACTTGACAAAACTACCAAAAAGCGTTACCGTAATCAGCAGTTGCTAATGGCTGTTGACACTATGGAGATGGGGGGGGGCTGAAATGAATGCTTTAGAAATTGCAAAAATAATATTAAATTATCAAAACCTTGAATCTACGCTTAAAATAAGCCATTTAAAGCTCCAAAAATTGCTGTTTTACTGTCAGGCGTATCATCTTTCGATACTTGAAACTCCATTATTTGAAGAGAATATACTTGCTTGGGATTACGGTCCTGTTATACATTCTGTATATAAGCACTACAGAAAACATGATAGTTCGATAATTCCGTTTAAGAAAGGAACTCATCTTGAGCATCTCAAATCTTCTTCAATTGGTGTTATTTCAAGCGTAATGGGCGCATACTCAAAATTTTCAGCTATAGAGTTAATGGGTATGACTCATTCAGAACGCCCATGGCAAGACGCTTACGCAAGCGAAGATAAAATTATTTCTCAGAATCACATGAAAAAGTACTATAAGCATTTTGTGTCAAGTAAAAAATAATGTACTCTATCAATACAAACCCCCAAATTAAACCCCCCAAAGACACAAATATCGGGTATCGCTGTTGATGAAACGCCGTTGTTTTGTTTTTGCAGTATAGCTCAAGATAAAGAAACTGAAAAAATACTAGATGATAAAGGGAACTGTAAACGATTCGTTAAATCCATATTCAAAATATCAAAACTAAAGACTATTGGCAATATTCGCAAAGATAATGGATTAGACTTTGAAAAACTCCAAGACTCAAGATATTCTGTCCGTTTGAGCCAAGAGTATAGAATCATTTTTGACTGCAATTCAATACATTTTATTTTAAAAACAATAAAACATAAAAATAAATATAAAAAATTATATCCAATAACCTATTTTGTATGCTAAAAGCCCCATTTGGTCAATTCTTACAATTTTACCTTAGGCTTCTTAACGTTTATTTTGATGTAGTCAACAACGTTGAAATGTTTGTGAGGTTTGAATTCTGTGTAAATTTCTTCAGTGATTCTTGTGTTTGAATGTCCGAGACTTGTACTAGCCATGTTTAGACTGCCACCGCCGTCTTTTATCCTTGTGGCGTAGGTATGTCTGCCACTGTGTAAAGACAACTCTTTTGCTGGAAATCCAAGCCTCTTAAACAGTGTACTAGTGTATGCGCTTAATCCTGCAGGTGACAACCGACTATAATCCAAATTTAGTAAACAAGAAGAAGTTTGATTTGCCTTGCCCATATTGCCACATCTTATGCAAAATATCTCTGTATTCATGGTGTATCGGGACATCTCTCTCAGAGCCTTTTGTTTTCGACTCCCAGCCGAGTTTTAGCTTCCTTCTTATCTTTTAGATAATCTCTTTCAATTCTAGAATTCTTAGACCACACAAAATCTGACCGTTCAAGGTAGCATATTTCCGCAACTCTTAACCCGTGTCATATTGATAAGATATGCGTTCCGAGCTGTGGGAATGTCGTATTATCTAATATCTTTTGTATTTCTTCATCTGTGAAAGGTCTTTTTTCTTGACTGTCTGTCTCAGGATATTTATCAACTAAATTATAATAATTTGATGTTAAATATCTATTTTTGTATCCCCACCAAGCAAGATTCTTGAACATCACAATTTCTCTGTTGATACTTGCTTTTTTGAGTTTTCTTCCTGTTTCAAGATTGCCGTTGTTTTGACGACGTTGCATATAGTCGTTAAGAATTGTATCATCAAACTGCTTCGCAACTACCACTTCAGAACAAACCCTTTTAAATGTATTCCATGTTATATCATCTCTATGTAAAGTGTTTGGTCGTTTTTTCTTTGAGGAATAATTTTTCTTGTACTCCTCATAAAATTGTTGTATTGATATGTCTCTTTTAAGAAGTTTCTTTTTATCAGTGTATTCGTTAAGTGTTTTAAATTCCTCTGCAGCTTGCTTGTCAGGACTTATAGACTCTGATACCTGTTTTCTTACTTTGTTTCCGTTCTCATCTAAAACGGTAATCCTATAGCCTACATAATAAATCTTCCCTCGTTTGTAAATGAACGTCATGTTAAATTATCCCATTTTATTATAATTTAACTTATAATTTAGTAAATTATAGAATCTTTTTAAGGCTTGCAGACCTTACAAGGAACATGTCCATTTGTTGTTAGCTCGTTCTTTGATTTATCGTAAACTTTACTACTTTCGTTCATCCTTTTAACATATCTACATGATGAATTATGAAATTTATGAGTGTCTCTATTTCCAACATAAGTCGTCGTATAATTAACTTTATTTGTATTGACTTTTGATATGCTTCTGCTTACATTATAAGACTTTGTATAATTAGCTTTGTATGGATTGCGTTTTCCACTATAAGTTCTTTTTGAAACAGAAGCAATAACAGGCTTTGTATTGACTTTTGATGTGCTTCTGCTTACATTATAAGATTTTGTATAATTAGCCTTGTATAAGTTGCGTCGCCCACTATAAGTTCTTTTTGAAGCAAAAGCAGTAACAGGCATTGTTAAAATAAACAACGCTAGTATAAAAGATATTAATTTTTTCATTTGTTTGTCTTCTCTTTATTCCATATCAAAAGTTCTTGTTTCGCCACTATCATAATCATATACTTCAAGTTCTGTGCCTTCTATACTTTGGACATAAACATCTTTATATTCATGAGTATCATAATCGTATATTTCTATATCTTCCCCTTCTCTAACAAGATTATATTTTTCAATTTCGACACACGAACTAGAAGCGTAATCATACCCATCCCACGCAAAAACTTGCGATGACAACTCAAGACAAAGCATTAGATATATAATTATTTTTTTCAACATACAACATCCTTAATATCATTCCGTTCCAAACTACTATCATGCGAGCGCCTATATTAATTAATATCTACGTCAGAATAGTTGTATATCACCACACCTTGTACCATTCCTGGCACAGCGTTCCGCAGTCGCCCATATTATATAGGATAATATCCTATTAATTTACGAACCTTTAATTATTAGTCAGAGACTGCACATGCGATATTTACGCCGAAGGTAGCATTAAGTATTTTTGTTGTAAACATTACGTCACACTCTATTTCGGAACGCGACGGACTAGGCTGTCCTTTTTTAACGCAAACAATCTCCTTGCCTTGACCTTGACCTTCAAGCTCTACAACGCCATAAGCGTCTCTTCCGAGCAATGTGGCAAAATGGACTGAATTATCGTCATCGCCAGTATATTCTCCAGCGACAGTTTCCTTATAAACGTCAGTTGCTCCAACAAACCGAATATTCCCCCATTTCCCTATTTCACCATTGTAGATATTCTTTTTGTCCTGATATGTATTAACATCATTCCACGATTTATCGTCCATAAAGTCGTATTTCCTGTATAG
>JAIXMY010000013.1:11770-22488 GCA_020328045.1 Candidatus Endomicrobiellum pyrsonymphae
TATAATTATTTTTTTCAACATACAACATCCTTGCTATTTCTTACAAAACTTATGGCTAGCTTCTTTTTTGGGAGTAAACCAACAAAAAAACTCTACTAAGCCTCTTTGGCAAAACTTTAAATTTATAATCATCTCTTTGATTTAGTTTCTAAAAATCTTCAATTTCAATCTATGTCATTTTTTAATGCTTTTAAGGAGGTTGGTTGTGATATTCTGCAGTCAATTGACAAAATAAACATTCTTATGTACGACAGCAATTGCAGACCGTTCGCTTCCCGAGACTGGGTTGACCGAGGTCTGCTTCTCTTTTTTTATCAAGGTCTTTATAATACCTTTCTTTCTGTAATCTTTTGAAGAAGCCTCTTTGGCAAAAATTTAAATTTATCTTTATTTTGTATTTTTTACTATATCCAAAAACACTTTATTTCTTGCATTGGCATCTCGATATAGGGTTTCTGTTGATAGTATATATACATGACAAGGTTTACAACTTCCTTTCTTATCTTTAATGTTGTCATTGTAATAATAAAGTATTGATTCATTGCCAACTGCAAACAATTCGCGAACCCCTTGGTCCTTTCTCAATGCTTCTTTTGTGCTATCATCTAAGTGAGTAATGATATAACCATATAACGTTTCTATACCTTCTATCTCTTCTGCAATTATCCCTAAATTTCTGTTGATTTCGGATGTTGAAACCATCTTTTTATCTGTTGATGCTCCGACTGCCTTTAATTCCACCACTACTACATTTTTTGTAGTTCCATTTGTAGTTTTATTTTTATTATAAAAAATAGTTAAATCTGGTTCTTTTAAGGAACCTTGAGTGTGCCCTGACTTAGTATTTTCATTTTTCATTATACATTCTTTTATTTTTTTTATGCTTTTATCGCTAAATGCGTTTGTATATGACATATATTTATCATCCAATAGCCATATATTACTACTGTAAACCTTATCAGATTTATCG
Organism: Candidatus Endomicrobiellum pyrsonymphae; assembly: GCA_020328045.1. Lineage (GTDB taxonomy): Bacteria > Elusimicrobiota > Endomicrobiia > Endomicrobiales > Endomicrobiaceae > Endomicrobiellum > Endomicrobiellum pyrsonymphae. The sequence goes on from JAIXMY010000013.1 coordinate 12,741, forward strand.
GATATTGTTCCCATGCTCATAAACAAATTATGTAATAACTTTTCTCGCTTATCATTTTCCTTATTTAGTTTATTTAGAGCATTTATAACGTTTTGTCTGTAATGGAAATATTGAGCCAATTCTCTATTGCACATATCATTCAAATGAGAGATGTTTTTTTGAAATTCGTCAGTGTCTATCTCGTTTGATCTAAGCATTTTAACGAAATCATTTTTAACTTTTTCTTTCTCTATCCTAAAGTCAGAATCAGCTTTCTTTAATATAGCTTGTTTATCTGGGAATATTCCAGTGGAAATGTTTCTTATGTATTTTGCAAGATGTGGGTTTTCATTAATACAATCATTGATAATATTTTTGTTATCTTCTTTTAAATTTGGATATTTTTTTATGAGAATAGCACTTACTTTATTTTTCAGTTCAATATTGATTTTCGGCATTGGCAAAGGATTATTAAGAGTCGGTTCAGCGTCCTTGCAGTCAAAAGTGAATTTATTTCTAGTATCATCTATCCTTTCATCAAAATATTTTGATGTTAGGAGAAATGTTGAAGATGAGCGGTCAGGAAAATTCTTATTAAATCCTATATCTTTTGGAAATTCTATAACCTTTCTGCCATTGGCGCAATAATATAAAGTGTGTCTATTTTTATTGTCAGACTTGAAATTATAATATAAATTGAAGTCAATATTTGTGTCGTTAAAACAATCTTCTTTGACTGAAAAAACTTCTTGCTTCAATCGTGTTATATTATTGCTATTGCTACTGATAGTTTCTGTTTCTTTGTCAATTTGTAGAGTGATGTCAAAATTCTTATTTTTTTCTTTCTTCCACAGGAAGAAATAAACTAATAAATGTTCTTCAATATTGTCTTTGATTTTTCTTAATTCAGCATCTTTTCTTAAATCTTTACTTTTACCACTATCATAATACTTACTTGTTACATTTGATAGCGTAATTGTTGTTTTTGTATCAGAACTTACATTTTTAGTTATTTGTATTGCATCCTCAGAGAAGCTCTCGTTGAAGTCTATATTAACCTTTTCTGTTTTTGTAAAACTTTCTATTTTTATATTGCTAAACACTTTTAACCAAGTAAATCTTCCTATTCCTTTACAACCAAGTTGCAATTTATATTTTGACAAATATTCCGAAAAAGAATTTCTATTATCTTCTGTAAATCCAACTCCATTGTCTATGATTGTAAAGCCCGTAATTTTAGGTGGATACTCTTTTTCGCCGAAAGTTAGGTCTTTTTCAAATATCACGGATATCTTTGTAGCATCCGCCTCTATTGAATTGGTAATCGCCTCATATAATGGCTGTAAGAAGTCGATTTGACTTTTTAAATTATCCACGATACTTGGAATGGCTACTCTCATTGACATTTATTGCTCCTAAAAACAGACTCTTTTAAATTTCTCTACATATATTTTAGATATCACTTTTTATCTCTTTCAGAATGTTTGTGAACAACAAATCAACTCTTCATATCATAATTTTAGCAAATTTGAGTTTTTCATACCAAAGTCTATACACACTATACTGCCTAGATAATGTAGTGTGTTTTAATATCACCTTAAAATGAGCAATATATTAAAAGCCGTTGCTACAAATATTAGGAGAGAGCTTATAAAACAGGGTTTGACTCAGGAGTTATCAGCTGAAAAAGCTGACTTACAACCCAATTATATCGGGTTAATAGAACGACAACAAATGACTTATTATGAACATTTTTTCTTATTTTTTCATTACTTTTTCGAACAAATTAATCCGACAATTATTACAATTACTCCAATAATAATGAGACAAATTATTCCACACAGGGTTTAATATATCATCTTCAGTAATAACGTTTTTAGAAAGCAAAGCCCATTCAGTAGGAGTAAGTTTATTAAATCCTAATTTTGCTTTCTTTGTTTCGTCCTCTATTTCACGAGAAACAATATAATTTTCTTGCTGTTCTGATACCGCAAAAAAATCAGAAGTTTTATTTTCCTTTTTTGATATACGAGGCAGACTAGGTTTAAGTTTTTTATTGTTCGTTTTTTTCATTGTTATTTATTACAAATCCGCAGTAGCTATTTTCCATCATTTATTTCAAATCTATTCTCGCCTTTATTTTATCAAGATTATATAAAAGTTTCCAGTCAATTAGCATATATGTCAGGCAAATAATTATTAAATCCTTTTACAACTCTCTTTTAAATTTTAAGAAAGAAGTCTTATCTTTCCTTTATTTAAAATAGTTTTAAATTTTTTTAAATACATTTAATTTATGCTCGCAATTTCTTCTATTTTGATAATATCACTAAATCTTGGCGCGGTTCGATTAAAAATATTAGAGAAGTAGCCAATATCTCCATCATTTTTAGATTGTCCGATTTTATTTTTTAATTCATCTACGGAAGAAACTCCAAACAATGGAAGAATTTTCTCGCAGTATTTTTTTGACTTTAACTTAGTCCACATATTATGTGTATTTTTAGCATAAATATACGTTATCGGAAACCATCTATAATGTCTATAATGACAGTCACGATTTGCTGTAAAATCGATTATTCCAGATAGTTGGAAAAGCATTATGTCAGCTTCTGCAATTTTTTGTGACGTTATAATGGGTTTCTTTTCTCTCTTAATTAACATTTCTCCTGCAAGAGTATGTAATCTTGATCTTGGGCTTTGAGAATTTGGTTTATAAACCGTTTCTATACTTGCAAACCCTTTACAAAATTCAATACAGCCACAAGCTATAATTTCTGAATTTTTGAAAAAGCTACGTTTCATAAAATAAGGATGGCTTAATATATCATGAATTTCCTTATATTTTTCATAATGTAATAATATGACAATTGTTGATATAAATGATTCCCAAATCAAATAGTCAAAATGTTCAAACGGATTACCCAAACATGTATCGCTTTCAACTTCGTGGGTTCTGTTGAAAAGTTCCTCAAAAAACGATGAGACAACATAAGGAATATCCATATCATTTTTAATTACTATTTCGAGAAAATCAGTATAATAATCACGAAATGGTTTAAACTCATCAATGACTTTAAAAAATGAATCTGATTTTTCATAAATATCAGATCTATTATATGGCAGTAATATAGCTATATATTCATCTATAAAATCTTTAGCTAGTTTTTGTGCTTTTGTATTATTGGCATTGCAATTTTCAAGCTGTTTCAATAATTTTTTTATAGGGGTTAAATTTGCAGTATTGCTATTAACCCAGTCCGGAGGTTTGCCTATTTGCGGTTTTGTACAAGCAGGCTTATTGTAAATATTTCTCAGCAATTTCTCATACTCGTCTTCATAATTTTCTTTAGTAGATAAATCTATACGCACTCTAGTTTTTATGTATGCTGGAAGACATGGATAACCGTCATCATTTTTTTCTGCAACTATGGGTATAAATTTTTCTTGTTTTGTATTGCCAAAAATTTCTGGCGTAATTATTTGAGTTTCATCACCAACACCTCCTGCTCGTGAATTTGCTTTTTCTGTATAGGATTTATCAGAAACAATAAGTACTTTATCTATAGAAGGATCTGTAACGCTCCTTTCCATAAAAACATACTTATCCTGACCCTCTTTTAGTTCATACTTATCAAGAACAACATAAATTCCGTCGGATGTTAATCTTTCTGCAAGTTCGATAACGAACTTTTCAAAAGTCCAAGAATATGAAATAAAGACTTTTGGTGTTCTGTTCATAATATTGTTATCCATTATTTTGCTATCCTCTTAGTTATACCTAACTTTATTCTCTAATACCTGCAAATTTTGCCAATAACTTTACTTTTTTGGAAACATTTCTGACACATCTCCTTTATTTACACAGTTATTGTTCTGAGAATTTTAGAATATTTTTTATACCGCTCGCGCATTATACCAAAATATCAAATTGCTTACGCAAAAGTATTTCTTGATTGCTTAAACGCATGAAAAAAGGAGATAAAAATGATATACTGCCCTACGGAAGAAAAAAAGGTGTAGAAAAACGGAAAGGGTAGAGAAGAAGAGGTATTATATAAGCGGTATGTAAAGGGGGAATAAAAGATTTTTAGAGGGTGGCAAGAGGGTATTGGAGTATAGAGGGTATGCATTGGCATTTGGATAATCAGACGATATATCCATAAAGTTGTTTGGCTATATAAAAAACAGGGGTAAAATGGAGTTAGGAATTACCGGTATTGGCATAGTTTCGCCGTTAGGCGTAGGTAAAGAGATAAACTGGAAAAGACTTATCAGCTCTGAATCTCAAGTCCGCTACAACAATGTATTTGACATATACACAGCATCTGTTGAAGACTTTAAAATTCAAGATAATTTACGCCAATACGAAATGGCAAAAACTGCTATCTCAGAAGCTCTGCAGGAAGCAAATATAGAAAATATAAAGAGAGATGAAATAGGACTTTGTGTCGGAGAAAGCAAACCAAATCTTTTTAATAAAACATTCCTTTTTGAAAATTCTCTCTTGGAAAAACTGAAAAAAACATTTCAATGCCACAGTGAAACATCTTCAATATCTGCAGCATGTGCAACAGGGATTCTTACAATTATAAGGGGCTGCAAACTGATAGAAATGGGATTATACAACGCCATTATATGCGGCTGCACTGAAACTTCCATACATCCTTTATATGTAGCTGGATTTAAAAATATGGGCGTTTTAACAAAACATGAACCAAGTCCTTTTGACGTGAGTAGTGATGGATTTGCAATAGGAGAAGGGGCATGTTTTGTTGTGATTGAGAACATAGAAAGAGCTTTAGCGCGTAAAGCAAAAATTTATTGCGAAATCAAAGGCGCTGTAAGTGGAATTTATTCCGACAACGCTCTGTCTATAAATTCGCATATAAAAATGAAAGAGATAATCAAAAGAGCGGTCAACTTGCAAAGACCTGACTACATACATATGCACGGAACCGGAACAAAGTTAAACGATTATAATGAAAGTAAAGCCGTTTCTGAGGCTTTTGAAAATGCAGAAAGAATTTCGTTAAGTTCCACGAAAGCAGCCACCGGACATATGCTTGGAGTTTCAGGAATGATGGGAACGGCTTTCTCAGCGCTTGCAATGCAAAACAATATTGTTCCGCCGACTTTAAATTTTAAACAAACCAATATAAATTTGGGACTAGACTACACTCCAAACATAGCAAAAGAGAAAATTATAAATTCTACGCTTACTCTTTCTTTTGGATTTGGCGGGCAAGGATCAACTCTGTTCTTAAAAAAACATAGGTCTAATTAAGGATAAGTATGTTTGAAGATTTTTTAGAAAAGAAATTATTGGGAATAGAAAATTCAGGATTGCTTAGAACGTTAAGAAAAGCGCAAGATATTCCTACGTCAAAAATAAAAATAAATAATAAAAATTTGATAAATTTTTCGTCAAACAATTATTTAGACCTCGCTGGAAGTAAAGATATAGCTAAAGCCTCAGAAAATATTATTGAAAAATATGGATTTACAGCCACATCTTCCAGATTAATATCCGGCAATTTTGCAATTCATGAGGAATTGGAGGCGCAGTTAGCAAATTTCAAAGAAAAAGAAGCGGCTCTTGTTTTCCCGAGCGGGTACCAAACCAACGTGGGAATTATAAGCGCGTTAATGTCTAACGAAAAAGAATCTTGCATAATAATGGATAAGTTAAACCACGCATCGCTTTGGGATGGCGCGAAGCTCTCCGGAAGCAGAATTTTTATCTATAAACACTGCGATATGAATTCTCTTGAAAAAGTCTTTAAAAGAACGCGGGAATATAAACTTAAACTTGTTGTAACAGAATCGGTTTTTTCTATGGACGGAGATTTTACTCCATTAAAAGATTTTGTTGAGCTTTGCAAAAAATACGGAGCTGTTAGCATGGTTGATGAAGCTCACTCTAGCGGAGTTTTTGGCAAAGAAGGCAAGGGGCTTGCAAATATGTTTGGCGTTGAAGACAAAATAGATATAGTAATTGGAACACTATCAAAAGCTTTTGCCGCGCAAGGCGGATTTGTGTGCAGTTCACGTAAATTTATAGATTTTTTAATTAACAAGAGCAGAGCATTTATTTACACAACAGCAGTTTCTCCAGCTATATGCGCCGTCGCTTTGAAATCTTTAGAAATTGTAAAAAATAGCTGTTACAGAAGACAGCATTTACATGCTATGTCAAAGCTATTAAAAAATAAATTAACTGAATTAGGATTTGATACTTCAAACACTCAATCGCAGATAATACCTATTGTAACAGGAAGTACTGAAAACACCGAAAAAATATTTTCGCATTTGTTTGAAAAAGGCATTTATATACCTGCAATAAAGCCGCCAACTGTGCCAAAAAATCAAGCAAGAATCAGGATTTCGATAACATCAGGGCATACATTTCACGATATTGAACAACTATGCAGTAATTTAAAATATTTTAAATGATAAGCAGATTGTTCAATTCTGCTTTGATAGCGCTAATTATCGCGGATATTTCTTGATTAGTTATTGTGAGCGGTAAAAACATAACAAGAGTATCGTTCAAATTTCTGATTATAATCCCATGTTTTCTAATATCATTACAAATTTTAGCGCCGAGCTTAAGCTTGTGAACGTAAGAGTTACATGTTTTTTTATCCTTAACAATTTCTATGCCAATCATTACTCCGCGCTGCCTGATGTTGCCTACTTTGTCATGTTTTGACAACTCTGTAAGTTTCCTTTCTAAATATTTAATTTTGGGCTGTAATTTTTGCAGAATTTTATCTTGTTTTAATATATCAAGAACCGAATTTGCCGCAACACATGCAAGAGGATTTGCTGTATATGAATGCCCGTGAAAAAATGTTTTAAATTCTTCGTATTTTCCTAAAAAAGCGCTATAAATATCATTTGTTGTAGCAGTTACAGCCAATGGAATATACCCGCCTGTTATTCCCTTTGACAAACAGATAAAGTCAGGTTTAACATCTTCATGCTCTACCGCAAACATTTTACCAGTTCTTCCAAATCCGGTAGCAACTTCATCACAGATTAAAAGTATTCCGTAACGTTTGCAAAGATTTGCATATTCTTTAAGATAACCTTTAGGCATTATTATCATACCTGAAGCAGCCTGATTTAACGGTTCAACAATAGCTGCCGCAATTTTTTTACGATTCTTAATAAGAATAGATTCAACTTGCTTTATACATTCCCCTCTACAACCTAACTGAATATTATGATCCTTAAAATCTTTTACGTTTAAAGGGAATTTTATTTCATTCTTCCTGTAAACACATCTATAACAATATGGAGACATCGCAAAACAGCTCTTAAAAAGTAATGACTTAAATCTTGAATGAAATAAATCTGCTCCGCCTACAGAAACAGCGCCTATAGTATCGCCGTGATATGCATTTCTCAAAGATAGAAACATTGTTCTCTTTTCATTTTTAAACTGCCAATACTGATAAGCCATTTTTAATGCAACTTCTACAGCCGTAGAACCATTGTCCGAATAAAAAATTTTCTTCAGATTACTTGGAAGTATTTCTAAAAGTTTCTCAGCTAATTTTATTGCTGGAACGTGAGTAAGTCCTAAAAATGTACTGTGCGAAACCTTATCAATTTGCCTTTTTATCGCTTTATCTATTTTCTTATTTCTGTGTCCTAAAAGATTTACCCATAAAGAAGCCCCGCCATCAAGATACTTTTTACCGTCAACATCATACAAGTACGAACCTTTTGCCTTATCTATTATCAGAGGTACGCTAGGATCGTTGTTAAGCCAATCTGCCATTTGTGTAAACGGGTGCCAAATATTATTTTTATCAGATCTGATTAACGCCGCTTTTATTTTATTATCCACTTATTTTTCCTTAAATCAATTTTTTCATTATATCCCAATTCTAAAACATGTAATTTTGTTAATTCTCTTATTATTGTAGCATTAGATTTTGTAGAAATATCGTTTTTATTCTTTTTACCGCTTAAAATAATTCCTAAAATTTTTTGTTTGTCTTTTTTTAATTTTTCCACTGTAAGTAACGTATGATTGATAGTCCCTAAGCCGTATCTTGCAACTATAATAACAGGCAAATTAAACTTTTTTATTAAGTCGCTCACATAAAAATTCTTTTTTAGAGGAACTAAAAGACCGCCCACACCCTCAACTACAGTGAATTCATATTTATTTAGAAAGTATTTTAGAGAACTATATGCTTTTTTAAAATCGAATTGTTTGTTTTCAAGTATAGACGCTCCATAGGGAGACACAGGATTATCAAAAAATATGGGCGTTACTGTTTCTGAAGTTTCATTTATTTTTGCGGCTTTTATTAAAGCTATGGCATCGTTTCTATCACCGGTCGAAACAGGTTTCAAAACGCCTACACTTATCCCATTTTCTTTAAAAGCCTCAGCAATCTTGCACGACACATAAGTTTTCCCAGCTTCTGTATCTGTTGCTGTTACAAATATTCCCTTATACATATTCCCTCACTTTCTGTACTTTTTCTAAATGATTAGACGGGCTTCTGCCCGATATTATTTAGAATACTTAATAAGTTTTGAAAAAGATTCAGCTTCCAAACTCGCTTTACCTACCAAGCTGCCATCAATATCAGGTTTTTTCATGAAAGCTGACACATTTTCCGGATTTACGGAAGCCCCATAGAGAATTCTAATCTTATCCGCAGCTTCTTTATACATTTTTGCATATATTTTTCTTATGAAAGCATGCGTTTCCTGAGCGCGGTCCGGTGTTACCGGAATACCGGTACCTATAGCCCACACAGGTTCGTAAGCTATAACCAGTGAGGATGCCTGTTCAACTGTGAGTCCTGCCAATCCTTCTCTCATATGTTTTTCTATAGCTTGGAAAGTAACATTTGTTTCCATTTCTTTAAGAGTTTCGCCTATACACACTATGGGAATAAGACCCTCTGCCATAGCCGCTTTTATCTTTTTATTTACTGTTTCGTCAGTTTCACCAAAATATTGTCTGCGTTCTGAATGACCAATTAAAACGTAAGAACAACCAGTATCTTTTATCATCGCTGGAGAAATTTCTCCAGTAAACGCTCCTTTTGCTTCCCAAAAAAGATTCTGCGCGCCAATATTAATATTTGAATCTTTAGTTTCATTATTTATAGCTTGAAGCGCTGTATAAGAAGGGAAAATCAAAATTTCAACATCTTTTACATCGGAAATCGCTTTTTTCAACGTTTTTATAACACTCAGAGATTCTGAAACAGTTTTATTCATCTTCCAATTTCCTGCCATTAACACTTTCCTAGATATTTTATCAGAAGGAGAGTTTGTTTTAATCGTAGAAATATCGCTGTCCGGTTTTATAACAGACTTACCTACAGCGCACGATAACATTGTAAAAACAAAAAAAACAGCTACAATAATCAATCTTTTCATTTTAATCCTTTTACATCATTTATTTTACTCCATTACGACTAAAACACCTAGAATCCACACGAACTTCTTCATCATCTTCAGTCCGCTCATTTTATTTTATCACTCAAACAAAAAACCTGTCAAAGTAACTCCAAGTAAATACGATTCTGCTGTATGGTTACCAAACTTACTCATAGTACTATCTTCATCTTCAGTTACAATATGAGGATTCACCACATTCTCCGCCGCCTCCGCCAGCCTCGACATCGCATCCGCCGGTCCCCCATCCTCATCCACGGCGGCACATTCAACATCAGCTTCTTCTTCATCTCCAATGCCGTCGCCATCACCACCGACACCGACACAATCT
>JAIXMY010000077.1 GCA_020328045.1 Candidatus Endomicrobiellum pyrsonymphae
GGAGAACGGAGAACAAGCTGCAATTGATGCGGGTGTTCCGGGCATTAATCTTGAAATTATTAAATTACTTGGCAAATTGAAGTATAGAACTTCTTATGGTCAAAATCAGCTACAACATACGTTAGAAGTTACATGGCTTGCGGGCGCTATAGCTGGTGAGCTTGGACTTGATGTAATGTTTTGCAAGAAAGCTGCGCTACTTCATGATATAGGTAAAGCTGTTGATCACGAAGTTGAGGGTACCCATCATCAGATTTCTGCCGATATATCTAAAAAATATGGCGAATCTCCAAAGATGATAAATGCGATTTTGTCGCATCATGAAGGTATAGAAGCTCCTGCAAGTCCCGAGGCTTTTGTTGTAGCTGCGGCAGATGCAATTTCCGCGGCAAGACCCGGTGCAAGAAGAGAGTCTGTTGAGCATTATCTCAAACGTCTTGAGAAACTTGAGAAAGTTGCAAGAGAATTCCGCGGGGTCTCGATGGCTTATGCAATACAAGCCGGTAGAGAGGTTAGAATACTTGTAGAACCTGAATATATTGACGATAATCAGGCGCAGGTTTTGGCCCATGATATAGCTAAAAAAGTTGAACAGGATCTTGAATATCCGGGACAGGTTAAAATTACAGTAATACGCGAAACTCGCGCACAGGGTATCGCTAAGTAGTTTCTTTTGAGTTTGCGCTTCCTTACACAACCGACGCATATCTTGTTCGTCATACTTGAGCACAACGAAGTATCCATGTTGTTTGCCATTCCAGTCGACTCTTCCTTTGTTTGCCTTCCATCTTGAGTGGAAGGGTCAGTGATTGGGCGTTTTGTCGGTGTTATGGGATTACTCTCGTTGTAAAATATTTTTCATGTGTTTTACCGTCGACCGAAAGAGCGTTTAAGGACATATAAATGTTTGAAGAGTTTGAAAACAATGACGACAGGCTTGTATATACTGTTACTCAGATAAGTAATGAAATAAAACTCATTTTGGAAGATTCTTATCCCGCTGTGTGGATACAAGGCGAGATCTCAAATTTTAAACTTTATAATTCCGGGCATATGTATTTCAGTGTTAAAGACGCAAATGCCCAAATAAAAGCGGTAATGTTTCAAAATGTAAATGTAGGTTTAAAATTTGCTCTTCACGATGGAATGAAAGTTTTAGTTTATGGTAGAGTTAGTTCTTACCCTAAGAGTGGCGATTATCAAATAATTGTAAATCATATGGAACAATACGGTAAGGGCGAGCTGTATGAAGCTTACGAGCAATTAAAGAAAAAATTAGAATTAGAAGGGCTTTTTGACGAAAGTGTAAAAAAAATGATTCCGGATGTTGTAAATAGAATTGGCATTGTTACCTCACAAGATGGCGCAGCATTACACGATATTTTAAAAGTAATAGACAGTCTAAATACAGATGTAGAGGTTTTAATATATCCAGTAAGGGTGCAAGGAAAAAAATCTGAGAAAGAAATTTCACAGGCAATAAAATTCTTGAATGCTCACTATAAAAATTTAGATGTTTTGCTTGTAGGTCGCGGCGGCGGTTCGATCGAAGATTTATGGTCTTTTAATGCAGAGTCTGTAGCAAGAGCAATATTCGATTCAGAAATACCCGTAGTATCGTGTGTAGGTCATGAAACTGATTTTACGATAGCAGATTTTGTTGCAGATATGAGAGCTCCAACACCGTCGGCGGCGGCCGAAATGGTTTTAAGAAAAAGAAGCGATATTAAGATCCGTTTAGAAAATTTGCAAGATTCTCTTAATAGCGCTATTAATTTACTTCTTAACGACCGTACTGAAAAACTTGATAGATTGATGTCATCTAGAGCATTGTTAAAGCCACACCTGATATATGAAGACAAGATATCTTATGTTGACGAAATGGATGCTCGCCTTTTAAATAATATTCGCAGACTTTACGGAACAAAATCAGAAAAATTAAAAGATGTTATGCATAAATTAGATATAGTGTCGCCGTTGTCTGTTTTAAAAAGGGGGTTTTCAGTTTGTTTTGATTCTGATAATAAAATAGTTAAGAATTCAAAAATTGTTAATGTTGGAGATAATATAAGAATCAAACTTGCGTTAGGCAGTTTGAATGCAGAGGTAAAAAGTTATGACTAAAAAACATACGACATTTGAAAAATCTTTAGAAAGGCTTGAGACTATAGTGTCAGAAATGGAAAATGCCACTCCGGATTTGGATAAAGCTTTGGCTTTATTTGCCGAAGGCGCAGAACTTGTAAAGTTTTGTTCTGCGAAATTAAGCGAGACAAAGAAAAAAATTGAAATTATAACTTCCTCGGGGAAAGCTGTTAAGGAGTAGTATTTTGCAAAACAAAATCGAGTTAAAAAAGTATCTTGCTAAAAAAGCAGAATATGTAAATGCGGCGTTGAAGGAGTTTTTGCCTAAGGACAATTCTATTATTTCTCAAGGTATGCGTTACAGCGTTTTATCCGGTGGCAAAAGACTCCGTCCGATATTTGTTATTTTGGCAGCGGGACTTTTTGGCGGTAAAGCTAAAGATATTATGCCTGCTGCGTGCGCAGTCGAGTATTTGCATACTTATTCTTTAGTACACGATGATTTACCTGCCATGGATAATGATGATTTACGTAGAGGTATGCCGACAAATCACAAAAAATTTGGCGATGCAGTGGCTATTTTGTGTGGCGATGCCTTGCTTACGGAATCTTTCAATCTTATAACCAAATCAAAAAGCAGTGAAAAAAATATAACTGAAGCGATTAAAATTCTTGCTGCTTACAGTGGGCATAAAGGCATGATAGCGGGGCAAGCTGAGGATACTCTTGAAGCAGAAAAATGGAACGAAAAAAATAAAACACTGTTAGAACAAAAACTAAAATTTATACAGCTTCAAAAGACCGCAGCATTAATAGTTGCAAGTTTAAAAATGGGAGCTGTGCTATCTTCCGCGGATAAAGCAGGTTTAAAAGCGCTTGAAACATACGGAACAAACATAGGTATAGCTTTTCAAATTACGGATGATATTTTAGATGTATATGCTGACAAAAAATTATTAGGCAAAAAAGGCAGCGATGCAAAAAACGATAAGCTTACAGCATTGTCTTTGTATGGAAAAGAACTGGCTAAAAAGAAAGCGGGCGAATATATAAAAAAAGCCAAAAAAGCAGTTTTAATTTTTGGCAACAGGTCTGAAATATTCGTTCAACTTGCAGATTATATGACAAACAGATCATATTAGTTGTTTCCTCGCTCCTTGCGAGATAGGGCAGGGCGAGGAATTACATCTCGTTGTAAAATATTTTTATGCGTTTTGCATGGAAAGGTAGTAGTAAACGACGAAGTTTTTTTGTTTGCCTGAACGAAGTGAAGAATCAATTTGTTAATTTGCTGTTGTTTGGCCAGCTCTGTTGTCCGGGCTTGACTCGGAATCCGTGTGATTATAATTGGAGTAATAGTGTGAAAATATTAGATAGTGTAAATAATCCTCAGGATTTAAAAAAAATAAAAAAAGAAAATCTCTCTACTCTTGCAAGAGAAATTAGAGAAGAAATGATAGATATAGTTTCAAAAAATGGCGGACATTTAGCTCCAAGTCTTGGAGTTGTTGATTTAACCGTTGCGCTACACTATGTTTTTAATTCTCCCGTTGACAAAATAATTTGGGATGTGGGACATCAATCTTATGCGCATAAGATTCTTACAGGAAGAAAAAATAAATTTAAAACTATAAGAACGCATAACGGTCTAAGCGGATTTCCCAATCGTTTCGAGTCTGAACACGATGCTTTTGGTGTGGGACATTCTTCAACATCAATTTCAGCAGCCTTGGGGTTTGCCGTAGCTAGAGATTTAAAAGATGAAGATTATAAAGTGGTCGCTATTATAGGCGATGGTTCCATGACGGGCGGACTTGCTTTTGAAGGTTTGCAAAATGCTGGACATTTAAAGAAAGATATGCTTGTCATATTGAATGACAATGAAATGTTTATTTCGCAAAAAGTTGGAGCTGTAGCAGGATATTTTGCAAAACTTTTAACGATAGGCGCTGCAAGAAAAGTTGAAGAAAAAGTAATGAAAACCGTAAGTAGGTTTCACGGTTTTGGAGCGTCGTTTAGAAAGCTTATAAAAAGAGCGAAAGTAATGCTTTTTCCGGGCATGCTTTTTGAAGAAATGGGTTTTACATATATCGGACCTGTACAAGGTCACGACATAAATAATTTAATCGTTATTTTAAACAATATCAAAGATATGAAAGGTCCTATTCTTTTGCACGTTATTACAAAAAAAGGGAAAGGTTATACGCCGGCGGAAGAAGACCCTGTAAAGTTTCACGGCGTGGGAAAATTTGATATTGAAACCGGCAAAACAGTAAAAACCGATGCTGTTACATACACAAAAGTTTTTTCAAATACTCTTATAAAGTTGGCATATGCTGATAAAAAAATAGTTGCTGTTACAGCAGCTATGCCAGAGGGAACAGGTCTTGATAAATTTGCGCAAATTTTTCCCGACAGATATTTTGATGTTGGTATTGCAGAGGGGCATGCCGTAACATTTGCAGCCGCCATGACGGCAGACGGCATGAAATCTGTATGCGCTATATATTCTACTTTTATGCAAAGAGCAGTTGATAATGTAATTCATGACGTAGCTTTGCAACATCTTCCTGTTATTTTTGCTTTAGACAGGGCAGGACTCGTTGGAGAAGATGGCGGAACGCATCACGGATCTTTTGATTTGTCTTATTTAAAGTATATTCCAAATTTAATTATTATGTCGCCGTGCGATGAGAATGAATTGCAACACATGTTAAAAACGGCATTGAGTTCAAATAAACCTTGTGTTATCAGATATCCAAGAGGAGCGGGTACCGGAGTTATGTTAGATAATATCGCTCGCGTATTGCAGATAGGCAAAGCCACAGTTTTAAAAGAAGGCGATGATATTTGTTTTCTTGCGTTGGGTAATCACGTGAACACAAGTCTGCAGGCCTCTAAACTGCTTTCGGAAAAAAATATAAAGGCTTCTGTTGTTAATATGAGATTTTTAAAGCCTCTTGATATTGAAACAATAAATGCCATGTTGTTAAAAACCAAAAAATTTATTACTGTTGAAGAAAACGCTTTGATAGGCGGGTTTGGTGAAAGTGTAAAAGCAGTTTTATACGGTAGCGGTGCTGTTGTCGAATGTATGGGTCTTCCTGATAAATTTATAGAGCACGGAAGTTTAAAAACTTTGAGAGAAAAATATGGTTTAACCCCTGAGAACATGGCCGAAAGAGCTTTAAAATTGCTTGACTATACATAGCGCGCGATAAACGCATTATTCAACAGCCATAAGGACTTAAGGCATGTATCACTAACAAACTTCCTCCAGCGCAAATAATTTAGTTAGATAGAAATATTATTGCTAAACATACCGAAGCAATCCGCCTTCTTGGAAAATTGGATGGAATTACCCAACCTTTGCCAAACAAAGAATGTTTTTTTATAAATATTCGTTTTAAAAGATGCTTCTAATTCAAGCCAAATTGAAAGAACAAATGCCCCTATGAGCGATGCTATTGAAGCCAACAATGAGAACAAAAAGAATAGTATCTCATTCTCCGCCCTCTTGTGTTATATTGCTTTTTTTACTTTATTTGATTTAACACAAGAAGTACAAACATACCTGTGAGTTTTTTTG
>JAIXMY010000014.1 GCA_020328045.1 Candidatus Endomicrobiellum pyrsonymphae
TTATTTAATTATCTAACATGCTTTCAATACTTTCTGGAGAATTTAATTTATTATGCCAAGAAGCATAACTGCCATGTTTTCCTCATTATCAACATCGATAAAACAAATGTTTGCAATGACTTTAGGTATTATCGATGTTGATAATGAGGAAAACATGGCAGTTATGCTTCTTGGCATAATAAATTAAATTCTCCAGAAAGTATTGAAAGCATGTTAGATAATTAAATAATACAGGAGGAGTATGTATGAATTTTTGTCAGCCTGAGTAACGGGATCAATTTTTCCTTTATACTCGATATTGAGTATGCCATTGTAATGCTTTAAAAGTACGGCTGCTCCAACTTTTGCTGCAACTAACGCCGTATTTGTATAAGACGAAAAATTCATACATACTCCTCCTGTATTATTTAATTATCTAACATGCTTTCAATACTTTCTGGAGAATTTAATTTATTATGCCAAGAAGCATAACTGCCATGTTTTCCTCATTATCAACATCGATAAAACAAATGTTTGCAATGACTTTAGGTATTATCGCTTCAAAAACAGCAATATTTAATGCAAAATATCCCAAATCCTTAGTTCTATCCCGTTCAATTTTATATTCAACATATATATTATTATCAATCATATAAATTTGACTTATAGAAATATTATTTAAATATTGAGAAGGTTTAGGTGCTATAATCACTGCAATTTTTTTGTCAAAATCAGGAACAGTAACTTTATTAGTCATTGTTTTAGTAATACCTAATAACTTATTAAATTTATCGACTGAATTTGCTGTAAAAAAGTTAATTTCTTTCAGAAGTTTAACATTATTCTTAAGAAAATATCCTTCTAGTTTCTTAAATTGTAACAACTGTTTTTTCTCTTGTTCTACTTTGGATATTTTTGATTCAACTTCTTGAATAGTTTTTAAAGATATAGTTTCTTGTTGTTGATGAGAGGCAGTCGCACAACCCGTAGCAAACAACGAGCCTATCAATAACATAAGCGCTGTTTTTTTCATTATATCCCTCTCAAGAATAAAAAACTTATTTCTTGTATTCTATTTCTGGCAAACTGTGTACTAGAACGTATTGAGTTATAGTCGACTATAGTTATCTAAAAACATAGTTTCTGTATTTATTTCTAAACTTTATCCTATATTTTTTATTAGGAATAATTTTGGCTAACCAAAAAATCAAAAGATAATAATATTTGTAAAAAAGTCTTATAAGCTGAGAACTTCTGCTGTATGTAATAAAATATTTTAAAAATCATAATTATTGCTTTTTTCGTAACTATCAGGAAAATTAATCTTCTTCAAGCAAACAACTATTGCAGAATTGATATTATATGTGCATTCAATACTTTGAACAAGCGTATCTATAAGAGTATTTTTGTAATCAGCAAATATTTTTGCATCGTTTAAGTAAACGTATATCCTCTCAATCGCTTCAAAAATGTTCGCCCTATTTTTTCTATAAATTTTTCGTTAAATATCGAATCATTGCGTATTCTGTAAACGTAAAGAATCTTGTCAATAAAATATATTTTTTGCGATTTTGTATAAAAACGATAATAAAATTCTAAATCCTCACATATCAACCCATCAGACCACACGACATTGTGTTTCTTATAAAATCATTCCTATATACTTTATTCCGGGCATTCAGGAGTAATATTTATTACACCTTCGCTCATTTGCAATAATAATTTTTTTAACAAAACATTAGTCGCTATCGCTAAAAAGTCTCATATTTATCCGAACGCTGTCTAAGCCGGTTTCTTCCAGCTTGTTGTGCACGCAAGTTCTTAGAGCATATTAGACTCAATATAGTCATCAGGATCAACGCATGCTACACATTTTCCTGTAGCAACTTTCAGCCTGGCATTTCTTGCGATACCTAGACTTTTATTTGTTTGAAAGTCTATTATTTCTATTCTAACTGTCTTTAGCGGCATAATATTTAACTATTTGCATTGAGCTGTCTGAACCCGCAATCGTCAACACACAAAAGCTCTACCATCATATTTCCAATCTATATAGTTTCCATTTTGTCCGCCAAGTGATTTGGAAATATTTTACGTATAGAATTAAGACTGAACGGCACAGGTACTTCATGTCCATTAATAAAACTTTTTACATGATGACAATAACAATAAGGGCACCATTTTGCAAATTGGCTGGCAAATTGCCATACATTTTAGAATTCGTATGAAAAATTATGTGCGCCATATTTATGCACAAAATTTCGTCGTCATCCTCTAAACCCGCATCCCACTACCAAATTTTTCACCTTCATTTTAGCTTTCGCATTATAATTTATCACTTTAAGTTAAAAAGCATAGACTTATTTCATCTAATTCTTCTTTTTAAAGTATTCTATGCTCTTTTATCCCGTGATAAAATCTAGTATAAATTTCAAGTTACAAATTCCTCTACAAGCTTTGCTTGTAAATTCTATAGTCAATCAACTTTATATTGACACATTGCACTACTTAAGAGGAATTGCTACAATGTCCGTGTTTCCATTTCACTGCCTAATCGCTACGACTAACTGACTTTATTTCTCTTATTATGTTAGGCAATATTTTGTACATATCGCCTTCCAAAGCATATGTTGCAGTCTGCATCATCGAACACGAAGCATCTTTATTTATTGCAATAATAATGTCTGACGAACTCATGCCCACAGTATGCTGTATCTGCCCTGATATTCCGCAAGCAATGTAAACTTTCGGAGATACTGTTTTGCCTGTCTGCCCTATTTGATGAGAGTACGGTATCCACTTTGAGTCAACTGCCGCTCTAGAAGCGCCGACTGCTCCGCCGAGAATATCTGCAAGTTCTTCAAGAAGTTTAAAACCTTCAGCCTTACCTACGCCTCTTCCGCCGGCAACGATAATGTCCGCATCACCAATATTAACAGCTACGCTTGTATCTTTTATAAATCCTAAAAACTTTGTTCTATTTATCAAAGTCTGAGAGTCAAATTTAAAATCAATAATCTCGCCCTTTCTCTTTTTCTCAACTTTTGCTTCTTTAAAAACTTTGTGTCTTACAGTAGCTATCTGAGGACGATGACCCGGCGTTAAAATAGTAGCCATGATATTTCCGCCGAAAGCTGGTCTTGTTTGCTGAAGATTTCTTGTTTCGGTATCTATTTCCAAAGAGATACAATCTGCTGTAAGTCCGGTATGAATTCTTGCAACAACTCCTGAGGCAAACGAACGCCCTATATTTGTCGCTCCCATCAAAATAATTTCAGGCTTTTCTTTTTCTATAAGTTGGGTTAAAATCGCCGTATAAGGATCGTCTTGAAATTCAATAAAAACAGGATCATCGCAAACATAAATTTTATCAGCTCCTCTATTTATTAGATCTTGAGCTTTTGATTTAATATTATCACCGATTAAAACTGCCGCTAAACTTGTACCTAATTTATTTGCAAGTCTTTTGCCCTCATTTAAAAGTTCGTAAACAACGCTTGCTATCTCACCATGCCTTTGTTCTGCATAAACCCATACACCATTGTACAAACTTTTGTCAACACCAAACTGGGGAACATCTTTTTTAAGTTCTATTGCATTAAATTTACAGGTTTGAGTACAAGTTCCGCAATACGTACATTTGTTTAAATCTATAACTGCAAGTTTAAATTTTTTAGTATGTTCAATATGTTCAGGTCTTTCGACTACAGAAATTGCGCCGAAAGGGCATGTGCTTGCACATATTCCGCATCCAACGCATTTATCATTTAATACTTTCATACTGTTTGCCATTTGAAAACCTCCCAAAAACAACATGTTTGTCAATCAAAACGTACAGAAAATGTTTTACGCTGAGAGGAGGAAACCACACACCCCATTCAAATTCCCTCTGGAGTTTATCATCGAAGTTCTTAATCGATGGCAAGAAGACAACAGAGTAGGTTTATCACCAAGTGTCTTAATCGGACACGAGTTGATCCATGCCTTTGTTCCACGAAAACAGGAACCCATTTTCCAACCTTGGATACCAGGTCAAGCCCGGAATAACATGCAACCACTACAAAAATGTTGTTCTCTTTCAATTTTACATTTCGTCTTTTAGAACATTTTTTATACTCAATCAAGATAAATATTCTTGATATTATCTTCTTCCATTAATTGTTTAACATACTCAAATTTTTCTTCTAATTCTTTGCTAAAATGTTCGTGTGTTTCGTGGACAATATACTTAATTTGTTTGTAAACTCCTGTTTTATTAGAGCTTCTAATACATCATCAAACTCTGCGCCTTCAATATCGAGTTTTAACAAACATATGCTATTTGTAGTTTTTAAAAGATCTTTTATAAAATCAGAAATACGAATAGCTTTAGTTGTATATTTAATTATCTTGGCATCATCGTTATAATAATTAACAGTATTTGCAACCCTGATCGAATGAACTCGTTCTGATAAGTGTTACCTTGCCATTTCTATTTGAAACAGCTGCCGGAATGAGTTTAAATTTATTGTTTTTATAAAATTTATGTTTTAAAATTTTTATACAATCTCTAGAAGGTTCAAAAGCATAACAAGTTGCGCCAAGTTTTAAAAATATGTCGCTTATTAACCCAATATTTTCTTGAATTTGATACAAAAAATCCCGATATGCTCAAGGAACACCGGCATTTTCCATCATTAAATTTGACATGCCAACCACATTTTGATCCACGCTATATGATCTTAATGAACTAGCATGCCCTTCGATCTGTTTTTCCACATTTCTTATATTCCTTAATTTGTGCGATTGACTTATCTCGATTACAAGAGCGACAAATTGTATGCAAAACAAAACACTTACAAGCACAATTCTGATTTTTAATTAGTTTTTGATATTTTTTTATCCCAACACTCAATGTTGAAACCGACAAATGCCCAGCCATTTTTTAATGCCATCCGGTTTTACCAGAGTAAATCTTTTGGTATTTCATCATCCTTTCAGGTTACGATTATTTATTTCTCATCCTCATACGATCCCAATATCCGACAATCTCTTAACCAAAGCGGCGGCAACATCACGAGCTTCGCCCGTAAATTTTTCTCCGCCGGCTCTCTGCGGTGGTGTAAATATCTTCATAACTTGTGTAGGAGACCCGTTAAGTCCTGTTTTTTTAATATCAGCGCCAATAGCTACAGCATCAAGAATCTTAATAACAGCCTTTTTAGCAATCATTTTACCTTTAAGCGATGCGATCCTGGGATTATTTATTTCTTTTACTACAGTTAAAAGAACAGGAACCTGGCTTTCTATTAAGTCATATCCGTCTTCCATCATTCTTTCAACTTTTATCGATTTATTATCGATAGACTCTATTTTTTTTACATAAGCTACGTGCGGAATATTGAGCATTTCTGCAATTCCGGGACCAACTTGCGCGGTATCTCCATCAGAAGCCTGTTTTCCACAAATAATGATGTCGTAACTTCCGATGGCTTTTATTGCCAATGATAGAGTATAAGAAGTCGCCAAAGTATCCGCTCCGCCAAAAGCTCTATCGCTTACCAAAACAGCTTCGTCAGCGCCCTTTGCTATAGCTTCTCTTAAAGCAGTCTCAGCCTGAGGAGGTCCCATTGTAACAACAGTCACTTTTCCACAGACTCTCTCTTTAATTCTTAAACCTTCTTCTATAGCATATTCGTCAAAAGGATTGATTATAGATTCTACGCCGTCTCTTTTAAGTCTACCTGTTCCACTATCAATCTGCACACTGATCGTGTTAGGCACTTGCTTAATACAAACAATTATGTTCATTTTCTTCTCCAACATTTCGCTTTCACTTTTAAGCATACAGGTATATGCATTTTTGCACCTCACTATTTGGACTTGGTGGCGAATTCTTTAATCAGATTTAACGCAATTTCATTTTTCTGAATTTGGCTTGTTCCTTCGTAAAGAGTCGTAATTTTTGCATCTCTCATCATTTTTTCTACAGGATATTCTCTGGAATAACCATAACCGCCAAATATTTGAACCGCATTGGTTGTAACTTTCATTGCAACTTCCGAACAGAAAAGTTTTGCCATTGCAGATTCCTTGCTAGTACGCTTTTCTGTACCCGAATCAATCATTCTTGCAGAAGCGTAAAGCAACGCTCTTGCGGCTTCAACTTCTGTTGCCATGTCGGCAAGCATATGTTGAATACCTTGAAAAGAAGCGATAGCTTGTCCAAATTGAACTCTCTTTCTTGCATAAGCAACTGCCTCGTCTAAAGCACCTGCCGCAATGCCAAGCGCTTGCGCGGCAACTCCCGGACGAGAATTATCTAATGTCGCTTGAGCTATCATCAAACCATGTCCCTCTTTTCCAAGAAGCTGATCTTTATGAACTCTACAATTATTGAATACAAGTTCTCTTGTTGAAGATGCTTTTATACCCATCTTCTTTTCCTTTTTACCAAATTCAAAACCAGGAATGCCTTTCTCCATAATAAAGCAAGAAATTCCTCTTGCTCCTCTTGCAGGATTTGTTTTTGCAAAAATTGTATAAGTTTCAGCGTCTCCGCCGTTAGTGATAAAACATTTAGTTCCGTTTAGTATGTAATAATCGCCGTCTTTAACAGCAGTGGTGATCATTCCTGTTGCATCTGAACCTGCATTGGTTTCTGTCAAACCAAAAGCCGCAAGTTTTTTACCTGAAGCAATGTCCGGTAAATATTTCTTCTTCTGTTCTTCATTTCCTGCTATTAGAATAGGAAGAGTTCCCAGCGCCGTTGCGGCGAGAGACAATGCAATTGCTCCGTCAACTTTGCAAAGTTCTTCGACAACAAGAACAAGTCCCATAATACCTTTGCCAAATCCGCCGTATTCCTCCGGAATATATACTCCACACAAATCAGCTTGTGCAAATTCTTTTACAATATCCCAAGGAAATTCTTCCTTTTCATCATAGTGTTTTCTTACAGGTTTCATTTTTTCAACTGCAATTGTTCTAGCGGTTTCAATCATCATTTTTTCTTCTTCAGACAACATATAATTCATTACCATATAAACCCCTTTAACACTTAACATCTATCGACACAAACAGTGATTACTCAACATTACTTGCGACGGCAGATTGATTAATATTTTTCATTGCTTGTTCAGCAGCAGACTGATGGGCTTCTTTTTTAGAATTCCCTGTCCCTTTGCCTAAGAGTTTATTGTTTACATATACAACAACCTCAAATTTTTTGCTATGTTCTGGTCCAAATTCTTTCACTATTTTGTACTCAGGAAGCCTTTTATAGATCGACCGAGCTATTTCTTGAAGTCTGCTTTTATAATCTGTAATTACTATTTCTTTTTGAATGTCCAAAAATTTTAAAACAAATTTTTTTGCATTTTCAAATCCGCCGTCTAAATAAATTGCCCCACAAACGGCCTCGAACGTGTCACAAAGCAAATTTTCTCTATGTCTCGCTTCTCGAGAATTTTCACTTTTTCCTAAAAAAATATAATCGCCCAAATTTATTGCTTTTGCCCAAATACTTAAACTAGAAGTCGAAACAATTTGGGCTTTAAACTGCGATAGTTTGCCTTCGCTTTCGCACGGATATCTTGCGTACAACATTTCTGCAACAACAGCCGATAAAATACTGTCTCCTAAGAACTCTATACGTTCATTGCAGCTCTTTATATCGGCTTCCGCAACATGAGATTTGTGCGTTAACGCCATTATTAAAACTCCAATATCATTGAAGTTATATCCAATAATTTTTTGAAGTTCTACATGATCTTTATTTAACATATTTTTTTATTATAACAATTGCGTTGTGCCCGCCAAATCCTAGAGAATTTGAAAGAGCACAAGTAATTTGCTGTATCCTTGCCGTATTTGGAACATAGTCCAAATCACAATCAGGGTCAGGGGTTTCATAGTTGATGGTTGGAGGTATAAAACCTTTCTGCATTGCAAGAACGGTAGCTACGAGTTCCACGCTGGCGGCGCCGCCTAAAAGATGCCCTGTCATTGACTTGGTCGATGAAATAGGTATCTCATACGCTTTATCACCAAAAACTTTTTTAATCGCAAAGGTTTCCGTCTTATCATTTAACGCCGTTGATGTCCCATGCGCGTTTATATAGTCAATTTCTTCCTTAGAAACACCAGCATCAGCTATAGCTTTTTCCATAGCCACAATAGCAGCTTTGCCATCAGGCTCCGGTGCCGTAATATGATAAGCATCGTCAGATGCTCCGTATCCTGCTAATTCTGCATATATTTTTGCTCCTCTGCTTAACGCGTGATCCAAAGTTTCAAGAACAACTATCCCCGCTCCTTCACCCATGACAAAGCCATCACGGTTTTTGTCAAAGGGTCTTGACGCTTCCTGAGGTTCATCGTTTCTCTGAGAAAGCGCTTTAATAGAACAGAAACCGGCAAGACCTAAAGGAACAACCGCCGCTTCCGAACCGCCTGAAATTATTACATCCACATCACCGCTACGAAGAAGTCCCAGAGCATCCCCCATAGCATGATTAGATGAAGCACACGCGCTTGTAACTGCATAATTTGGTCCTGTAAAACCGTATTTTATGGCAATTTCGCCGGGAAGCATATTTGTAATTATCATAGGAATAAGAAAGGGACTGACCCTTCTCGGACCTTTATCTAAAAGAGTTCGCTCTTCATCTTCGATTATGTCTAAACCTCCGATTCCTGTCCCTGTTATAACGCCAATTCTTGATAAATCTTCTTTAGTAATATCAAGTCCAGAATCTTCAACAGCCATTTTTGCAGCCGCAAAACCAAGCTGCGTAAATCTTGCCATCTTTTTGACTTTCTTCTTTTCAATAAATCGTTCCGGCTCGAAATTTTTAACAGTAGCGGCAAATTTTGTCGCGTATGCACTTGTGTCAAATGATTCAATGACTGAAACGCCGGATTTACCATTTCTTAAAGCTTGGGTGAATTCCGCACTACCTATACCTATAGGCGTAACAACACCTATACCGGTTATAACTATTCTTTTGTTCATTTTAATGCCTTATTTTGCGGTGTGTGTTTTTACATAATCCACCGCATTTCCTACTGTCTGGATCTTTTCTGCTTCTTCGTCAGGAATTTCAATACCGAATTCTTCTTCAAAAGCCATGACAAGTTCTACAGTATCCAAAGAATCTGCGCCTAAATCGTTGACGAATGATGCCCCTGTTGCTACTTCAGCAGGATCCACACCTAACTGCTCAACGATAATTTCCTTTACCCTAGCTTCAAAATCTGCCATTTTGTACTTCCCCCTTTAATTTTTTATTTCATCCAATTTTCTGTGGTTGGAAAACAGTCAAACAACTTCACTCTACATGTACATCCCGCCGTTAACTGCCAAAATATGACCCGTTATGTAGGACGAATCATCACTCGCAAAAAACAATGCCGCTTTGGCTACATCGGCTACCTCCCCGAGTCTTGAAAGAGGTATTGTCGAAGTCATAATCTGTTTTTGATCCTCCGTCAATTTATCAGTCATTGCAGTGCGAATAAACCCCGGAGCAATTGCATTTACCAAAATATTTCTTGAAGCAAATTCCCTCGCACATGTTTTTGTCATCGCTATTACTCCGCCTTTTGAAGCAGAATAGTTTACCTGACCTGCATTGCCCATCTGTCCTACTACAGAAGCTATATTTATAATCCTTCCCTGTCTCTGTTTAAGCATGGGCTTACTTGCAATTTTTATACAATTGAATACACCCTTTAGATTAACAGCAATAACAGCATCCCACTCAGCTTCGCTCATTCTTAGAACGAGGTTATCCTTCGTGATACCAGCATTGTTGATTAGTATATCTATTTTAGAGAATTTGTCAAGAGAAGCTTCTATTAAAGCTCCGCAATCTTCCAATTTTGCAACATTACCTGCAACTGCCACAGTTTCAACTCCATATTTTACTTTTATTTCTTCAGCAGTCTTCTGCGCCGACTCTATACTGATATCAGAAATTACGAGTTGCGCTCCTTCTGAAGCAAAAACCTCTGCTATTGCCCTACCTATTCCCTGTGCCGAACCCGTGATGACCGCAGATTTACCTCGAAGTCTCATTTATTTAATTCCTCCAACGTTTTCTGTAAACTCATTGAATCTTCTATGTTAAATGCTCTTTTTGTTCTGTCTATCCTTCTTAAAAGTCCAGACAAAACTCTTCCCGGACCAATTTCTATAAACTTGTTAAAACCTGAAGCAATAATGTTTTGAATACTTTCGTCCCATTTTACAGAACTTTTAATTTGTTTTACAAGTTTTTCTTTAACTATAGAAACAGCGGTTGTTAAGGATGCATCGCAATTTGTATATACCCCAAAAGATGGGATACTAAATTTATATTTTTCAAGTTCTTTTGCCATATTACCTGAAGCGGGTATCATAAGAGAAGAATGAAACGGTCCCGAAGCATTCAAAATAATAGTTTTTGTTGCCTTTGCTACCGCCGCAAGTTCAACAGCTTTATTTACAGCAGACGTAGTCCCAGCTATAACAATTTGCCCGGGCGAATTAAAATTAATTGCCTCACAAACACCCAAATTTGAAGCTTGTTTACATATATCTTCAACGACAGATTTCTCCATGCCTAAAATCGCAGCCATTAAGCCCGGATTTTCTTCAGAAGATTTCTGAATAAATTCCCCTCTGGCTTTCACCATGGATAAGCCGTCTTCGAAGCCAAAGAATCCCGCAGCGCATAAAGCAGAATATTCTCCTAGTGAATGACCTGCGGCAACAAACTCAACATCAGCAGAATCAAACAATTCTTTAAAAACAGCAAAAGCTGCCATACTAACAGTAAATATTGCAGGTTGCGTGTATTTAGTAAGTTTTAAAGTTTCTTCGGGACCTTCAAAAATAATCTTTTTAAGCATGTCTCCGGATAAATCTATTATTTCTCTTGCTTTTGAATACTTGTCATAGAGATCTTTACCCATTCCCACAGTTTGAGCTCCCTGTCCGGGAAACATTAACGCTATTTTTGACATTTTAACCTCTTGCTAAAGTGTAAAGCCACAACCAAAAAGACAACAATCGGATATTTCAATCGCTCCGCCCCTCTCAAGATGACGACCAAAGACGTTTTCGTTTCATCGCACATACTCTAAACTCTTATCACCGCGGCACCCCAAGTAAAACCACCGCCAAAAGCAATTAATTCTACAATATCACCATTCTGTAACTTGCCGGTTTTTATAGCCTCGTCCAAAGCCGTAATCGTAGTTGCTGACGAAATATTTCCAGTTTTATGAATATTTACAAAAACGCTATTCATAGAAATACCAATCTTTTTAGCAACAGCTTCAATTATTCTCATATTTGCTTGATGAGGAATAAAAAGTTTTATATCTTCAAGATTTTTTCCTGAAAATTCAAGTGCTTTCTGAGCTGCAAAAGCCATCTTTTGAACCGCAGCTTTAAACACATCTCTGCCTTGCATTTTTGTTGTATGCATCTTTGCGTTTACAGTTTCTACCGTAGCAGGATTTACAGTTCCGCCAGCAGGCATAAAAAGTAAATCTGAATAAGACGCGTCAGCTCCGATATATGTTGACAAAACGTCGCCACTTTCATCTGAAGTTGACAAAATCATTGCTCCAGCGCCATCGCCAAACAAAACGCAAGTATTTCTGTCAGTCCAATCTGTAATTTTAGATAGTTCTTCAGCTCCAACTAACAGAATAGTCTTATACAATCCGGATTCGATAAAAGCTCTTGCAGTTGTAATGCCGTATATAAATCCGCTACACGCGGCAGACAAATCAAAGGCCGGAGCCAACATAAGACCTAGTTTTTTTTGTAAAAAACAAGCTGTTGATGGAAAAAACATGTCCGGAGTAACAGTAGCAACAAGTATTAAATCTATCTGCTCAGGTGTAATATTTGCGGTCTTTAGCGCATCAAGGGAAGCTTTATAAGCAAGATCTGAAGTATATTCATTCTTTTCAGATATTCTTCTCTCTTGAATACCTGTTCTTGCGCTTATCCATTCATCGGAAGTTTCAACTATTTTTTCCAAATCTGCATTTGTAAGAACTTTCTTAGGGAAATATGAACCGGTACTTAAAATCTTTACGCCAAATTTTTTACTCATCTATTGTCCGACCTTCCTTATTGTTGTACTTTGCTATTGCTTCTTTAATCCCATCTGTAAGATTATGTTCAGCCGCTTTTGCTCCGGCAAGTATCGCATTTTTTACAGCCTTGCCACTTGAGTTTCCATGCCCGACTATGCAGATGCCGTCAACACCTAAAAGAGGCGCTCCTCCGGCTTCATTATAATCCACACTTTTTCTTAAATCTTTTATTGCAAGCCACAAAAAAGGAAACGATGCCCATGCTAAAGGGTGCTGCTTCAAGGCCTTTTTAATAAGCTTAAGCACCATTTCAGCAAGACCTTCGCCGAATTTTAATATTATGTTTCCTACAAATCCGTCACATACAACAACGTCAGCTTTAGACTGCGGAATATCTCTCCCCTCAACATTGCCTATAAAATTAATATCTGCTTGTTTTAGAAGGTCGAAGGCTACCAAAGTAAGTTCATTGCCTTTTGTAGACTCTTCACCAATTGAAACTAAACCAACTCTCGGTCTTTTGATTCCTGTAACTTTTTCGCAAAACAAACTTGCCATTATTCCAAATTGGACAAGATGTTCAGGTTTACAATCAACATTTGCACCCACATCGGAAATTACGCAATATCCATCAATAGTAGGAAAAGATGTTGAAATCGCAGGGCGCAAAACACCATCTATTCTTCTTAAATAAAAAAGCGCTGCAGCCATAACGGCTCCGGAGTTACCCATAGAAACAAAAGCATCGGCCTTTCTGTCCGCAACAAGTTTTGCACAAACAGACAAAGAAGAATCTTTTTTTTGACGAACAGCTTTTACAGGATGTTCGTCCATGGCAACAATCTCATTCGCATTAACTATCTCTATATTTTCAAGAGACACTAAATCGTACTTTTTGCTATGTTTTAACATTTCTTCCGCTATAAGCTTTTCATGACCTACAAGCAGAATTTTATGTTTAGATTCTTTAGCTGCGAAAATCGCCCCTTCAACTGTTGAAACAGGCGCAAAATCTCCACCCATTGCATCTAGCGCAATTATCATTGTTTGTCAGCCATCTGCTGTTGTAGCGCTGACTTCTCAGATTTTTTCATTTTCTTAGGCACAACAAGCTTGCCGTTATAAAAGCCACATTCAGCACATATCTTATGAGACATTTTTGCTACACCGCAGTTAGGACATTTGCCTGAATTTGGGACATCAAGCTTTGAATTCGCTGATCTTCTACAATCTCTGCGATGAGGGGTATGTTTTCTTTTTGGATTTGGCATTTTTACTTCCTCCGGTTGTCCTTATCTAAAAATTCTTTCCATCTCTCTTTGATTCTGATAAGGTCATTATCTTTCTCGATACAAGTACAAGAATCATCTTTTTTATTGTATTTACCACAAATTTTACACACTCCCTGGCAATCCTCGTTACATAGAGGCTTCATCGGCATTTCAAGCAACAACAGCTGCCTAACCTCATCGCCAATATCAACGCGTCCATTTATAATATCAATATCGACACCTATAGGAATTACTAAAGAATGGCTGTAACCGCGAAGACAACGAGAACATTCAAGCTCAATGGTCCCGCTTATATCGCCACTTACACGTATTTTACCATCAGATATTTTGACAGCTTTAAGAGACACGGCAATATCGGACACAAAACCTATATCGCCTTTGTATTTATACGATAGTATTTCAATGACATCTGTTTTCAAAAAATCAGACAAACTAACAATTAATTCCTTCATAACAATTCCCTATAACCAACTAATTTTATACTGATACAACTGCATTAATATAAAGTTAGTTAGTCACAGATTATAAGATGTTACTCATCTGTTTGTCAACACACACTCTTAGACTCTCTCGCAATCATTAACTCTTCATTTGTAGGAATTATCATAACTTTTACCTTTGATTTTTTAGTTGAAATAAATCTCTCTTCATCTGAACATTCTCTGTTCTTTTTAATATCTACCTCGATGCCCAAAACGCTCAAATTTTTGCACACAGACTCTCTTACCAGGGCAGAATTTTCGCCAATACCTGCAGTAAAAACTAAACCATCTACGCCATTTAATATTCCGTAATAAGCGCCTATGTATTTTTTTATACTGTACGTCAACATATCAAAAGCAAGCTCAGCTCTTTTATTGCCTTCACCAACTGCCTGAATAATAGCTCTCATATCTCCGGAAATGCCTGATATACCTGCCAAACCGCTTTTTTTATTAAGTAAATCATTTAAAACAGAGCCTTTTTTATACTGCGAATATTTGTCTAAGAGATAAGCTATAATCGCAGGATCTATATCACCACATCTTGTTCCCATCACAACTCCCTGAAGAGGAGTAAAACCCATAGACGTATCCACAACTCTCCCTTTTTCAATAGCCGTTATACTACTACCATTACCCAAATGAGCTGTAATTAAATTCAACTTGGTCAAAGGTTTTCCTAGCATTTTGGCAGCTCTTTGGGAAACATAATTGTGAGAGGTTCCGTGAAAGCCATATCTTCGTATGTGGTCTTTTTCATAAAATTCATAAGGCAACGCATACATGTATGCATAATCAGGCATTGTTTGATGGAAAGCTGTGTCAAAAACCAAGACTGAAGGTATTCCCGGAAGCATTTTTTCTACTGCGATAATACCTGCATAATGAGCGGGTGTGTGCAGAGGCGCTATAGAAAAACAATCCTTTAAATCCTTTTTTACTTCTTCAGTCACTAAAACTGACTTTGAAAATTTGTCGCCACCATGAACTATTCTATGACCTACAATAGCAATTTCATTTATATCCGTAATGCTTCCAGCTTCTCTATCTAACAACTCTTCTATTACAAGCTCAATTGCTTCTGTATGATTTTTAACTTTCACTACTTCTTTTTTTTCTTCGGCGCTTATTGTCTGTCTTTTATAATATGCTTCGGGAAGACCTACGCGCTCAATTAACCCCCAAGCGATTTTTTGTTCTTCGTCCATTTCAAATAGAGCATATTTAACAGATGATGAACCGCAATTAACAACCAGTACTTTCATGCTATGTGTTGCCCCCTTTTCATATAGTTTTACTTGTTCATGCGCTTACAGTCGATTGACTATATTTAAGAAGATGTGTACTATATGCTTAACTAACTTTATTCGTATATAATATCATCTAGACATACAACAAATCCATAACGCAATCACCACTGCAAACAGCCTATTCATCACACCCCTTCATTTACTGTTTTCTGTTTAATTATGGTTCACTTTATGATAAAAACAAATTTTATTTATTTCTTCTTAACATTGCCTGAACTTTAGTAGGCAATCCCCAAAGATTAATAAATCCCTCTGCATCTTTGTGATTATAGATTTCATCTTTTTCAAAAGTTGCAAGTTTCTCTGAATACAAAGAATATTCTGCATCTCTTGAAACAGTCGTAATATTGCCCTTATAAAGTTTTAATTTGATGTTTCCAACAACATATTTTTGAGTTTCGTCAATAAATGCGTCAAGAGCTTCTCTTAAGGGAGAAAACCATAACCCATAATACGCAATTTCAGCATACTTAGAAGATAAGGATTGTTTAAAATGCAATGTATCGCGATCAAGAGCGATTGACTCTAATTCTTCATGCGCGGCATACAAAAGAGTAGCTGCAGGAGATTCATAAACGCCTCTAGACTTCATACCTACAAGTCTATTTTCAACAATATCAATTCTTCCTATTCCATTTGCTCCGGCAATTTTATTTAATTTTGTAATCAATTCCACAGGTTGTAATTTTTTGCCGTCAACCGCAACAGGAATACCTTTCTCAAACGATATGGAAACACACGTCGGTTTATTCGGAGCTTTTTCCGGAGAAACAGTCATTTTAAACATTGACTCGTCGTACACGCTTCCCAAATCTTCCAAAATACCGCCTTCATAAGATATATGCCATAAATTTGCGTCTGACGAATAAGGCTTTGATTTCGTTACAGGAATGGGAATATTTCTCTTTCTAGCGTAGTTAATAGCATCTTCTCTTGATCTTATTTCCCATTCTCTCCAAGGTGCAATAATTTTTACATTTGGAATCAAAGCCTTGAACGCAAGCTCAAAACGAACTTGATCATTCCCTTTGCCTGTTGCACCATGACAAACAGCATCTGCATTCTCTTTTTTTACAATTTCTGCAATTTTTTCGGCAATAATAGGTCTTGCAAGAGACGTTCCCAAAAAATACCTGTTTTCATATAAAGCATTTGCTTTTACTGCAGGATATATATACTCCGTAACAAACTCTCTCTTTGCGTCAACTATATAAGATCTTGAAGCGCCTGTTTTCTTTGCTTTTTCGTTTAGTCCATTAAGCTCTTTTCCCTGACCAACATCAACACAACAAGCTATAACTTCGCAGTTATAATGTTCTTTAACCCAAGACAAAATAACAGACGTATCGAGTCCACCTGAATAAGCTACTACTACTTTTTTAATTCTACCTCTTTCTGTTGCCATTTTGAACTCCTCTCATATATTTGTAGTCAGACCTGCAATCTCAATATCCCGCCAATGCCGTTGGCATCGCCACCTCTTTTAAAAAAGTGGAACACCTAGCAATTAAGCATATGGTTCAATGCTTCATCCAAAATCTTTACAGCGCAGTCTATATCTTTTTTCGTAATTATTAGCGGCGGTAAAAGTCTTAACACAGTATCATGAGTACAGTTTATAATTAATCCCTTGTCTAAACAATAATTTACAACATCTTTACCGTTAACAGCAAGACTGATACCTAACATTAAACCAAGTCCTCTGACTTCTTTTATTGCAGAATACTTCTTCTTTAAACCATCCAATTTTTTACGAAGATATTTTGCGGCTTTTGCGGAATTATTCAAAAACTTTGCATTTATAATTTTCAACACAGCAAGAGACGCGGCGCAAGACACGGGATTGCCGCCGAACGTAGAGCCGTGATCTCCATATACAAAAGCTTCGGCGCATCTCTTACCTGCAACGGTAGCACCTAAGGGCAACCCGTTAGCCAAAGATTTTGCCATAGTTACAATATCAGGTTTAACATCGTAATTTTCAAAAGCGTAAAATTTCCCAGTACGTCCAACGCCACACTGAATTTCATCAAAAATCAAAAGAAGATTTTTTTCATCGCACAATTTTCTTAAGTCTTTTAAAAATGCTTTCTTGGCAGGAATCACTCCTCCTTCGCCCTGTACAGGCTCTATCATTACTGCGACAGTTCTGTCGTTTATAAGTTTATTTACAGAACCAATATTATTAATTTCAGCAAAAACAAATTTTTCCTGCAACGGTTTTAAATACTCATGAAATTTTTTCTGTCCCGTGGCAGAAAGAGTTGCTATAGTTCTTCCGTGAAACGAGTTATCAAAACAAATTATCTCATAACGATTACCTTTTTTAGAAGGATTTAAAAAGCCCCATTTCCTTGCAAGTTTTACTGCGCACTCGTTCGCCTCAGCTCCGGAATTTGACAGAAAAACCCTAGCTCCGGGAAACGCTCTTTTAGAAAGTTCTTCACCCAATTTAATTTGAGATTTGGCATAATACAAATTTGAAACATGAGCAAAAACATCCAATTGAGCTTTCGCAGCTTTCACAACAGAATCATTACAATGCCCGACGTTACATACGCTTATACCCGCAAAAAAATCCAAATATTTTTTTCCGTTTTCATCCCACACAAACTGATCTTTAGCTTTTTTTACAACCAAATTATTACGCTTGTACGTATGCATAAAATACTTATCTTCAATTTGCTTTATCTTCATTTCTTTATTACTGTTCCTTTTATTTTCCGTATTTCGCTTATGTCATTCGCTATCCACACTTCTTTTACGCCTTTTTTAACAGAATTTATGCAACCTTTAATCTTGGGTATCATTCCACCGGTTATAGTCTCGTCTTTTACAAGCGCGCTTATGTCTTTTAATCTGATTTCTTTAATTATTTTTTTGTTTTTATCAAAAACACCGGGGACATCCGTCAAAAATATAAGTTTTTGCGCTTTGAAAGCTACTGCTATCGACGACGCTAAAGTATCGGCATTAACATTTAAGACATTGCCGTTAGAATCCGAAGCAACTGAAGCTATCACAGGCAAAAAACCTGATTTTATTAAGACGTCTATAAGTTTTTTATTTACTTTAACAGGTTCGCCAACAAAACCAAGTCGTTGAATCTGCTTGCATATTACGCTTTTACCGTCTTTGCCCGAAATCCCAACCGCATTTGCGCCTTTTTTTATAAGTCCCGTCGTTAAAGTTCTGTTTACTTTACCGCTCAAAGCCATTTCCACAACACCGAGTGTACCTGCATCCGTAAACCTTAAACCATCAATAAACTTACCGGTTATAGAAAATTTTTCAAGCAACGCATTTATTTCTAGTCCACCGCCATGAACTAAAATCATTTGTTGTCTTCGCGAAATTACCGCAAGTTCTTCAAGAAATCTATTTTGTACATGCGGATTTTTAGTTAAACTTCCGCCAAATTTCACCACTGTCAACGATTTCATTTTCCACACCTCTTATTAGAACATTAAGAATGACTCTCGGCGTTATGCTTAGCTATAGTTGGCTATAGAATACTTACACTTCAACTTAAAATTACAAAACTGACACTTCGATGTATCCGGATCAAAATTTTCACCCGCTATAGCTTCAGCTACCTCTATTGCGACATTTACTGCGACATTTATTTCCATTTGAGATCTTTTCGTATAAATTTTTTTATTATCCGATAAAAAATAGACGGCTATTTTATCAGGATTAAAACCAAAAACATTCCTACAGGCGTAAGCATAGAAACTTAACTGCAAATCCTTATCTATTCTTTCTTGTTCCCATATTTTCGCATGGGTTTTATAATCCATAACTTCATAAGTTCCATCGGAATATTTATCAATTCTGTCTATAATACCTATAAATCTATATTTGCCGATATTTGCGTCAAACGCTTTCTCAACATACAAAACTTCAGCTTCAGATTCGCTAAAAGATTTATAATAATTCTCAAGCATATGCTTACCGCGATTATAATATTCAAAAATTTGCTGAGGATCGGTAAAACCATCTTTTTTCCACGAAGAATCGTAATATTCAAATAAATTGTCGTACGATTGTTCCGTCTCACTGTGAAATTGTTCAAGTGTTTTATGAATAATATGCCCAAAAGTAATATCAGCATTAACCGGAATATGCATATTATCCAAATATATCAGTTTGTATTTATAAGGGCAAAACAAATATGTGCTTACCCTCGAATAGCTTATTTTAAAGTCTTGTCTCATTTTTTATTCGTCTTATAGAAAGAAATAACAGTATATCCGTATTTCTCTACTCTAATACATTCAAGCCCCGCAACCTCGCCAACAGATTCCTTTATATGTTTTTGCGCTATAAGTATAGAATTATCTTTCAAAATATCGTACCGCACAACATTTTTTAATGCAGGGTACGTAAGCACAAGCGCCCTTTTATCACCATCCTTGTAAGGCGCTCCCATAAAAACTATGTCGTATTTATCCTGTAAAACATCAAAATCTTTTATGACATCGCACTTAACAATTCTCGCTCTGTCGGCAAAGCCAAGCGTGTTGACATTATGCTTAATGAGCGATAAAGAAACATTGCTCAGTTCTGCAAATACAACCTTCTTAGCGCCACGAGAAAGCGCTTCAATTCCAACAGAACCCACACCTGCAAACAAATCGAGAAATTTAGAATCCGGAACTTTAGATTGTACTATATCAAAAATTGATTTTTTCATTCTGCCAAGCATTGGACGTATAGACAAATCCTCCTGAGGAAGAGTTTTTAGTAACCTGCCCTTAGCCGTTCCTGCAATAACTTTCAAACTCACTTATTGTTCTCCAAAAACCTGAACAAAAACTTTTCTGCTTCCAGCTCTACTATCAAAATCCACTAAAATTATTTATTGCCATGTTCCTAGCATTATGGATTTCAATACAATCGAGTTGGTTTTTAACGTACCTATCAACGAAGAACGTATATGCGAAAAACCGTTACCATTATATTTAAGCACAAGAAAACCTGCAATAAGCAATACTAAAAATATCATTAATAAAACATTAAAGTATTTTCCTATTGTGTTTTGTATCTTTTTACCAAAAAATTTGAGAGCAACTACAACAACAAAAAACCGCCCACCTATTCCGAGTATTGAAGCGAAAAACAAAACATGCAAAGAAATACTAAATCTTCCTGCCGAAATTGTTAGAGCTTTATACGGGATCGGCGTAAATGCACCGGCAAAAATGCTTAAAAAAGCATTATTTGCATACTTTTCACCAACCACTGCAACAGCATTGTGAAAATTGTAAAAATTTTCCTATCACATAGCCTAAAAAAGCGCCAAACACAGAACCTGACGTGCAAATTAAAGCCCTTTTCCACCAATTTTTTGGCTCTGCAACAACTATAGGTATAAAGAGGAACATCGGATGGAACTGGAAAAAAAGAACTTTCCACAACTGCTATAAAAACAACGCATAGTTTAATTTTTTTGTTTTTGACCAATGCAAAATCCAATCATTATAGACTACGCATAAATCCAAATGATCAATTTATTATCTCCTTCACTCGGCAATTATACCTTAGTCGAGTGTTAATGTCAAACGTTTGTAGAACATCACAACATAATGCACGCTTCAGGAAATTGTGAAGTAGTTGCAAACAATGAAGTGGCGTTTCGTAATTTAAAGACTTGTGTCCTCTTTGCGTATTATATCAAAAAAGCCATCTTTTGATTTTCTTATTTGCCAAACAATCTTCATTTCTACAAACGAACTGCTCTTTTACCGTCCTGCAAAAACACTCAATAAGAGCGTTGCTTTTTGGACAGCGCGGGTAATTCCAATGTCTGCGCAAGCACGTAAAATTTGTTGTAATACTGCATTTTGCGTCTCACATAATTTACGCCAATCCCAAAGGTTTGGCTTAAGCCAAACCTTTGACCCAACCTTTGCTGTTAACTTCATTGTACCAACTTTCAAAATATAATTTTCAAGGTTAAAATGTTAAAAGTAAGTGATTGAAAAAGTAAGTGATTAAATTTGTATAATGACAATAGTTATAGCTTGATTATTTAAAAGAGTACGAAAATAGGATTTAGATTCTGAAGAACAAAGTAAGAAGAGTTTAAAGAGTTTGAACTGCAAGAACGAAAGGGGTATTTAGAGTGATTAATTTCAAGAAGCTTATCACCATATTTCATGCTCTTAAACCTAACAGTCGAGGTACTTCCCTTATTTACACA
>JAIXMY010000078.1 GCA_020328045.1 Candidatus Endomicrobiellum pyrsonymphae
TGCAGATTTCATAACGTGTCAACATCGGCGTACCAGTGTTGTCAACTAGTCTTATCTCTGTCTTCATTTCCATATTCCTCCTATTTGAGCAGAAAAACGCTCTTTTCTTTCTTTAAATGCAGACTTGTAACAACTGTGTAAAATAGTTTTATGAATTTGAAAGATATTCTTATAATTGATAGAATCTCAGTACTAAAAGCGCATTGCATCTAGTTGGCAGAGTAATAGTAAAATTAAAGAGTCTAATGGCTTAAAAGAATGGGATACGAAAAAGCTAATTTTAACAGCTATTAGTTTTGGTTTTATTTTTGGCGAGGCTGGTAACCTCATAGCTACTGGTCTTCCGGGAACAAATCTTTGGGGAGCAAACAGCAGTCGTCATGTAAAGAATAAAGCGTGCGTCAATGCTCAAAGCGTAGCATGGATTGCGTGCGCCAATAACATCCGACAGTAACCTAATGAAAGATATTGCTACTGCGATACGCTAACTCCAAAGACTAAGCAATTTTACGCAGATGTAAAAAATTGCTACTAATTAACATCGATATTTTTATTTATCTTGGCTTAAGACATGCGTAGTTGAAAAGATGTCTGAAAAAGTAGCGGATATTGTAATTGCCAAACTTGCTAAACAGCAATACAACGAAGTTTGGATATCTGATTACGTAGATTTGTTAAAAGGTAGGGATATTAAAAATCAGTGATGCTATTGCTGTTTCGTTGCTAACCGGTGAAGTAGCAGTATTTTTGTGTACGCAGAAAGAGCTGAAATGTAGAATGAATTAGCAAAGAATGTTGTGTTTTAAAAATAAGGAGACGTTATAACGAAAATGAACGATATAAAAAAGTTTAAATACACTGATATTTTAGGATGGTCTGTATCAAGATACGATAGATTTTCTAATTGCAAGCGACAGTATTTTTATGACTATTATGCAAAATTTAATAAGGACATACCGCTTGAAAAAATACAATTTTTAAAAAGTTTAACATCTAGAGCGCTTGAAACCGGAAACATTGCGCACGATATTATAAAGGACATACTAAAAAGATTTCAAATAAGCGCAAAACCAATAAACAAGGATAAATTTTTTAAATATGCTTTCAATATGACGGAAAAGTACTGCAACTCAAAAACCTTTTTTGAGCATTACTACAAAGGCGAAATTGTTTCTACCTCAGAAATTTATACAAAAATAAAAAGTGTATTAGAAAATTTTCTAAACAGTCCACGATTTTCATGGATAGAAAGAAATGCCGTTCCTCAAAGCTCGCAATGGGTTATAGAACCTGACGGTTTTGGCGAAACAAGAATAAACGGTTTCAAAGCTTTTTGTAAAGTTGATTTTTTATTTCCTATTGACGATAAAATATATATAATGGAATGGAAAACTGGTAAAGCTGATGAGAAGAAGCATTCAAGGCAACTCACCGGTTATTCACTTTGGGCAAATTATCATTTTGGCAAAAATGCTGCAGATATTGTCTCTACGATAGTTTATCTTTATCCTCAATACAACGAAAAAAGCGTTAAAATTAATGATTCTGCGATTTCAGAATTTGCAAACACTGTAGAAACAGAAACAAAAGATATGTATGAATACCTTATAGATATAGAAAAAAATATTCCTAAAGACAAAAAAGAATTTACGCTAACCGGAAACACTTTTTTCTGTAACTATTGCAATTATAAAGAAATTTGTTCCGGAAATAAGTTTTAAGATATAGCAAGATATTGTCCGTTCTTTTCAAAGTATCAAAATTTCTTGCCGCTGAGCTTCATTTTCTTCATATTCTTTAGGCAATTGTATCGATTTTGTGTTTTGCCTTAGTGTGTTTTACGGCGCAGTTCATTCTGAAAGTTTATCTTTCATTACAAACTTATTTTTTTATGCTGGACATATTTTCTTTTTCATAGTGGCAGAAACAACATATATAAAAATCAACAAAAAACATATTAGACAACCGCTGATTTTTCTGTGTATTATCATTCCTCTGATAGGATATTTATGTCTTGGCGCTTTTGCCTTTAAAAGACTATTGTTTTTCTGTTTATTTGTTACGTCGATATCCGTTTTCATTATTTTGCTATACAGAGCCTATAAAAATCTACTGATAAAAAGAAAAGAATTATCGCAATATTTGCTTCTACAGCGATATTGGCAAAGGTCTTTTTTTTATGTAAAATTTTTGGTTATGCGATAAACAAAAAACTATGGACGACAACAATGCTGAATTGTTTCGTCATTTCATTCCTCGCAAAACCATCGCTGGCGCAACTTGAAGCGACTTGACTATATTAGGATTATTTATGGGTATATTGGTTTTAATTTTAACATTCTTACTTGGTGTTGCCGTAGGCGCTTGTTTGTTTGTAAGAAAATATCTATCCGTATCAAAAGATAATGCCACTAAAGAACAAAAAATAAGCAACTTAACAGACACTATTGCTAACCAAACACAACTTAGCAATAATATCAAGATAGAGTTTGAAAATATTGCGTCAAAAGTGTTAGAAGGTAAAAATTCAAAAATTACCGATTTAAATAAAATTTCTTTTGAAAGCGTAGTTGCTCCGTTTAAAACAAAAATTGATGAGTTTAAAAACAAAGTTGAAAATCTTCAAATATATGAAGCTGAGAAAATGTCAGGATTGCAAAAAGAATTAGAAAAACTAGTTAGTCTTAACAAACAAGTTAGCGAAGAAGCAAACAATCTTGCAGGGGCTTTAAAGGGGGAGAACAAGCTTCAAGGAATATGGGGCGAGCTTACTCTCGAGAGAATTTTTGAATATGCAGGTATGCTTAAAGGCGTAAATTACATCTCACAAAAACAATTTAAAAACACTCTTGACGGTACAAAAATACCCGATTATGTAGTAAATCTGCCTGACGATAAACATATTGTATTAGACGCAAAAACTTCTCTTTCCTCTTATGAAAAATATTATAATTCGCAGAACGAAGATGATAAAAAAATATATTTAAAAGAGCACGTTGCAAGCGTAAAAAAACACATAGACGAGCTTGTTGATAAAGATTACGCCAACATTGAAAATCTTAATCATCCTGAATATGTATTGATGTTTGTACCTATAGATGGAGCCGTTTCTCTTGCGCTTATGGAAAAGCCTGAACTTATCGGTTACGCATTTAAAAAAAATATTGTAATTGTAACACCTTCAACGCTTTTGGCAACATTGAAAACTATTGAATGTATATGGCACCAAGAATATCAAAAGAAAAATGTGCTTGAGATAGCAAAGCAAGGCGGGAACTTATACGATAAGTTTGTAACATTTGTACAGACTCTAATTGAAGCTGATAAGAAACTATCGGAAGCAAAAGACAAAACTCAAGAAGCCATAAAGAGACTTTCTTCTTCTGATAAAACAGGGGACAGTCTTATAGAAAGAGCGCAAAAACTAAAAGAGCTTGGAGTTTCGACAAAAAAAGAAATACCCGAAGAACTATTAAAAACTATAGACTCCGGAGTAAAACGCGATGAGTGAAATGAAAATGACAGTGTGTAGAATAGAACTACAAAAAAAAACTTTGGAGTTGCAAAATGAATTGAAAAAACAAAACATAGACGTTTTTTTTGACAACGATTCTTTTAGAGATTATCTTGTAAGAATTAGCGTTAGCTCGAAGGGAATTTTTGAAGGAAAATTATCACTTTACTATAAACCATCAAAAAAAACTTATTCCTTAAAAAGACAAATTACGAACCCCAAAACAAATTCTATTATTGAATCAACTTGGAATAAATTAAACGATTTTGAAACTTATTCATCAGACAGTGGCATCTTCGAAGCATTTGTCGACGGTTCGTATATTTCAGGCGTTACAGGTTACGGCGCAGTTATTTACTTGGGCGACGAGATAAAAGCTGAACTTTCAGGAAGCGTTGCGGATACTCAATTTAGACAGTTTGGGGGAGAGTTAAAATCTGTAATCGAAACATTAAAGTGGTGTAGTAAAAATAATGTCAAAAAAATAAGAATTAATTACGATTATGAAGGCATAGAAAAATTTACAAATGGTAAATGGAAAGCAAGAAACAATCTCTCAATGGAATATGTAAACTTTCTTCAAACCGTGTCGACTGAAATTGAATGGAGACATGTTAAAAGCCACACTGGAAACACCAAAAACGATAGAGCGGATTTTCTAGCTAAAAAAGCCACACAGTCGTCGCAGAAAACTGAAAATACTCACGAAACGGCGCCATGTGTTTTATCGACAAACGTGCGAAAGAATAAAATAAAGAAGACAACGCCTAATATATAAATTGCTTAACTATAGAAACATATTTCGTTTCATTGTTTAACCGTAAGGCGTTAAAAGTCTACACGCGTTATTTCTAATACGTTGTAAAAATGTAAAATTTTTGCATTCAGTAGCCGTAATAAGTCTCGCATTCTCTCTTTTTGTTTCTGCAATAACGGTGAGTTTTTCTGCCAAACTCTTACTAAAAATTTCTATATTTGATTCAAAATTGAGTTTAAAACTTCTCACGTCCCAATTTGCCGAACCTACAAAAACCCACTCATCGTCAACTACTAAGATTTTGCTATGATCAAACGGTGGAGGTGTTCTGTAAATTTTTACGCCGCAATTAATTAAACGTAAAAAATTAGATTCAACCGCGCGGTTTATAAAGTTATAATCGCTTTTCTCGGGAATTATTATCTCAATGTCAACGCCTTTCATTGCAGCCATTTCAACAGCTGTAAGAATATTGTTTTCCGGAAGAAAGTAAGGCGTTACTATAAGAATTTTTTTTATTGCGGTATTGATTGCTCCATGAACTAGTAGCTCGATTATTCCATCTTTATTGTCTGGTCCGTCAGGTATTATTCTTGCTGCAAGTTTTTCGGACTGAGCGGTTGATGTATTTTTATATAACGATTCAAATTTATGGCCGGTAGCAAATTCCCAATCGCATTCAAATACTTCATATATCTGGCTTATAACGGGACCTTTGATTTTGAAAGTAAGGTCTAAAATACCGTTTTTTAAATCATCAATTAAAATATTTTTTTTGGAAAGATTCATACCTCCAAAAAAAGCTGTTTCGCCGTCTATTATCATAATCTTTCTGTGATTTCTTAAATTTACAAACGGCATTGCCACAGGAATGTAAGGAGGAAGAAATATACCATATCGCAATCCTTTAATTTTTGCAAGTTTTTTTTCTATAGAACGATGAAAGAATTTTAAAGTGCCTATGCCGTCAATCAAGACCTTCACTTCAGCTCCGTTTTCTATGGCAATTTTCAGAGCTTCTAAAAATTTATCTGTTTCACTGTCACAATCAAAAATATAACTTGAAATCAGAACTTCCTTTTTTGCCATTTTTATGGTTTTTATCATTTCCGGATAAGCTTCAACGCCATTTTGCAAGGGCTCTGCATAATTGCCAAAAACAAAATTTTGATGATATGTGTTGTGTCCAAAAGTTATAAATTGCTTGTAGTTTACAGGGAAATTTTCAAAAATATTTTTAATCATCTCTTCCGAGTATTTTTCAGATAAGCCCATGTTTTTTCTTAGGCGAATACTTTTCCTTCTTACTCTGTTAATGCCCAAAAAGATGTACAGCATTGTGCCA
>JAIXMY010000015.1 GCA_020328045.1 Candidatus Endomicrobiellum pyrsonymphae
AAATTAGTAATAACGAAATCGGAGACGCGCTTTGATAGAGAGTAGCAATAGCAGCATAAGAGATAACGTGGCACGATTTAACAGAAGGACGAAGAGGTATAGCAAAAGATGAGATATGTTAGAAAAGACTTTGGGAATGTTTTTAAACGGAGATGTTCTAACAAATATAAAATGGGATTACAAATGTATCAATAGAAATAGATCAATGCCCTTCTAAAAGGGATGGCAATGCCAACGGCATTGACGAGGTATCGAGGGTGGCAGGCAAAGCCTGACGAGGGATGACAACAAAGACGCGTATCGTTGTCATCTGAGTGGAGTGAAGAGTCCACACTTTTGGATGCTTCAGTCGCTTTGTTCCTTCAGCGTGACAGCCATGACTGTCGCCTGAAAGCTGAGAACTTGAATAATCATCTCATGTCGTGTATTTGTCGTGATGCAAAGAGGAAGAATGGATAATTTATTGGAGAAACTAAAAAATAGGATAAGCATTTTTCTTCTAAGAGTTGCAAGAGAACTTAGAACAGACGCTCGTAAAGGTCCTGTTGTAAGAGAATCTAAGAGCTTGTTTTCAAGAGAAATCAAAATACCGGTTTTCGCTTCTCTGTTTTTTACAGTCGCAACGCTTTACTGCATGCTCGTTGTAGTGTTTGGATTAGGTTGGAACGTTATGATTGCAGTGGCTATTTTTATAACAACAATAGTTTCTTTTTTTGTTGTGCAAACCAAAAACAAAGAAAAAGTAATACTAGAGGATAACGATGCGGTAGTTTTGATGTGCCTGCTTTTTA
This sequence comes from Candidatus Endomicrobiellum pyrsonymphae, assembly GCA_020328045.1. GTDB lineage: Bacteria > Elusimicrobiota > Endomicrobiia > Endomicrobiales > Endomicrobiaceae > Endomicrobiellum > Endomicrobiellum pyrsonymphae. The sequence goes on from JAIXMY010000015.1 coordinate 792, forward strand.
TTATTGCGGTGTTGATATTTCAAATTTCAAGAGAGTATGTATCGCCGTTTTTGTCTCCGGTAGCTGCGTTCTCTCTTATGTCGGCAATGCTTTTATCTTCAAGAATCGGCATTTTGTACGCTGTAAGTTTGAGCTTGTTTGTAGCTTTTTCAAACGATATGCGATTTGATATTTTTCTTGTTATGCTTTGTGGAGGAGTTGTTGTTGTAACAAATGTACAAAGTATTCGTAGGAGGTCGGATTTTATAAATACAGGTGTCAAAATTGCTATTGCAAATATAGCTATGATAACAATGTTTTATTTTTTGGGCAGTTACGGCGATTCGCAATTTAAATACAATCTTTTTTTTGGCACACTTAACGGTGCTTTTGCTATCGTTTTAATGCTTGTGTTTATGCCTTTGTTTGAAAAAGTATTCTCAAGAACAACAAATATTAAATTGATAGAGCTTTCAGATTTTAACAATCTGTTGCTCAAAAGACTTATGCTTGAAGTTCCGGGAACGTACCATCACTCGATTATGGCGGCGGACATTGCAGAGCAAGCTGCTAATGCTATAAATGAAAATTCTCTTCTTGCTAGAGTAGGTGCATATTATCACGATATAGGTAAACTTAAAAATCCACAATATTTTATGGAAAATCAAATATCTGGGCATAATCCGCATGACGATTTAACTCCGGAAATGTCTAAACTTATTTTGATTTCTCATGTTAAAGATGGCATTGCTCTTGCCAAAAAATATAATGTCGATAACGAAATTATTAACATTATAGGGCAGCATCATGGAACTACATCTATGCATGTTTTTTATCACAGAGCTTTAGAATCCGGTCCTAATACGAATATAGAGAATTTTAGATATTCGGGACCTAAACCAGCTACGAAAGTTGCGGCAATAGTTATGATAGCGGATTCTTGCGAGGCGGCATGTCGTAGTATAGAAGATCCAACGGCGTTAAGAATTAAAGATACTGTGGAAAAAATAATAAACAATAAATTTATTGATGGGCAGTTTTCGGAATGCCCCATAACTTTAAGAGATTTAAAAATTATAAGCGATAGTATGATTTCGACTATTGTGGGTATATATCACGCAAGAATTGATTACAAATAAAAACAATAATTTTATAAGTTTTGTTGATTTTCCAAAACAGTACGTAGCTTTGTTAGAACAAGCTGTTGTGGCTGTTTTGAAATCTGAGAAAGTGAAGAAATACCAAATAAATTTTATAATGGTAAGCAATCAGGAAATAAAAAAACTTAATATAAAATACAGAAAAGTAAGGCGTATAACCGATGTAATATCTTTTTTAGTGGTTCCCGAATTATTTATTGGAGATATTTATATTTCTAAAAATCGCGCTCAAAAACAGGCAAAAAAATATGGAAATACTTGGCAGCAAGAACTTTCGTATCTTGCAATACATGGCGTTCTTCATCTTTGCGGATACACTGACTACGATGTTGAAAATAAAACTAAAATGTTTGATAAACAGGATAAGATATTTAAATGTTTGTTTTCTCGGGGTTAATTATATTTCTTTTGCTTTTATTTGTTTCAGCTTGGGTTTCTGCAGCGGAAATAGGAATTACAAGTTTGTCTAAGTTATAGAGTAAAAAACTGATGGTTCAAACTCCAAAACTTTCCAAATTTTTGTTGTCATGGCACGAACCGTATTATCTACTTACAATTATTCTAGCTGTAAATGTTATTGTGGATATGCTTACGAGCTTTGTGTCCACGTGCGTCACGACATCTGTTTTTTGTATGATTAATAGACATGTAATAGAAATTGTTTATGGGCAATAATTTCTAGCGTTATTTTAATCTTTGGAGAAATTGGTCAAGATATTCAAGAGTTCCTGTTTTTTAGAAGAAATATTAACAACATCATAGGAATGTAATATATACAAAAGATCTTGCATCGCGTGGCGAAGCGCGGGGTTATAGCGCTTGAGTACATAATACGCGCTCCGCATACTATGCTCCAGAGAATGCAGATGTCAGTGAAATACTCAGAGAGTTTAAAATAGGTCACCAACATATTGCGATAGTTGTTGATGAATTTGGCTCTACAACAGGTATAGCGTCTGTGAAAGACTTGCTTGAAGAAATGGTTGACGAGGTTCGGGATCAAGATGATTTAAAACAAAAAACAGTAATATATACATAGAACGCAATAAATATATTATACAAGCGTATGAATCAGTATCTAATGTAAACTATGAACCGAATCCGAGTATTCCAAAGGGCAATTGTATTACAGTCAATGATTGGGTTTTGGAATTGTTCGGCAGAATTCCAGAAAATGGCGAGAAAATAACATGGAATAATTACTCCATAAAAATAAAAGATGCCGATTTAAAAAAAGTGAACAAAGTTGTGTTAAAAAATGTACTATACAATAAAAGGACTGGTTCTCAACTCAAAAATACATGGTGAGTATGATAAACTTATCACGATTTATTCTTACGAATGGGGAAAAATTCAGGCTGTTGCACCAAGCGCAAAAAAAATCGCGGCAAAACTTTCAGCCGCAACTGAACCATTAACCGAAAGCGAGTTTATGGTTTTTAATAATAATTTTTCAAGACCGAAAATAACAGGAGCGTGCATACTTAAAAATAATACAACAATCAAAACGGATTTTGGAAGAAATATATACGCTCTGTACGCTGCTGAAATTGGAGATAAATTTGCTCCTTTTAATCTTGCAAACACGGTTAAGTATGATTTAATATTAAGGATTTGGGAAATTCTTGCCGTTTGTATGTCACCAAAGCGAGCGTTAACGGCTTTTATTTTACGTTTTTTAAAACAATCAGGCTACTCTTTTGCGGATTATTTAAAAAATAATAATGCTTTTGTTGATAGAGATGTAGAAAAAACTATAAAAACACTTTCAAGTTGTTCAGGAAATAACGTTGATTTGATAAACATAGCGGAAGACGATAAAATTTGGACTTATGTTGAAATATACATTACAAACTATATTTGCCGTCCTGCAGTGAGTATATTCTTGACAAAAATTTCAGACATGTAAAGCAAAATCTCACATTTTTTAAAATACTTAACTCGATTTGAGCCTTAGCAGCTTGCAGTTGTGTTAATTTAGAGAAGCTTTTTTGTAAATTCTTATAGCAATCAAGCCTAAAGAATTTAGATACTTATGCAGGAGAAGTTATCATAATAAGAAATGATAAAGCGATATGCAAAATATCGAGAAAAAGAAGATTTAGGACAAGCGGAGCTTGCATTCTAATTCACTACTACAGACGCAAGTCCGTAGTAGTTGATTCGTTTTAAACGCTTTTATAATGATTGTAGTCCCGCGATTTTCTTCTTTGTCATTAGAAGTCGTCATACGCCATACTCTAGCATAGCCCCTAGCCTCACAACGTTTCAGCGCATTAGAGAGAAAGTCCATTTCGTTGCTCCGCTTCATTATCTGCACGTTCATAAGCAATTTCTTCACAACGTGCGGACACGTCATAAAGTCCTCATGACGACATTGGTTAGTGGCTACACCCAAATGGCAACACTGCTTTGCTTTATTCAAAACGCTATAACACTTATCACAGTTTTTGGCAAACATTTGAGTTGTAAATAAAAACACCAAAACTAAACTAATCACTACTTTGTTTTTCATTTTTTCCATCTCCTTTTGAAATCTTTGATCTATGATTATTGACAGTCTTTCTGCAAACAATGTGATCTAATGCTTAACTAGAAAATGCGCAAGTGGTTTGTGCAAAATTTTTGTAAATATTAAATTTTGGCATATATTTCGTTTGACAAAGTAAATAAAAATTATTATACTCTCTTTAGCGTACGTCTATATGTTTATGCGTAAAAATAATAAATTTATTGTATTTTGCCTTACAAAATATTAAAATATCAAAAATGTAATGCTAAAATATCGAATTTAAGGTATTTTAAGTAATTTAATAGGAGGAGGTATAAAATGTTTGATGCAGGGGATACGTCCTTTATTATCATTTGTGCTGCGCTTGTTCTTCTTATGACCCCAGGACTTGCGCTTTTTTATGGAGGGTTGGGTCGCAGAAAAAATATGGTAAGCAATATGATGAACTCTGCGTTCATTATGGGTATGGGTATAGTTTTGTACATGTTAGTGGGCTATTCTTTGTCTTTTGGAGATGATATCTTAAATTTTATAGGTTCTCTTAAAAATGTAGGACTTATGGGAATAACAAAAGACTCGCTCACTAAGTCAATACCTACTTTTGCTTTTATAGCATTTCAGATGATGTTTGCCCTTATAACTCCGGCAATTATTACCGGGTCTATTGCAGGTAGAATGAGATTTAAAGCATTGTTTTTGTTTATAGCTTTATGGTCAATATTTGTATATTATCCATTAGCTCACATGGTATGGGGAGAGGGGGGACTTATCGGTGGTGTAATAGGGGCTTTGGATTTTGCTGGCGGAGATGTTGTACACATAAGTTCAGGCACAACAGGGTTAATCCTTGCTATTTTAATTGGCAGAAGGGTTGACTATATGCAGATTTCGTATAGAATACATAATGTCCCGTTTGTATTTTTGGGTATGGGGCTTTTGCTGTTTGGATGGTTTGGTTTTAATGCGGGTAGTGCTCTTGCGGCAAGTGGGCTTGCCGCTCATGCGTTTATGACAACGGCAGTATCTGCGGCAGCTGGCATGTTAATGTGGATATTTATCGATGTAATGAAGCAAGGGAAAGCTACCTTGATTGGAGCGTGTACGGGTGTTATTGCCGGGCTTGTAGGCATTACTCCTGCTGCAGGATTTGTTGATATGTGGGCTGCTTTAATTATAGGAGTAACAGTAAGCCCCGTATGTTACTGTGGCATAGCTCTTATCAAAAGAGTGTTTAAAATTGACGATGCGCTAGACGCTTTTGGTTGTCATGGCATTGGAGGCATATGGGGTGGAATTTTGACGGGAGTTTTTGTAAATCCTGCAATTAACGGCGGTCAACCCGGACTTATTTACGGTAAGGTTTCACAATTTTTTGCGCAGATTGAAGGAATATTTATAACTTTTGTAATGGTCACCGTGGGTACTTTGTTATGCGCTGGAATTGTTTCTATATTTACTCCTCTTAGAGTTGATAGAAGAGAAGAACTTGTTGGTTTAGATATATCGGAACACGGCGAAAGCGCATATCCGTCATTTACAGGATTAGACTAGGTAATGAATAACAACTAGTTTTAATGGACTTGACAGGTGACTACGAATCCCAAGCTGTCAAAGGATTCACGGCTCGTGGTTATAAAGTTCACGGAGTGCAACATCGTAAAGTAAAACAGTTTATATCAAGTTATGGACAAAAAGCCAAAACTGGCAAAATTGCCAAGATGTTAACAATGTACGGAGGGACATATCTATGATAAAAATAGAAGCTATTGTTCGCGAAGAGAAATTTGAAGATATAAAAGAAGCTCTTACTAAAATTGAAGTTAACGGCGTTACTGTTTCGCAGGTTGTGGGGTGTGGGAAACAGAAAGGTTATAAAGAACTTGTTCGCGGAACGGAAGTTAGCATAACAATGCTTCCAAAAATTAAATTTGAAATTATAGTATCTTCCGAAGAGTGGGAAAAGAAAACAATAAAGGCAATTCAAGAAGCTGCTTATACCGGGAAACCAGGCGATGGAAAAATATTTAGCTATGATTTGCGCAGCGTTATGAGAGTTCGCACTAAGGAGATTGGTACGGCTGCAATTAATTGATAACGGCGTTTATTGTTTAATGTTTTAATTTTGTACGATATCCTCGAAGTTTTTTGTTGGGAATATCGTTTGACTATAGTGTATAAAAGAGGAACTGTAACGTTTAAAAAATCCACCAAAGATTCATTCTCATCAAAATGGGTTTTGTTCTTGTAGCAACAAGTTCGGCTATAGGTATGGGAATAAAAGGTGTTGAAAATGGTATAGAAAGAGTAAACAAATTTATGATTCCCGCGTTGCTACTTTTATTTTTATTTAGTTATAAGGGTTATATTTTTGCCCGGGACAGACGCTGAATATAGATTTGTGTTTATTATGATGCCCGATATTTTTAAAACCGTACCTTTCGGTCAAATCTGGTATGTTTGTAACAGTTTTCGCTGTTTTTTCACCGTGCTTACTTCTATTGTTGGCGTACTTGAGGTTGTTGTGAAATCATTGCAGAATAAATTTAAAATGTCTCGTTGGTTATCTATCGGTAACGATCACTATAACGGCATCGGCAATTTGCAGTACTGCAACAAATGGGCATTATAGAAAGATACGAGCATTAGCATCAACAATATGATAAATGGTTTCATTGTTTACAAATGACATATCAAAATTTTAAAGGTGTCAATGAAACACTGACAATAATAAATAATGCTTTAGTTAATATGTTTCACTTCATTAAAGATAAAAACACTGCTTCATCAACAAATGAAATAGAAGGATATTTTGGTGATCTCAAACCCGAATATAAATTACATAATGGTCTTTCAGTGGAACATAGAATTTCTTATTTAAAGAACTATTGTTATTACAAAAGCGTCTCAAAATAGCAACACTTTTTAACCTTTCTCCCTCCGACGAGATTCTAAAATCATAAAGCTAGTTGACTATGGATGATGCTATTCTATAATTCCACCGCCTAAAACTACATCGTCTTTATAGAATACCACGCTTTGCCCTGCAGTAACTGATATTTGAGATTCTTTAAATTCTACTTTAGCCGAAGCAATTCCTTGGGGAATAATGAGCGCTTTTGCCGATTTATGTTGTTGGCGTATTTTTGCAGTTGCTTCAATAGACTCTTGCGGTGGCGGAATAGATCCCCACGATACTTTTTGAGTCACAAGAGATGAAGAATACAAATCTTCTTTTGTACCTACTACAATAATATTTTGTTTAGCTAAAATATTTATAACGTATAAAGGATATTTTGTGCCTCCTGAAAGCCCCAGTCCTTTGCGTTTCCCGATTGTATAGTTCCAAATTCCGTCGTGTTTGCCGAGAACTTTTCCGGTTTTGTCTATAATGTCGCCTTGATTAGTGGGGAATTGCAATATGTTATTGTAATCTCCACAGTAAAAATCTTGGCTATCTGGCTTTTCTGCAACAGGAAGTTCTATTTCTTTTGCGATATCTCTTATTTGATTTTTTGTGTATTTTCCAAGAGGGAAAATGGTCTCAGAAAGAATTTTCTGCGTAAGTCTGTATAAAAAATAAGTCTGATCTTTCTTCTGATCGATAGCTTTGTGCAACTGATACATGTTTAAAGAATCGTTAAAACTTATATTAGCATAATGTCCTGTAGCAAATTTGTCAAAAACAAGTCCTATTTTTTTTGCCGTGGCAGGCAAAACGCCGAATTTAATATAAGCATTGCACCATACGCAAGGGTTTGGTGTCCGACCTTCTTTATATTCATTTCTAAAGCTTTCAATAACAATTTTTTTGTATTCTTCGCGGCAATCTAATATGTGCAACGGTATTTTGAGGAACTCTGCTACTTTATGAGTTACTTCGATATCTTTGTCTTCAGGTCCAAGACACGCGCTTGTGCCCTTAGTTTTGGGCGTAGGTATAGAACCATCCCATATAGACATCATAGCGCCTGTAACTTCATGTCCTTGTTTTTTTAATAAATAAGCCGCAACTGCAGAATCTACTCCGCCACTTAGTCCAACCAATATTTTCATTTGTTAAACCCTTGCCTTATATGAAATCCCTTTCCACTAGATACGTATCTGTTTATAGATTTAATCTTATTTTCAATACAACTTCTGCAATGGGCAGGCGAATCGCCCAAACAAATTTTCCCGGGATATATTTCATAATGCCTTCTATAAATTGTTTCGGTAGCATTTGGCATCACTACATTTGCGCCGCTCTGTAAAGCAATCAAACGTCCGTTGGGATTTAACGTTTCCATCGCGGTTGTTGCAGGTATATTAATGTCAGGCAGAATCAAACGCAAAACAGCCATAATTTTGAGTGATAGATTAAAAAAATTACCTTCAATATTTTCAATCGAAGTATTTGGGTGATAAATAAACGGTCCGATTCCAGCCATGTCAACAGGAATTGATTTAAGATAAATAATATCCTTCGCAATACTTTCCAATGTTTGTCCCGGGAGACCCACTATTATTCCGGAACCGACTTCATAGCCAAGATTCTTTATATTTTCAATACACTGCATTCTATTTTTTAAACTCATTCCGGGATTGAGCTTGGCATAAAGATTTTCGTCTGTCGTTTCAATTCTTAATAAATATCTGTCTGTGCCAGCGTCGCGGTATGTTTTATATTCTTCAAAGGTTTTTTCGCCAATACTTAATGTCAACGCAATATCTAAATCTTTTATATGGGATATGATTCTTGCCATTCTTTCTACTGTATAATAAGAATCTTCACCCGATTGTAAAACAATAGTTTTATAACCGTAACTTTTTGCTTTTTTTGCCAGTTCTATAATATATTGAGGATCTATACGATATCTTTTTACTTTGGAATTATCTCTTCTTAATCCGCAGTAAAGGCAATTTTGTTTACAGTAATTTGAAAACTCGACGAGCGCTCGCAGGTGTACTTCATCGCCGACGTATTTTTTACGCGTTTCATTTGCAGTGTTAAATAGTTTTTTTTCGTCTTTTGTTTTAAGAAGATATAAAATCTCTTTTTCGTTTAGATTATGAGATTGAACCGCTTTCTCTAATATGGAATCAATATCTCTATTCATGTTGGCATTGTACCAAAAAATAGCTGACTTTCATACATATCTCCTAGTATTTTTATTATGAATATTTGATTTTCCTTTTTTAGTAAGCGCTTTCTATCATATTTTATGGGAAATTTCCTATCTTTTCACAGAAATTTCACAAAAACCCTATGCTAATTAAATTTAATCTGCTACACCATCGAATAGTCGAGTTCGGCGGCATACACAACCTACTCTCTTTTTAGTAGCAAGCGGTAATGTTGCGCATCCAAAATATACATCAACAGATGCAAATATTGATGTTGAACATATGTCAGCTTTTGTGTATGGAACAACAAATCTTTTGAAAGAAGTAAATTTAAGTCTTTTCCTTAAAGGCGGAAGGAATTCTTACTCGCAAAACAGAAAAGCTAAAGAAGAAAGATATCATAGCGATTATGAAGGCAAACAATATAATTTGGGATTAAAAATAAATAATTCTTTAAGAATAGTGAAAGAAATCAGAGTTAAGTCCTTTGCTTCCTATGAATATATTATTTTAGATGTTAATAGCTGTCTATGGAGAAGAAAAAGGAAAATTTGCTCTAAAATTTGATAAAAGAGCAACAAAAGCCAATTGTATAAATTAGGAACCGAGGTTAATCACAATGTGGCAAAGGCAATAGATTTAGATACAGGTATATTTTATTTAGGACTTTATGGCGACGTCAATACAAATGTTTTAGTAAAATATACAAGACATGGAGATATTTCTAGAATAAGTCAAAGAGATGAGCTGGATAAACATTCAATATGCGCTGGGCTTAATTTTACGGTAAAACTTGCAAATTGTACAAATATTATCCTTGAGAGTACGTTTGTGATAGGCGAAAATTGTATTAATAATCAAATTAGCGCAAAAATTTCTTTAAAATTCGGGAAAAAAATAAAATATTCGTGCAAGAAAAGTATCTTTTTCACTATAAAAATGATATACTTTTTTCAAAAATAAATAGAGCATTTATCGATGATGAAATTATGGAACAAAGGGCATTTTCGAGAGAGAACGATAAATTAAATAAGTTGAGCAAAAGATGAAAATATAAAGAAAGAAATAAAAGCGATTAATGAAGATAAAGATTGCGTTGTACGAATTCACCAAGAAGACTACAAAAATAAACCAATGAGTGCTAGCAAGATAAAGGCAGAGGTACGTTCGCGGATAATCATGTATTTAGACATGTGAAGCAATCAGTGAACGGATTGTTTATCAGATGCAAAGAACTTGTAAAGCGACACAGCAATAATGCTTAAAAATTCTGTATACAACTGATGTACATAAATATACAAATATTCTTAACAAAAACTTGGAGAACTAAATGAAGCGTTTGAAAAACAGATATTTATTTAGAATGTATGAGTATATACAACCTTTTATAAATTACTCAATTCCAAAAGAGGAAGCTATTTACGGTAAAAAAGTTTTAGTTATTGCGCCTCATCAAGACGACGAAGCTGTTGGTTGCGCAGGCGCGTTAATAAAGCATTCTAAAGCAGGTGGGTGTGTTGAGATAGCTTTTTGTACGCACGATACGTTTGAAAGAATGAAAGAAGCGGAACAAGCTGCAAAGATTATAGGGTCTAAAAGGAATCATTTTATGCAGTTTGTTGCCCGCAGTTTAAGTGGCAATAAAGATTTTGAAGACGCCTTGACTTTGCTTATTAATAAAGTTAATCCTGATGTTATTTTTATCCCATTTTTTTTTGACAAACACAACGACCATACAGCAATTTCACAAGTTCTTGTTAATATAAAAAAGAAGATAAATTTAAAATTTATGGTTTATTGTTATGCTATATGGTCGCCGTTAAACCCTAATTGCTTGTTTGACATAAGCGATGTATGGGAGCTGAAGAAGCAAACAATAGAATGTTATAGAACGCAGATTGTCAGCAGAGATTACGTAAAAATTGCTCGAGGGTTAAACCAATATTGGGGCGAATTAAAAGAACATAATATGCAATACGCTGAAACGTTTTTTATGATGACTATAAGAGAGTATATATCCTTATGGAATAAAGTGTTTAAATGAAAAAATATAGAGTGTTGCATATTTTTTCATCGTTTTCCATGGGTGGCGCGGAAAGAACTACACTTTTTTTAGCCTCGAATCTTCAAAAAACTGCTGAATGCGATAACATAGTTGCAGCGCCTTTCGGAAGTAAATTGTATGAAGAATCTTTGCAAAAAAATATTAAGACTGTCGCTTTTGAAGCCGCTAATGCTTTTGATCCTTCCGGAATTTTGCATCTTCTAAAAATAGTTAATCAGAATAATATTAATATATTGCATGCGCATCAAGGGAAGCTTTTTTGGACTTCTTTGATAATAAAATTATTTTCTCACAATCTTAAGGTTGTTTTTCATAGAAGACAAGACACAAGACACGGTTTTGTCAGTAAAAATCATTATCGTTTTGTTGATGCTGTCATCACTGTGTCGCAGGCGGTTGCAAACGGGTTGATTAAATATGAAAAAGTCAATCCAAATAAAATCAAAGTAATTTATAATGGCGTAAATGTTGAAAAGTTTAGCGGTAATATTGATTTTAGTAATGTTATAAAAGAATATAATTTGCAGGACAAAATTGTTGTTGGAGTAGTTGCCAACATAGTAGATTTTAATGGCAAAGGGCAAATCTATCTTATGGAAGCCGCAAAAATTTTAAGAGATCAATATTCAAACTTAAGATATTTAATTGTAGGATCAGGTAAGGGATTAGAAGAGCAAAGAGCTTATGCAAAAAAGTTAGAAGTTGACGATATCATTTATTTTACGGGATTTCAAAATCAGCCGCAAGAATTTGTTGCCGCTATGGATATTTTTTGTTTACCTGCGTGGGATACTGAAGGAATGCCAAACGTTGTTGTAGAGGCTGAGGCTCTTGGGAAACCTGTTATTGTTACCAATGTCGGTGGCAATCCTGAATCCTTTGTTGATGGAACAACAGGGATTATGGTAGAACCATCAAATCCTTTGCAGATAGCTTATGCGATAAAGAAGCTTATTGATAATCCAGAACTTGCAAAACAAATGGGTGTTGAGGGTGAAAAATTTGTTAAAAAGAAATTTGTTATTGAAAAAACTGTTGCAGACACTTTAGAAGTTTATGGCAAAATAATTAATCTTTAATTGCGGAGACTGCAATGAGAAAAGTTTCAGCTTATGTTTTAACAAAAAATGAAGAAAGGCATATCAAAGATTGTATAAACAGCATTAAATGGACTGATGAAATTGTTATTATTGATGATTTTAGTATAGATAACACTATGGAGATAGCAAAAAAATTGGGTTGCAAAGTTGTTCAAAATCAATTTGAATATTTTGGCAAACAACGAAACTTCGCTTTGACTCAATGTTCTTACGAATGGGTTATATGTCTAGATGCTGACGAGAGAATAACTCTCGAATTAAGAAAAGAAATAGAACACGAACTTAAAAATTCTCCTAAGTATGATGCTTATGTAGCGCCAAGAAAAAGCAAATTTATAAATAAATGGATTTCGCATTCAGGATGGTATCCGGATTACAGACACCCTGTTTTTTTTAATAAAAAGAAAGTAAAGTATAAAGATCAGATGGTGCACGAGGGGATTGAATATAAGGGTAAAAAAATGTATTTCACCGGCGATATTCTTCATTATCCTTACAACAATATAAAACATTTTATAAAAAAATCTGATTTTTATACAGGTTTGCGCGCTGAAGAAATGTTTCAAAAGGGTAAAAAGTTTAGAATTTTAAATCTTATTATAAATCCCTTCGTAATGTTTGTAAAAATGTATATTATCAAAAAAGGATTTCTTGACGGATTGACAGGCTTTATACTTGCTATGTTGTACTCTTCATTTTATACTTTAATGAAATATGTTAAACTTTGGGAACTTCAAAATAAATGAAATTTTTATATCCATTGTCTTTAATTTATGTCGCTGTGTCCAGAGCAAATAGAAAATTTAGCAGTCCGAAAAAACTTTCAAGACCTGTAATAAGCGTAGGCAATATTACATGGGGTGGAACAGGCAAGACGCCTATTGTAATAGAACTTTTGAACTTCCTTATAAAAAATAATTTAAAACCTACAGTTTTAACGCGCGGTTATGCGAGAAAAAATAAAAAACCTCTACTTTTAAAAGATGGAGCGGCAGGAGTTAATGTTTTAGACAGTGGCGACGAACCTCTTTTAATTGCAAAGAGCGTTCCAAAAGCGCGCGTGGTTGTCGGTGCAGACAGATATTCCAGCGCTTTAAATTTTGAACCCGAAATAAATACGGACGTTTATATTTTAGACGACGGTTTTCAGCATTGGAATATTCAAAGAGATTTGGACATAGTATGCGTTAACGCTGCAAATCCATTTGGGAACGGTATGCTTATACCGGCGGGGGTTTTAAGAGAAAAACCGGAAGCGTTAAAAAGAGCCGGACTTATAATTATTACAAATTCCGATATGATTTCTGAAAAAGAACTCCATAAATTAGAAGCAGAAATATTTACGTTGTCAGGCAAACAATCGATTGTTTCTTATTACAACGGGTTTGAATACAAAAAAACAGACTTAAGTACGAGTTTCAGCTCTGAGCTTTTAAAAAAATCCGATGTATATTCTTTAAGCGCCGTTGGTTTTGCAAAAGGTTTTAAAAATTCTATTGAAAAATCAGGAATAGAGGTAAAAGACAGTATTGTTTTGAGAGATCATAGTAGTTATACTAACGAAATGCTTAAGAAGATAATTAGCAAAAAAGATAAAAATTCGTATTTTATTATTACAGCTAAAGATGCTGTTAAATTTCAAAATAGTGACGCGAGTACAAAAGAAAAAATTGCGGTTCTTATCGTAAATCCGCATTTTGTAACGGAGAGAGAACAATGGGAACGAAAAGTGTTAAAAAGTCTGCAGTATTTTTAGATAGGGATGGAACCCTTATTTTTGATAGAAATTATTTAAATTCGCCTCAGCAAGTAAAGCTTTATTCTTTTGTCGCAGAAAGTATAAACAAACTTAGAACAGCGGGTTTCAAAATAATAGTTGTAACGAATCAGTCGGGCATTGGCAGGGGAATGATTACAGAAGAAGAATTAGAAAAAGTAAATAAAAAATTTATCTCTTTACTTAAAATTGCAGGAGCGAAAATAGATGGTCTTTATTATTGTCCACACATTGATAGCGACGATTGTTGTTGTAGAAAACCAAAAACTGGAATGGTCATACAGGGTTCGAAAGATTTTAGTATAGATCTTAAAAAATCATATACGATTGGCGACAGCGTAAGAGATTATTTGCTAGGATTTAATATGAGAGGCAAAGGAATTTTAGTGCTTACCGGTCATGGCAAAAAACAGCAAATTAAAGTGTCTAAGGAAAAAATAAAACCTTTTGCCGTATGTAGAACTTTAAAACAAGCGGTCGATTTGATAATTAAAAATACTAAAAAAATTAATATATTGTTGTCTATACTGACTATCTCTTCTGTGTTGTGTTTTGTGCAAAAGTCGTATTCTTGTGGTGATTTTAAAACATCGCAAGATTCTTTTGTTTCTCGAAGACTTGAGAGCGAACGTAAAAAACTGGATGAAAATAAAAAACAATATGTTTGGCAAAAACGTGGCAAATATCAAATCCCGGAATACGAAAAACTTAAATATACTATTCTTTGGAATTTTATTCCCGTTGGCGAAGCATTTTTAGAATTAAAGGGCTTTAGGAACGAAAGAGGAAGAAAGGCTCGTTATGTGCGCTTGGATTTGGTTACAAAATCATTTTTGGATTCTTTTTATGCTATTAGCGGAACATTTGAGTCTTTGTTTGACGAAGAAAGTAAATCTTCTTTCCAATTTATATCAAAAACATTGCAAAACGGAATACAAAAGAGCGAGCATCTTTTTTTTGATCCGGTAGAACAAACGTATCAATTACATGTTGATGAAACAATACAAAAAGGCAAAACTGCACAATATGCTCAAGATATTTTAACGGCATTGTGTTACGTTAGGACTCTTCGTTTGAAAGTAGGGTACAAATATAACTTAAACATACATTCGAGAGATTCATCATACCCTTTAACTGTGAAAGTTTTAAAAAAAGAATTAATCAAAATTGGACAAAAATCATTTAATTGTTTTGTGGTGGAGCCTTTTGTATCCGATGATGCAAACATAATGGATTTAGGCGGTAAAATGACTATTTGGATTACCGATGATAAACAAAGGATGCCCGTATATGTAAATGTGGAAAGCCAGTTGGGATCTATAAGCGCTACAATTAACTAACTTTATAGTATAGTCAAATTGCTTTAAATCGAGCTAGCAGTATCTTTGCGATGATGAAATGACGAAGCAATCCAGCGTTGTCGTTGTCCATAGTTAACCAACTTTATATTGGCGCATTGCGTTAGCTCAAAAATAGATGCAATGTGAGATGGACTGACAAAGTGGTAAGCTCATTCCTCTTGCTAGGAAGTCCAACGACGCAGCGCGCTATTTTTGAGCCAAACGTGGAAAAGGTTAGAAGGAATAAATATAAGCAGCAGAAAAAGCAGACGCGCAATTAGTAGCAGTAATTGTAGCGCGGGAAAAAATAGAAGTAATGATTGTTGCGGAACACAAAATAATGCAGAAGAGAAAAGTCTTGCATGCGCCAAAGGTAAAGAAGAAAAAAACAATCAAACCAAACTGTAAAAACAGGTGATGATTGTAAATAAGATGAGTTATGTTAGAAACTGCAACGCGAAAAGTAATAAAAACAGCAAGACTTTCAATCTTGTCAAATACAATCCTAACTTTAGGAAAGTTTTTTATATGTATAACGTAGATTCAATTTCAATCATTTCCAAAGCAGTTCATTCTCTGGTGGATTTAATAGCCACTGTAATAGCCTATTTTGCAGTACGAGAAGCGTTAAAACCTGCCGATAACGATCATCCTTACGGACACGGTAAATTTGAAAATATTTCAGGCACAATAGAGGCTTTGCTTATTTTTGCCACCACTACCTATATTGTTTACAAAGTTGCCGAAAAATTTGTACATTCTAAAATTATAGAAATGCCTATTGTTGGTGTTTTAATAATGTTGTTTTCAGCAGCAGTTAATTTTTTATTTCAAAAAAATTGTTTGCGTTGCTACAAAAAAAGCAGACTTCATAGCAGTTGAAGCGGATGCATGGCATTTTAGAGCAGACATTTATATGTCGCTTGGCGTTATGGTAGCGCTGTTTATAATAATAGTTGTAGAGTTTTTGATACTCGGTAAAAATATTTACTGGCTTGACTCTGTAGCAGTTTTTATTGTAGCTCTTATGATATGTCAACTTATTGTAAAATCAGCAAAAGATTTGCTTGATATAAGCCTTCCAGATGAAGAAATAGTAACAATAAAAAATATAATATGTGCAAATGAAGAGATTTCAAGATATCACGACCTTAAAACAAGAAAAGCAGGAAATAGAAGATTTATAGAATTTCATATATTTGTTGCGCCTAACATGACAGTGAAACAATCGCACGAGATAACAAAAAAATGAGCGTCTATATATCGTCAAATCTTAGAAATGCCATAGTTGCAATTCGTGTGAAGTCGTGCGACAACGCCTGTACGCCAAAGTGCCGAGAAGATTGTCTTATAAAAGAAAACATAAATAATGAGTGGGAGCAGTAGTTTATGTTAACCAAACAACACATAACAGAATTAAAACGCGAAGGCGACGGGAGTAACATCGCTGCGCTTATTACTTCTCAACGAGATGTTGGGAGTATCAATTTTATCCTTGAGAGTTTAGGGCATTTGCCTGAAAATTTCAATTCTGATTTTTTATATAAACTTTTAAAGCACGATCATTCACAGGTTAGACTTAATGCTGTTAAAAACGTCGGCAAGCTAAATGGGAAAGGCGATACGAGTAGCCTTATTGCACTTTATAAAATGGAAACTGACACTGCTGTTCGTAGAGAAATAGTATCATCGATCGGACGACAAAGAAAACCAGCAAATAAATCTTTACTTTTTGATTTTTTGAAAGATCACGACCCCAAAATTGTATGCCAAGCTATACGGGGACTTCTTGTGTTTGAGCGAGATAAAGAAGTTGAAAGATACTTGCGTCCCCTTGTTAATCATCCTAATGAGATGGTTAGGACAATAATATATAAAGAATATTTTTCTAAAGAAAATAAGAATAAAAATATTTTACCGCACACCCAAACATACGATTTTCTAAAAAATATTGTTGTAAATGCCGATGTTTTAGAGGCTTTAAAAGTTGTTCCTAACGAAAGCATTCATTTAACTTTTACTTCTCCGCCGTACTATAATGCTCGTGATTATTCAATTTACCCAAGTTATCAGGCTTATTTAGAGTTTTTAGAAAAAGTCTTTACAGAAACGCATAGAATAACAAAAGAGGGGCGTTTTTTAGTTGTGAACACATCGCCTATTATTATTGCTCGCATTAGCCGTTCTCATTCAAGCAAGAGGTATGCTATTCCATTTGATTTGCATTCATGTCTAGTTAAAAACGGTTGGGAATTTATAGATGATATTATTTGGCTTAAACCTGAAGCGAGTGTAAAAAATAGAGTCGGTGGATTTATGCAACACAGAAAACCATTGGGCTATAAGCCAAATTCTATTACAGAATATTTAATGGTTTATCGTAAATCGACAGAAAAATTATTAGATTGGAATATCCACAGTTATGATAATGAAACTGTCAAACAAAGCAAGGTCGCAGTTGGATATGAGACTACTAACGTTTGGAAAATAGATCCTTGTTTTGATAAAGTTCATTCGGCAGTTTTTCCTGTTGAACTTTGTAAGCGAGTTATTCAGTATTATTCTTACAAATGGGATTTGGTATTTGACCCTTTTGGGGGAAGCGGTACGGTTGGTAGAACGGCAAAATTATTAGATAGGTTATTTTTTTTAACCGAAAAAGAAGAAAAGTATTTTGAATATATGAAGTCCAAAACAAAAAATCAAAAATTATTTGACAGGAGAATAACGCAATTCTTGACATTAGAACAATTTCAAAAAGAGGCGACTAATGACATTAGCGGATCAGATAGTAAGAAACATTGTCACACGCGTTATTAAATCGCAAGATTATCGTATAGAGATAGTAAATCTTATTAATGCTGAATTTTTACAGTTTGTCGCTGATTTTTTTAAAAAGATTGTAGCTGCAAAGTTAAATTCTGAAGATATTACAATTGATTGGTATAAAAAAGCGTTTATGAATGAAAATTTGTCTGCCGCTGATATCGCTATAAACGCAGGACTTAACAAGAAGACCATAAATAATATGTACGGTTCTGCTACAAGAACGATAGTTATAGAAGCGGCTAATGAACATTTTGAATCTTTGTATAATAACATTCAAACTCTTGTTGAAATAGAAAAAGAAATAGAACTTGCTTTGACCGTAAAACTAAAAAGCGTTAGCGTCGAATTAAATGTAAGCGAGAGCTTAATAGTTATCAATACATTAGCAGTTAAAAGATCACAATTACGCGGTGGATTATGGAGCGCAACAGGCAAAAGCGTAGAAAAATATTTAATGCTTGTTTTGTGTAAGTTATATCAAATTGATAAAAAATACTATGATGCAGAAAATTTTGTAAAAGATAAAACTAAAAAAGTTGATAGAGAAATTGATTTTTACCTCGTCAATAATGGAAAGAAATATCTATGCGAGGTGAAGCTTATGGGAAAAGGCAATCCGGAAAGCGCGGATGCCATATTTGCAAGGAAATCTGATTTGTTTGTAGCAGATACTTTATCTCAACAGAACAAAAATCAGGCGGATGAATTAAAGGTTAGTTGGATTGCCTTAAGAGATAAAGATGGCTTTAGACGTTTTGAGTTTGCACTAAAAAGATTTGGTATTCCGTACATAAAATACAATGGTAATTTAGATAAAGATTTGACGGAAATCTTGGATGAGTTATTTTAGTTAGATTTTTCAAAAAATGTATTACTATATATTTAGAATTGTACGACTTGGAATAAATTTTAAAAAAATTAAAAAACGTATCTTTGTACCTTTGTAAGATAAAACAAAAGTATCAAAAATTCTTGTGAGCGCACTCGTCGAGTGTACTCGGCAGGTTTACAGTTGGATTGCATATTTGCCAAAAGCTACTATAGTCAAATTGCTTTAAATCGAGCCAGCAGTATATTTGCGAGGAATGAAATGACGAAGCAATCCAGCGTTGTCGTTGTCCATAGTTAACCAACTTTATATTGGCGCATTGCGTTAGCTCAAAAATAGATGCAATGCGAGATGGACTGACAAAGCGGTAAGCTCATTCCTCTTGCTAGGAAGTCTAACGACGTAGCGCGCTATTTTTGAGCTGACCATGGAAAAGGCTAGAAGGAATAAATATAAGCAGCAGAAAAAGCAGACGCGCAATTAGTAGCAGTAATTGTAGCGCGGGAAAAAATGGAAGCAATGATTGCTGTGGAACACAAAATAATGCAGGAGAGAAAAGTCTTGCATGCGCCAAAGGTAAAGAAGAAAAAAACAATCAAACCAAACTGTAAAAACAGGTGATGACTGTAAATAAGATGAGTTATGTTAGAAACTGCAACGCGAAAAGTAATAAAATAGCAAGGCTTTCAATCTTGTCAAGCGCCACAAAGCAGGTAAAATTCATCATTCCGTCTTCTTTGGAG
>JAIXMY010000016.1 GCA_020328045.1 Candidatus Endomicrobiellum pyrsonymphae
CATACCTACCTACAAGGATAAAAGACGGCGGAGGAAGTCTAAACATGGCTAGTAAAAGTCTTGGACATTCAAACACAAAAATCACTGAAGAAATTTACACAGAATTCAAATCTCACGAACATTTCGACGTTGTTAACTACATCAAAATAAACGTTAAGAAGCCTAAGGTAAAGTTGTAAGAATTGACCGAATTGGGTTTTTGGCATACAAAATAGATTATTTGATATCTACAGATGAGATGCACCATTTAAAATTATTTTTCTTGGCATAGTTTTCTTCGTAACTACTTCTGCGTTTTATTTGACGATTAACGGCAGGAACTGCTAAATGATGTAAA
The DNA here is from genome assembly GCA_020328045.1 of Candidatus Endomicrobiellum pyrsonymphae. Lineage (GTDB taxonomy): Bacteria > Elusimicrobiota > Endomicrobiia > Endomicrobiales > Endomicrobiaceae > Endomicrobiellum > Endomicrobiellum pyrsonymphae. The sequence goes on from JAIXMY010000016.1 coordinate 338, forward strand.
TCAATCAAACATACATAAACGGTATCTCTTACTTTCCTTGCAAAAATTCTTAAATACACATTACGCTTTTTACTATACCTATACTTATTTTCCAATGTCTTTAGCACGTTTCTTTTAAAACATTTATTACTTATTTTACATTTGGTGTAACATATACGATTTCTGCTTTGAGAGATTATTTTGCATAATCTCATTAACTTATCTTTATTTCTATCTTCTATCTCAGTTTGCTTAAATTCCCTTAGTAATTCTGTCGTTAAACCAGCTTTCAACTTATTGCAAATATCTGCTAAAACACTCCATTCCTTACATTTGTTAGACGACATGTAATTTGTAAAGTGAACTTTTTTAAAGTTTTTTGATTTTGTGCTTGAAGATAGTAATCGTATTTTCTCAGGTTCATACTCTTCTTGAAAAACAGAATGGGACCATCGCTGAAAACCAGAAGCGACTGACCCAAAAGGCACCTCATCACCAAAATCTATTGCCCGATGGTTTACTGTTAAACTTTGTTGGCATATTCTTCTATTATCTCTTTAGGCGACATAGAGCTACTGTGTTTTCTGTCATTTGCATTAAAGTATTTTTTCCAAACCTTGTCTGCGTGCGATATGTCAACTAATCTAAAATCACTAACTTTAAATATTTGAGGCAGTAAATCTTCAACAAACTCTTCGGCATCAGAACTTGATGCAAATATGTTTTCATAGTTTAAATCATCAATGTCTTTATATCCATATACTTCAGGCAACACAGGACCATAAACCCAAGCTTCTATATTGGCATTATACAGATACTCGGAGTAACTGCTTACATCTTTTTCTGCTAGCTTTGGGTTGTTATGTCCTTTTCTAACGAAGCCTTCCCAGTAAGCAAACAAAAAATACAACGATTTCTGAAGCTTCAATGGAGATATTTCACTGTTCTTACAGACTTTCCTATAGCTGTTCTTGATATAAGCCGCCAGTTCTTTCACATCGGAGATAATAGGATTCAAATTATCTTCTTTGTATTTTTTCATATTCATTCTCCTACTCCTAAAGAATTATATGTCTCACAAAACTGCCTGACTTAACAAACAACTAAACATATCACATTAACTGTCAACTTGTGATAACGCTTTTTGGCAGTTTTGTCAAGCATAGAATTGTAAGCAATTTGTAAGCTCTCATTGCAAATCAACAACAGAACTATCACATTTATTGTACACAATTTTACTGCATAATCAAACTAAAAAAATGTTATTTAAACTTTAAAAGCAAAACTTGTTTAACTTGGTTTGAAAGGAAAGCTATTGATTTTTCTTTTTGTTTTTGTGTTAATGTAATTAAACATTTGAATTTATGTTTAAAAAAACTATAGCAGTATTATTATTGTTGTCAATTGTGTTGTCTTCGTGTGATGGTAAGAATAAGAGTAAGAGTAATGATTTTGTACGTATTCCTCCTATTATTACTCCTGCTTTTCTTTCTAGTCCAATCATTCCTCCGGTTATTAGCGCTCCTACCCATCCTCCTCCTGCTCCTGCGAACATTCCTGATACAAGTCCTCCTATTGCTCCTCCTGCTCCTGCGACCCCTCCCCCTCCTCCGGTTGTAACTCCTAAACTTGCTTCTATTTCTGAATATGTAAATGCTTTGTTTGAAATTCAGTTGTCTTCTTGTCCTGTCCCTTCGGAAGCTTGCCGTAAAGCTCAGGAGCAAGATCCTAAACGTCTTAACACTGGTCTTTGGAAGAATTGCCTTAATTCTGAGTTATCTTGTCCTGAAGGTAAGGAGTCTTTCCTTAAAACTCATGTGGATTGTTTTGCTTCTGAGCTGGATTACGCTAAATCTTATGACTCTTGTCTTGAAGCCATATTGACTTGTGATAATCCTGATTTTAATTGTCCTGAATCTAAGTCGGCTTGCGATGAAGTTTGGGAGAAACGTCCTAAACAGTTTGCTTGTCCGGACGTTGACGTCGACTCTTGCGCCAACCTTAAGTCGTGTCCTAAAGCTTACTACTTGACTTCTCCTTCTGATTCTCTGAAAGTTTGCTCCGGCACTGGATTTACGTCAATTTGCGTTGACACTATGTCGATTAACATTGGTTTTTGGGCGCATTGCCGTGAAGCTCATAAGGTTTGTCTCGAAGCTAGGTTAAAGCGGCTTTATCGCTTAAAGGCTTTAAAGGCTAATAAGGGGCTTTAGCTTAAAAAGCCTGTTTTAAAGACTTTGTAGCTGAGCTTAATTTTTTGAATGAGCACTTCTTGGAAGAAGGAGAATCGAAGACCTCGGATTATGTTCTGTCTTTTTTCGGTGAGTTGACGGTGTGATTTTTACTTACCATCTTGCGAGGGTGTTTATATTGACAACATATCAACCGGTTGATATGTGTTATTGATGTTTTACTAGTTGTTTAGTATTAATTTTGGGAGGAGACGCTATGCATATACCAGACGGATTTCTAAACAATAATTTAGCAGGATGCTTCGTTGTAGGCGCATTGGGGATGCTTGGATACTGTTTGAGCAAAATTCTTAAAGCTGCAACCATTTTCACAGGAGCGCTTATGGGAAATAATGGAAACTCAAACATAGGTTCCGCATCTTTTGGATTCTCTGACAATGCGAGCAAATATTTTCAAAATTTGGCAATCATTGCTATTTGGGTATTCGCTTTTCAAATGTTTAACATCCCTATACAATCAGCAACATCAGCCCATCTTATTGGCGGCGTATTTGCAGCCGTATTAGCCGGTCCTCTTGAAGGTTTTGTGATAATGTCTTCGGTACTTATACTACAGGGCTTATTCTTTTCGGACGGAGGAATTCTTGCGCTTGGAGCAAATATTTTCAACATGGCTTTTGTAGGCTCTTTTCTTTCATATTACATATACAAAACGTTTTTAAATAAAAATCATTATCTTGCAGTTTTTGCCGCATGCCTATTTTCAGTGCTAACTGCATCGCTTTCATGTTTAATTGAGCTTAGCATTTCAGGTACAGTATCATTTCTAACAGCATTTGAAGATATGATGAACATGCATCTCATCGTAGCTTTGTTGGAAACTGGCATAACTTTAGTGTTGCTTAAGATATTTAAAAATTTAACAAGAGACACAGATGAATAAAAAAACTTTTGTCATTACAATTCCTATACTTGTAGTTTTGCTTGCAAGTCTGTTTGCTTCCAAGCGCCCCGACACGTTAGAAACAATAGCAATAAATTATGGTTTTAAAGGTCAAGCAAAAGAAATATCTTCATTATTTACGGGATACTCTTTCCCTTTTATCCACAATCAATTTATGTCTTCTTTCTGCGCCGGTATAATGGGACTATTTATCATTTACGTTTTGTATAAAGTTGTTAAACGTTTTGTAAAGTAAAAAAATAAATTTGTAAAACGGACAGAATAATGAATAAAGCAAACGGAAAAGAACAAATTTTAAAATTGTTAGAACTTGTGCAAAATGGACAGATTTCCCCTGACGCCGCTTTATTAAAAATGCAAGTTGCGCCGTTTGAAGATTTGGGTTACGCCAATATTGACTATCACAGAAGTTTACGGCAAGGTGTGGGTGAAATAATTTACGGGCAAAGCAAAACACCCGAACAAATTAGAGATATTCTTTCCAATATGCTTGCTAATGGCTTAAACAATATTATTATTACACGTATTTCAGAACACTCGATTGATTTCTTAATTGAACAAAAAATAGATTTAGAATACTATTCCATTGCAAAGCTTGCAGTTGTCAACCGCGATAAAACAATCAAAAAAATAGGCTCTGTGGTTGTTGCATCTGCAGGTACAAGCGACATGCCCACATGTGAAGAGGCGGCAATTACAGCTGAAGCACTAGGTAGCAAAGTTACGCGTCTGTACGACGTAGGCGTTTCCGGAATTCACAGACTATTATCCAAACAGAATACTCTTGCAACAGCGCGCGTGATAGTGGCAGTTGCAGGTATGGAGGGCGCGCTTGCAAGCGTAATAGGAGGGCTTGTGAGTTGCCCTATTATAGCCGTGCCTACAAGCGTCGGTTACGGCTCTAACTTTAACGGTTTGTCAGCGTTGCTCGCGATGTTAAACTCTTGTGCAAATGGTGTTTCAGTAGTTAATATTGACAATGGTTTTGGGGCTGGCTATATTGCTAATCGCATAAACAAAATGGAGAGCATTAAATGAAAACGCTTTTTTTAGAATGTTCTATGGGAGCTGCGGGCGACATGATAACAGCCGCATTGTTTGAGTTGCTTGATGATAAAGAAGCTTTCTTACAACAAATAAACTTCATCGGGCTTCATAATGTTAAATTATCTTCCCAATCAACCGTCAAATGCGGTATCGTAGGTACTCATATAAAGGTAACGATTCACGATATAGAAGAAACTTTAGAGGACGAAAATATTGTAACATCCAAATATAATCGTGTTCACTGCAGTATGAATAATCACAATCATGAGCCTGAACACAATCATATAAATCTTGAAACAGTTGAAAACATTATTGCTAAATTAAATATTTCCGATAGAGTTAAAACCAACGCTTCAAATATATATCATCTAATTGCAGAAGCAGAAGCTGCTGTTCACGGAAAAACTATTAATCAAATCCATTTTCACGAGGTTGGAAATATGGATGCCATAGCTGACATTGTAAGTGTATGCATATTAATGGAAACAATTTCCCCTCAAGAAATAATTGTATCACCAATCAATGTTGGTAGCGGATTTGTACATTGTGCGCACGGCATATTGCCTGTGCCCTCGCCTGCCACAGCTTTTATATTAAAAAACGTCCCTATATACTGCAGCAATATACAGAGTGAATTGTGCACGCCAACAGGAGCTGCAATTATAAAATATTTTACAACACATTTTAGACAAATGCCTCTAATGTGTATTCAAAAAATAGGTTATGGTATGGGTTCAAAAGATTTTGACACAGCAAACTGTGTCAGAGCGTTCTTAGGAGAAACAGAGAATAATGTTCCCATACAAAATGAACGGATCGTTCAACTGCAATGTAATTTAGATGATATGACGGGCGAAGCAATAGGTTTTGCCGTTGACTTACTGTTACAGGAAGATGCATTAGATGTTTTTATAACACCAATTCAAGTGAAGAAGAATCGTCCTGCAATTTTATTAACGTGTATGTGCAATGAAGATAAATCTAATTTTTTTGCAGAACTAATATTGCAACATACAACTACTTTTGGAGTAAGAAAATTTATTTGCGACAGATACGCGTTAAAACGTAATACAACAACTCAAGAAACTGTATATGGTAAAATACGCATAAAAACAGGAGAGGGTTATAACATAAAAAAATCTAAGCCCGAATATGATGATGTTGCAAAAGCCGCTAATTTAAATAATATATCATTTGACGAAGTTATAAAAAACTTAAGAGAATAGAAAGAATGAAAAAAGGGATAACAAATGGCTTCTTCAAGCCTTTGGTCTTCAGAATGACAGCAACGACGTGGATTCTTCACTTTGTTCGTGACGAAACAAGACACAAGAATTTTTCCGTAGAGAGAAAAAAATGACTACAAAACAAAAATATGAAAATTTAAAGCAATATATCTCAAGTCTAGATGGTCTTGTCGTTGCGTTTTCCGGAGGAGTAGATTCAACTTTCCTCCTAAAAATAGCTCACGATACACTAGGTGATAAAGCTATTGCTGTAACTGCGACATCTTGTTCTTTTCCTCAACGCGAATTAAACGAGGCAATAAATTTTTGTAAAAAAGAAAATATACGTCACGTCATTTGTAGTTCGGAAGAACTAAGTGTTGAAGGATTTGCACATAATCCGACAAACAGGTGCTATTTGTGCAAAAACGAACTGTTCTCAAAAATATGGGATATAGCTAAAAGGAACAATATACAATATATTGCCGAAGCTTCAAATATAGATGATAACAGCGATTATCGACCCGGTTTGAAGGCTGTATCGGAACAAAACATAAAAAGTCCTTTGCGTTATGCGGAGTTCAACAAAAATGAAGTTCGCAAACTTTCCAAAAAACTTGGACTACCAACATGGAATAAGCAATCTTTTGCATGTCTTTCATCACGGTTTCCATATGGAGAAGAAATCACGCCACAACGTTTGTCTATGATAGACCGCGCAGAACAAATACTTTTGGATACAGGACTTAAGCAAGTTAGAGTACGTCATCATAACAATTTAGCTCGCATTGAAACAGACGAAAAAGGACTTTGTGTTTTAATGCGCCACAAAAATAGAGAGAAGGTGTATAAGCAATTTAAAGAAATTGGATTCATCTACATTACAATAGATATCTTGGGATATAGAACGGGCAGCATGAATGAAACGCTATAGTCAAACAGCTCTATATTGATATACACTGATATAAAGACTACAAGTGTATAAAATTATCCTCTAGGATGGAATGTCTTGTGTTGCTGTATGATTTTTTCTTTATCGAGATGAGTATAAATTTGAGTTGTTGCGATTGAAGTATGTCCTAACATTTCCTGCACAAATCTAATATCTGCTCCTCCGGCAAGCAAGTGAGTTGCAAAAGAATGTCTTAAAGTATGAGGTGTAATATTTTTAGTAATATTCGCATCTCTAACAATATTTTTAAGCTGCCTCCAAAATTCAACTCTCGAAAGTTTTTTACCAAGTCTTGAAATAAAAACGTTATCGTCTTCACTTAAAATAGGTTTTCTTTTTGCAAGATAAATATTAATGAAATCCACTGCTTTTTTACCAAAAGGAATAAGTCTTTCTTTAGAACCTTTACCGACAATTCTTAAAAAACAATCTTGTAAATTTATATCAGAAAATTTAAGATTTACAAGTTCGGAAACTCTGAGTCCTGTGGCGTATAAAAGCTCTAGCATAGCTTTGTTCCGAATATTCATTTCACCATCGGCGCTTATTGAATCTAACAAAAGCATAACCTCGTCAAAAGTAAGCATTCCCGGTAAATTTTCAGGTATTCTTGGAGCGGCTAAATAAATGGTGGGGTTACTTCGTACAAGATCTTCCGAACTTAAAAATTTATAAAACTGTCTTAAAGATTCAATAAGTCTGTAAAGAGATCTTGGCTTTAGTCCTGTCATTTTTATTTCCCATAAAAAATTAGTTATATCGTGATGTTCAAAATTTTCAATAGGAATCTGTTTGTTATGCGCAAATTTAATAAACTTTGATACGTCGGCGCGATAAGCTAAAGCTGTGTTCTTAGATAAGCCTTTTTCGACCACTATATAAGAAACAAAATCATTAAGCGCCGTTTTGCAGTCTAACACACACGACCTCTCGCGATAAAATCTTTTTAATGGATACTTCGCTACAGACAAGACATTTGACAAAATATCTGTCGCACTTAATAAATACAATACGCTTAATCTCTTAAATATGGATTATGATTTAACTCGTTTGCAAGAGTAGTTTCAATGCCGTGCCCAGGATATATAACAAGAGAGGGATTCAATTTTTTTAATTTAGAAAGCGATACAAACATTTCTTCGCTACTGCCTCCATCAAGATCTGTTCTACCTACTGTCCCAGCAAAAAGAGTATCGCCTGTAATTAAAAAACCATCAAACAGCAAACATATACTACCTTTTGTGTGTCCAGGCGTGTGTAAAACCTTAAAAGTAGCAAACGATAATTTTATTTCTTGATTGTCTTCGAGCAATATATCAGGACTTTTCACGGTCCCATGGACATTGCATAAATCAGAACCATTTTTATAAGAATCTAAAAGCAACGAAACATCATTTTCATGTATTGCTAACTGAATTTTAAACTTAGAACGTATTTTATCATCAGAAAGGATGTGGTCAAAATGACCATGTGTATTAATTAGAATCTCAGGATTAAATCTATCTTTTTCTATTTCAAGAATGACTTTATCACCATCTTCGCCGGGATCTATAATTGCAGCATGCAAAGTCTCGGAATCATAAACAACATAACAATTTTCATCTAAAGACCCGGATAATATTTTCTTAATCTTTATCATTTGTAAGTACCTCTCTGCTACAGTCAAATCGCTTTAGATTGCGCTATAGTTAAAGGCGCTCAAATTTAAATACACCGTCAGGTAGCGCCCTGCAACCTCCTTTTGTAAAAAGGAAAATTTACTACAATGCAGAGAGTACAACCTAAAGCGATTTGACTATATATTTTATCATCACATCAAGATGGAAAGGAAAAGAGGCAACAAATAGATACTTCGTTGCGCTCAGTATGACAAACTACAACAATGGTTAACATATACTTAATAAAATAAAAACTTTACAAACTGCAATATTATATTTACAAATACACCAGCTAATATATCATCCACAGTAATGCCAAGGCCCCCTCTAAAGTCTTGAGACTTCTTTATAAACCAAGTCTTTTTAATATCAAATGTTCTAAATAATATAAAACCCAAAAACAAAAATAGAAATGTTTTAGGTAAAAACGCTACTGAAAACCACATCCCGGCAACTTCATCTATAACTATTCTTTGATCGTCTTTTTTTCTGTAAATTTCCTCTGCCATAGAAGAAAACAAAATAGAAATAACAAATACTGTAGCAAGTAAAAAAACTTGCAATAAATATATGTTAGGAACAAACAACAACCAAAGCAAAACACCAACTAAGCTCCCAAAAGTTCCTGGGGCATATTTTATATAGCCCACACCAAAAGCAGAAGAAAAAAACAGGACTATTTTATTCATTTTTCGCCCAATAATTTTCTGTATTTCCACACATAGTTTACACCTGAAACAATCGTAAGAATAGTTGCATATAAAGTTGCCCAAAAAGGAATTTCATCCATTATTACGACTAATGTCGCATAAACACCGCTATCATAAAACTTTAAAAATGCTTCTTTAACTATTAGAATTAGCATTATAGTTATAATAACGATCATTTGCGATGTAATTTTGAATTTTCCGGATTTATCAGCGGGTATTATTATATTTTTATATGCAGCAATGGAACGAAGACCCGTAATTAAAAACTCTCTTGCAATTATTGCAATAACCATCCATGCAGTAATACCAAGCATTGGAATATCTACAAAACATATAAAAGCTGCTGAAATCAACAGTTTATCTGCCAAAGGATCTAAGAATATTCCCAAAGACGTTATTGTTTTATTCTCCCTTGCTATTTTGCCGTCAAAAAAATCTGTAATAGCCGCTATAGAGAAAACAAGAAGCGCTAAAATACTGTTACAAAAACCGCCAAGTTCCATAAATAAAATATAAAATGGAACCATACATACTCTTGCTATCGTAAGCTTATTTGCTAAATTCATTTTATTCTCTCTCTATCGTTGACTAACTTTATATTGATACACCAACATAAAGTTAGTCAACGATAACATTATATCCGCTAACGCCTTTTATTGTAGCTTTATAAAACTTTCCTACTACCAATGGTCTATCGCCCGTCAACATCATATTTCCATCAATTTCAGGAGATTGAAAATAACTTCGTCCTTCTATATGATATTTGTTATTTTTTTTCAAACAACTTTCGATGAGAACATCAATTGTATCGCCACACATTCTATCAATTTTTGATTTAAAAATACCATACTGTGTCTTTTCTATAAGCGTTCTTCTCTCTTTTGCAACAGAATTTTTAACATGCTTTTTTAATCTTGACGAATCAGCTTCTTTTTGATTTGAATATTCAAAAACACCAACATATTGAAAATATCCTTGATTTAAAAAGGCAATTAGTTCATTTATATCTTTCTCTGTTTCCCCGGGGAACCCCGTTATTATGGACGTTCTTAGAACAATATCTGGCAACTTATTTTTAATTTTTTCAATAACAGCAACAGTATTTAACGGACGTCTCATCGCAGACAAAATACTTTTACTTATATGTTGTATAGGAATATCTATATACTTGCAAATATTTTTATGCGCCTCAAATACCGCAATTAAATTATCTGTAATACTTGACGGATAAGCATAGAGCAATCTTATCCATCGTAATTCTTTTATCCTTGAAAGTTTTATAAGAAGTTTATCTAAAGCAAAAGCGTTGTAAATATCTTTGCCGTAACTTGTGGTATCTTGAGCTACCAAAATAAGTTCCCTTATACCACTGTCAGCTAAAGCCCTTGCCTCGCTAACTAAAGAGTCTATTTTACGACTTTTGTAATCGCCACGAAGAACTGGAACTATACAGAAACTGCATCTATGGTTGCACCCCTCGGCAATTTTTAAATATGCAGAAGGTATACTCGAAGAGAGCAATCTGTGACTGGAGTTATTTAAACCGCCTGGTTGGAAAAGAAATTTACCAAAACTTTTATTAAAAATTAATTCCGGTAAGTTTTTTAAAGTCCCCGTGCCTACAAAACCGTCGATATTAGGAAAAAACGTCGACATTTTTTCCTTTAATAACTGCGGAAGACATCCCGAAACATAAACGCGTAAACCTGTTTTCTTTTTAATATCTAAAACATCGCGGATACTTTTTTCTGATTCTTTTTTTGCTGTTTTTATAAAAGAACAGGTATGTACAACAGCAATATCAGCCTCGTCAAGATTGTCACTTATCTCAAAACCCTTGTTTTTGAAAATCCCCAATAAGTATTCTGCTTCAACTATATTTTTTGGACACCCTAAAGCTACTATCGCCACTTTTTGCATATTACTGCTGTCTCTTCAAAACAATTGTATTGACATCTCGCACAGAACCTGTAAGCACATCAACTTTATCCCCGTTAAAGAGAACCTTGACACCTGGAACATAGCCAATCTTTAATGTAAAAGACTTGTCAGCCTCCCACGATTTTTTATTTCCCTCCGTAATGATGCCTTCATATACCGTTACATTATCGCAATCTACTCTAATCCAAACAGTACTTTTCGCTTCAACATCAAGTTTCTGTTTTATGTCTGCAACGAGGGAGGACTCTTGCGATAGTTCTTTTTCAAATTCATTTTGATTGTTTACCTTGTCATTTTGCAACGGAATCTCATCAGAAGACGGAATGTTTGAAATATGTTTCTGCATATATATGAAAAACAAAAATAACGCAACAATTATTACAGACGTAACACCGACTAACAATTTCTTAATATCTTTTTTATTATCTTTAGGATTTTCCTGTACAACAAACTCTTTTTCCCGCCCGGGCTTTTTTATATTAAGCCTTTCAATTAACTCTTCCGGATCTAAGCCAAGATAATTAGCATAAGATCTTACAAAGCTCCTATAATAAACCTCAGCAAAAAAAGCGCTTATATCTCCTTCTTCAATTGCGATAAGATATTTTTCTTGAATTTTAGTAAATTTATGCGCGTCCTCTAAAGATATTTTCTTTTCCTCACGTCGCTCTTTAATTATCTTTCCTATTTCTTTCATTGTTTCTCCTAGAGTGTGTTCTCACTCTAATTAAGTTTTATTATTTCAACATCATTTGGAGCGCTGAATTTAAAAATAGTTTTATCCAACATTGGATTAACAGTATAGCTTTTAAAAATAATTTCTACTTTTACGTCATCAGATTTTAAAACGGCTTTGCATGGATACATAGTTGTTCTTGAAACATATATTTCCAAAATCCAATCCTTATCTCGAACAGGAACAATTTTAACAACAATATACTTCTCGTTTTCACCGTCAAAACTTATCGTATTTGTTTTTTTTACTTCTCTCCAGCTACTTCCAAAACTTGCAATAGTAGCCGGGGCAAAATCACCGTCAATAACATTTTTCCAATTATCAATTAAAGCTTGCCCATTATCAGGCGTATAAATTATTATATTCCTGCCATCAATATATATTTTTTGCTCTTGAGGTGTTTTTTGGCTAATGTAGATACTATCCGGTTTCTTCAAGAATAACGTTCCTACAATTTCTTGTTTTTCTTTTGTTGATTCAAACAGTATAGTCTGCGTATATTCCGCTTTAAGCGTATGTATTTTTTTATCTGCTGATTCCATATCCAACAGTAAAACATTTAACTTATCATTTAATGTTTGAGCAAAACCTAAAGAAACAATAATACTTATCAACACAACAGCGTATATCACAACATAAGCTAATTTACCTAAAAATGGATACTTCACTACGCTTAAGTATGACAACGACAATACCCAGTCAGGCTTACGCCTGCTACTCCTTTTGTAGAAATGGAAATAACGACATAGATTCTTCGCTACGCTTAGTATGACAGACAATCCTATACGTTTCATTTTTCACTTTCAGTTGATTCTATAGAACTTAAATACTGTTTAATTTTTTCAAAATCTATCTGCCATTTGTTAGTGCCTACAGGCTTCGTTATAAAACCTTCTGTCTCAAGAAGACTTAATATATTCGTGGCTCTTGCAGAACCGCCAAAGTTTGCTTTGAGTAAATCCTGTGATATCCTTTTACGCTCATTTACAAGCTGCAAAGCGAGGATTAAATCTCTGCTTCCTTTTTCTTTGTCCGCATTGAATCCACCTTTACCATCAACTTCAGCTGTTACAGGCCCATAAACCCTAGGAAAATTTTGATCGTTGATAAACGAAATAATTTTCTCAGCTTCTTTTAACGAAACAAAAGCGCTCTGAAGTCGCACAGGCCTAGCTTCTCCGGGAGGCAAAAACAACATATCACCTTTACCCATTAAAGATTCTGCCCCTAACATATCTAAAATAACTCTTGAATCTATTTTAGAAGTGGTTTGAAACGAAATCCTTGCAGGGAAATTAGCTTTAATAATACCCGTTATAACATTAACAGAAGGTCTTTGCGTCGCAAGAATTAAATGTATTCCAACAGCTCTTGCCATTTGAGCTAAGCGTTGTATGGAATCCTCTATTTCTTTTTGTACGACAAGCATCAAATCTGCAAGCTCATCTATTATGACAACAATATAAAATTCTTTTTCCCCTCCTGTTTCGGTCATTTTGTTATTATAATCCTCGATATTTCTTACCATTCCTTTTGCAAATTTTGTATATCTTTCATCCATAACTGCTACAAGTTTTTTCAATGCCACCGCCGCTTCTCGGGGATTTGTAATAATATCTGCATCAGCTGCGCTAACGCAAGGATTATACAAATGAGGGATATCTTTGTATATCGGCATTTCGACGCGTTTAGGATCTATCAGCACAAATTTAACTTCGTCAGGACGCGCTTTATACAAAATAGAAAGTATTATTGCGTGAATACCAACGCTCTTTCCCGAACCTGTAGCGCCTGCAATTAAAAGATGCGGCATTGATGCCAAACTAGTTGCATAGCCTAACCCGTCAGTTGTTTTTCCCAAAGCTAACGTGAGAAGAGAGTGTGAATTCTTAAAAGCCCCGCTCTCTAGAACTCCCCGCAAACCCACAATCGTACTTGAAGGATTTGGTACTTCTATGCCTACGACTGCCTTTTCAGGTATAGGCACAACTCTTATCGATGCGGTGCGCATAGCAAGCGACAAATTGTCTATAACACTAGATACCGCTTGAATTCTTGTACCCGGCGATAAAACTAAATCGTAACGCGTTACAACAGGACCAGGTATAATATCTTTCACTTCAGCGATAATATCAAAATCCGCAAGAGTTGTTCTTAAAAGATCCGCTCTTTTCAAAAGATCATCTTTATTTGTAACAAAAATTGAAGTAGCATCATTTTTAAGCAAATCAACATGAGGAAGTTTATAACTAAAATCACTACTAGCAACTGTTTGTTGTTTGACAACAGATTGCAAAAGAGCTACTTTCTTTTTTTTTTCTGCTCCTTCCTGTTTGTTAACAATATTTGGTTTTATAGGTTCTTGTTTAAAAAAATCAGATTCGTTTTTTTGTTGCACAATAATTTTTTGAATATCGTTTTGAATTTTTATTTTTTTAGAACTTGTCATGACTTCTCTTAACTTCTTTAAAAAATTATATACAGAAAAAGCAATTGATATTCTTAAAAGTTTTGCAATGAATATTAAAGTAATTGTTACAATTATGGCAAAGCTTAGTTTAATACCAAACAGCTCTTTAAAAAAAGGATATAGCTTATCGCCTATCCAGCCCCCAGAAACTTTCGATTCAAATATAGAATGTATTGCCGAAAACAATATTGACGACGATATCATACACAACATCGACCATATAAAATCAATTCTTTCTCTTATTTTCACAGACTGTCTGATATGTATTACAAAATACCACAACAATATAAGCGGCAAAATATAAGATGCTACGCCAAAAATTTCAATCAAAACTTTAGAAAACGCACGACCGAACATTCCTGACTTATCCTGAACAAGAAATACGTAAGCGCTTAAAAAAGCTGCTAAAGCAAAAAGCAGAGCTGACGCCTCCCTGTTTATTTTAATACTGTTATTCTGATTTCTATTCTTAGCTTTTTTATTTTTCACCACGAGAACAACCCTTTTCGACAGAAAAACTTTTTGGAAGTTATTTTATAGTCAACTACAAAGAAATCTTGTAGCTATACCCAACTTGCGCAATATTAATTTTACATTCTCTCGAAAACCAACCCAATGCAAGGTAAAGCATTGGGTTTGACACACCGAGACTTGCTTTAATTTTTATCGAAGAAGACTCTCCACTTTCTGACAAATACCGTCATATTTCGCCAGCTACAGAATCTATTTCAGACAACATTTCCCTCATTATTTATACTTTTTCAATTTCAAATAGATCTTGTCCTGAGGTTACAATCTTACCATTTTCCGCTAATATTTTTACTATTTTTGTTTTAAATGTTGCTTTTATTTCATTCATTACCTTCATTGCTTCAATAACGCATATAGTTTTGCCGACTTCAACAATATCGCCCTCGCTTACAAACATAGGAGACGACGGAGAAAGAGATTTACAAAATACGCCCGTTATAGGCGACTTTATTGTTTCCAATAAAGAACGAGCTTCCTGTTTTCCTTCTTCAGAAACTACGGAAGATGGCGCAAGAATTTGTTTTTTTGAAAAAACTTCATTGTTATTTTTACGTTTTATACAAAGACTGTAATCTTTAGAGTCAACCTCAAGCTCTTGTATTTTTTCCTCTTTCATTATTTCATAAAGAGATTTTACCTTGCTTTTAATATCATTAGCCATGCTAGTTAGTTTGCTGCCTTTATACTTAAATTGATTCTTCCTTGCTTATCTATTTCAATTACTTTAACTTTAACTTCATCGCCTTCATTAACAACATCTTCAACTTTCTTTGTGCGTTGACTTGAAAGCTGCGAAATATGTATCAACCCTTCCTTGCCCGGTAAAATTTCAGCAAATGCGCCAAATGCCATAAGCTTTACAATTCTCGCATTATATACTTTTCCTATTTCCACTTCAGCAGTCATAGCCTCAACATACTCTTTTACACAATCAACACCGGCTGACTCTGTTCCAGAAATAGATACTCTTCCTGTTTCTTCAATGTCTATTTTAACACCATTATCTTCTTGAAGCCTTCTTATATTTTTTCCTCCTGGACCAATAAGTTCGCCAATTTTATTTTGAGGAATTGTTATAGTTACCATACGTGGAGCATAGTTTGAAATATCATTTTTAGGAAGTGAAATTGCGGCATCCATTTTATCTAATATAAAAAATCTCCCGCGTTTTGCTTGATTAAGAGCTTGAGTCAAAAGTTCAATTGTAAGTCCAGAGATTTTTATATCCATTTGGAGAGCAGTGATACCATTTCTTGTACCAGCAACTTTAAAATCCATGTCCCCAAGATGATCTTCCATTCCCATAATATCTGTCAAAATAACATAATTATCACCTTCTTTTATAAGACCCATTGCAACGCCTGCGCAACTTGCCTTTACAGGAACGCCTGCATTAAACAAAGCAAGCGACCCCCCGCAAACAGAAGCCATCGACGAAGATCCGTTTGACTCTAATATGTCTGACACTATCCTTATTGTATATCCAAAATCTTCTTCACTTGGCAAAATCGGTCTCAAAGCTCTTTTTGCTAAATTACCATGACCAATTTCTCTTCTGCTAGTAAATCTTTCGCCCTTAGCTTCGCCGGTTGAAAAACCCGGGAAATTATAATGAAGCATAAAACGTTCTTTGTATTCGCCCGCGAGCTCATCCATAATTTGCATATCGCCGGGAGTCCCGAGAGTTACAGTTACCAACGCTTGAGTCTGCCCTCTTGTAAACAGACTGGAACCATGCGCTCTTGGAAGTACGTCAGTTTCACAAGTTATAGACCTTATTTCCTCTAATCCACGTCCATCCGTACGAATTTTTTTATTTAAAACAAGTTCTCTTGCTTTTTTATAGAAAATATCTTCTAAAACTGCATCTATTGCAGAAGAAGATTCTTCAGGATACTTTTCAATAAGCTTTGCGGATATGTCTTTCTTAAATGAAGCCCAAAAAATCTCTCTTTCGGCTTTTTCTTTAATTACGACGCCAGCCTCAGCTTTTTCAATTGCTTCAGCTTCTATATCTGCTTTCAATGCTACGTTTTGCTGTGGCGCTACCACAGTCACTTTTACTTTTGCAGGTAATGTTTTTTGGACTAAACATATCGATTTTACTGTTTCCCTAGCAAGATTCAAAGCTTCGAGCATTTCTTCTTCTGAAAGCTCTTGCGCGCCTGCTTCAACCATTGTCAAAGCTTCCTCAGTTCCGCTTACAACTAACTCTAAAACACTTGATTTTTGTTCTGAAATTGTAGGATTTACAACAAGCTGACCGTTTATTTTACCTATTCTTACAGAAGCTATAGGCGTCACAAACGGCAAACTAGATGTACATAAGGCGACTGAAGCCCCCAATATGGCCGCTGTGTCAGAATCGTTTTCTCCATCATGCGAAAGCACAATAGCAGATATCTGCGTATCGTTTCTCCAATATTCAGGAAATAAAGGTCTGATACTTCTGTCTATAAGCCTGCTTACCAATATTTCACTGTCCCTAGGTTTAGCTTCTCTTCTGAAAAAACCGCCGGGTATCCTACCAGCTGCATAGGTTCTTTCCCTATAGTCAACGGTTAAAGGCATAAAATCTATGCCGGATTTGGGGTCTTTCGAAGCAACTACTGTAACCAAAACAACCGTTTCTCCCACTGTTACGACGCAAGAACCGCTTGCCTGTTTTGCAACTTTGCCGGATTCAATAATAAATTTTTTACCGGTAACTTCTATTTCTTTTTTAAAACATTCCATTTTAACTCCATCGTCCGGCGACAATACAAAAGATCCAAACAAACGCCTTACAAACTGCTTACTAACAAGGCGTTTCCTTGCATCCTTTGCGAGTCCGCCGAACTTTTATTTTTTTTACTTTCTAAGATCTAATTTTTTGATTAAAGAAGAATAATTTCCTTTATCGTGCCTCTTAATATAATTTAATAGTCTTCTCCTTTGCCCTATCATTTTAAGAAAACCAACTCTTGAGGCAAAATCTTTAGGAAATTTCTTAAAATGGTCCGAGAGATATTTAATCCTCGTCGTAAGAAGAGCAACCTGCACTTCAGAAGAACCTGTATCAGTTGCATGCGTTTTGTACTGCTCGACTATTTCTTTTTTTACAAATGCCATCTTTATTGCTCCTTGCTTTTTTAATGTCCTAATAGCGCTACGACTCGGTGAATTGTATCAAATATTTTGTTTTATGTCCAATTTTCCTGTAAAGGTTCATAACACATTAGACCTTTGTCAACCAAAGCAAAAGCGCCAAAATTTTTGCCGCTGAACTTCATTCTATTCACACTTTTTGAGCAATTTTAGAACTTGCGAAAAATGCCGAAACATGCCGTTTATCGTCACGAACAAAGTGAAAAATCCAAATCTGTCTGCGTCATTCCCATGAAAATGAGAATCCAAGTTAATCGTTAGGCAAAATTGATCTCCGATTTCTCGATAATTACAGCGAGACTTTTGCTCATCTAATTATTTTTCATTTGGCAAGGTGTTCCACCTACGATGAAACCAAAACCACTGATCCGGATTTTCACGAATTACTTTTTCAAGCCTATTGTTGTATATAGAATTGATTATTTCAATATCTTTCTCTTCGTCACCGGTGCTTGGCATAGGAATTTCTTTCACTTTCATTTTCATACTGCCGTCTTTTTGACGAACACCAAAAGCCGTGATTATAGGACTTCCGGCACGTATTGCAAAAAACGCAGGACCCTTCGGAGTTGAGGCAAGTCTTCCAAAAAACGGCAAAAAAATGCCTTGGCGACCTGCATCTTGATCTCCAAGAATGGCAAGAACCTGATTTTTTCTTAAAGCTCCTACAATACGTCTAAACGACATTTTATCATCCCTTTGAAAATCTATTACATTAAAACCCTTTTTGTTTCTAAAACTGTTTATCATCATATCAACAAAATCGTTAGATTGTTTGGCAACAATAAGCGCAACAGTATATTTCTTTGCAAATGCAAGAGCGGATAACTCCCAGTTTCCAAAATGAGCTGACAATAAAACTAATCCTTTGCCCCTGGCAAGAGTTTTATCTATCACTTCGTTATCATATATCAACATTTTTTCTATTTCCGAATCAGGCATTTTCGAGATAAAAAACATATCAACGAAAACCTTCGTAAAAGTTTTATAAGTCTTTCTTGCTATTGCAATAACTTCTTTTCTGGACTTTTCAGGAAAAGACAAAGTGATATTTTGCAACACCTGGTTTTTTCTAACAGGTACAAAATGGAACAACACAAACGCAAGTACGCGTCCAACGAAATGGGCAAGCGACCTTCCCAACAAATACATTGCGCACATCAATATTCTTAAACCAACATATTCCACATAATTTTGTAAGTTTGTTCTCTCAACAACCATTTTACTAAATTTCCTTTTTACGCGCTCTTTTTATTTATACTCGCCTTTACCAACAAAAGTTTGCCAAGTAAACGTACCAAAAATTTTGGAAACAAATCCAATTTCCTCAAATTTGGGAATTTAAAGTTTTTTAAATTAAAGCTCTTAGTATCTTCGCCTACAACCTCAATTTTATTAAAAATATCTCTTGTTATTTTTAAATTTTTTAACAAATCGCTCGCGCTCGTAAGTTTCTTTTTTTTAAATGTAAAACCCGAACTGCAAAGACTTTTCATACTACGATTCCACTGTCTTCAAACTTCTTCTCCAACTTGTTCTTCGCCATCAAAATTCTCCTCATTTTCATCGGAAAACGCGCTTGATCTCCTTCTCAAGCGTCCACGCCGCACGCCACATATTTTCCATCAAGGACTCAACCGCATTCGCATACGCCCAACAGTCCAGCGCCGTCAACGTCGCCTTCGACGT
>JAIXMY010000079.1 GCA_020328045.1 Candidatus Endomicrobiellum pyrsonymphae
TTGTTTATCAGCATTGCAGAAGCAATTAGAAGCTATAGAGCAAGAAATCAAAGAACGTGTGAACAAAGACAAAGAACTAAAAGCAAAGGCGGAAGCTATAAGTTCTGTGAAATCAGTAGGCGAAAAAACTACCATGACCCTGTTAGCCGTTATGCCTGAATTGGGCAAAGCTAACCGCAGAGAAATTGCTGCTTTAGCTGGTCTTGCTCCTTATGCCAATGATAGCGGTAAGACTAGCAAAAGACGTAGAACTTCTGCCGGTCGCCCTCTTGTTAAACGCATGCTCTTTATGTGCGCTGTCAGAAACAATAAAAACCTAAAAGCCTTCTATGAAAAACTGACAAACAACGGCAAACTTAAAATGGTTGCTATTGTCGCTGTTATGCGTAAGCTACTAGTCATTATTAACAATTGTTGTAAGCAGTATTACCTTGATAAAGCTTATATGCTCACTTAATTATACCTTTTTTCAAGGATTTCTTATACCACTTTTTTCAGTGGGTTGATTATACAAGCATTCATTTGAAAATTTTTTACCAAAACATAAAAATCTTTGTCTTTTGCTTCTTGTTTTTCGCCAGTTTAAGGTGAAAATCACCTAACACTCTACCTATATCTAGGTAATCTGAACCCACTTTATTTTCCTATGCAAAAGGTTGAAAAAATTGTATCTAAAATATCTTGCTTAACATTAATGCCTAAAATTTCGTTTAATGCTGTCTGTGCCGACACTGCCTCAAAACATGCAATTTCGTCGGCATCTTTTGCAGTTAATACTTGCTTTGTTCTCATTAAAGTGTCTAAAGCGTTTTGTAATAATATAAAATGACGAGAATTTATTATCACATAATCGCTTTGAGAATCTGAAACGCCTGCGATTTTTGCAATTTCATCTAGTAACTTAGAAATGCCGGTTTCAGTTTTTGCGGAAATTTTTATTACAGTAGAAAAGTTAGATTGTAAAATTGAATCGATGTTACAAGATGAGTTTAAAGGCAAATCGGATTTATTTAACACACCTATAGTGGGTGTATTTAAATTTGATTTCTTCAAAAAATCTGCTATCTGCGCATCGTTTTGATCTAATTGTGAAGAAGCATCAAACATCCATATTAATATATCGGCAGAGCCGATAATTTCTTTGGTTTTTGCTTGTCCTAAAAATTCAATTGAATTGTCAGCATGATCCCTAAGACCTGCCGTGTCCATAATTGTAAGCGGAATACCGTGACAGTCAATAGTCTCTTCAATGACATCTGTTGTAGTTCCTGCAATATCTGTGACAATTGCCCTATTTTTGCCTAAAATTGCATTAAGCAAAGAGGATTTCCCTGCGTTTGGTTTCCCTATAATTGCAACTTTTATCCCATTCTGCAGAATTTTACTTGTTTTATAGGAATTTAAAAGATTTTGAATGCTTTCTATGTACGAATCAAGTCTCAAAAGTTTCTCATCGCGAGATAAAAACATGATATTTTCTTCAGGATGATCTAAATTTGCTTCCATAAAGGCGATGAGATTTGTAACGGAATCTCTAATATCTTTGATTTTTTGTGAAAAGATGCCGCTGACATTATTTAAAGCAGCCTTTGCAGAGGAGGCGGTTTTACTTGTTATTAAAGAGCATACGGCTTCCGCTTCCGCGAGATCTTTTTTACCATTTAAAAACGCTCTATAGGTGAATTCACCTGGTTCTGCCGGTCTTGCGCCGTTTTTGTATAAAAGATTTAAAATCTCGTTGATTATTAAGGGGTTCCCGTGGACAGAAATTTCTACTAAGTTTTCGCCCGTATATGTATGCGGCGCTGTAAAAAAAGCGCAAAGAACTTCATCTTTTTTTTCTGCGCCATCAACAATATATCCGCGCTTAACTTGTTGCTCAGGCTTAGATTTGGTTTGGAATATTTTGCTTATAACTTGAAATGCCTCTTGCCCAGATAAACGAATAACTGCAATCGCGGATTTCCCGGCAGCAGTTGATAATGCGGCAATAGTGTCTTCTTTTAGGTAGTTCATGCGCTATTAACTTAAAACATTTTTTTAAGCGATAGCAGAAATGTAATAAGAAAAAATGGCAACATTCTGTAATTTATAGTTTTCAATTCCCTTTTGCTGGAAACTTCATATCCGACAAATAAAACGAGGACTACGATAGAATAAGACGAAAGTAACAATGCCACCAAATATAGAGTTGCAGATACAATTATAAACTGAGAGCATTGACCACGTTTCAGTTCTGCCGCATCTCGCATCGTGTAAATAAATACGGCAATTAATGCAACTAATAATGCCAAAAGAACCACAAATGAGAATTTCATGAAGAGTCCAAATATCAATCCAAAAGAAAACACCAACAATGTCTGCAAACTAAATTTTTGCATGGTCCCTCCGATTTAATGACAACAGCAACTACTAGAACATTTATGTTTGCGCTCTGAAACTGCCGGGCATGAACCCGCGGTAGCACAGTTTGATAAAGATGATTTAGCTGCAAAACTGGAAAACTGCTTCACAACTTCATTGCTTTGGCATTCGGGACAGATTACAGAATCTTTACAAAAAACAAGGACTTCAAATTTTTTGTTACATTTTCTGCAAACAAATTCAAATAGTGGCATAAAAATTAGTCTTCTCCTCTATAAAGTTAGTTGGCTATACCTCTTGAAAGATTTTTGTAACTAGAACGTTTTTCTGCGCCGTATGAAGAACCGCTATTTCCCTTTGCAAGTTCAACTGAAACTTTCTTTCCTTTAATATTGCTTGAATGCAAAGCGCTAATTACGTTGTCAGCCTGATCTCGAGGAACTTCAACAAAAGAAAAAGCGTCTAAAATTTTAATATTTCCTACAGAATCGCCACTTATTCCTGCTTCTCCGGCAATGGCTCCTACAAAATCTCCTGCTCTTACATTATCTTTTTTGCCTATGTTGATAAATAATCTTGCCATACTGCTGTTTCGTGCGCCGGTGTCAGAATATTTGCCGCTTGATGCGCTTGCAAAAACGTCTGCTTTTTGTTCTTTCTTTTCAGAAATAAACATCATTTTTAAAAGAGCTGCCGCGACATCTAAAGAGGTGGTTTCATCTGCAATTAAAGATTCTGCCATTCTTGTGTATTTTTCTAAATCCTTTTCTTTTAGAACTTCTTTTATTTTATCAAGCATTATTGTTGCTTTTGTGTTTTCAACGTCGGCAAGAGACGGAACCTGAACTCTCTTAATATTTGCTTTAGTATATCTCTGAATATCTCTTAACTTATAAATATCTTTGCCTGAAACAAAACTGTAAGCTTTTCCGGTTTTTCCAGCTCTGCCTGTTCTGCCTATTCTATGCACATAATCTTCATCATCTTTTGGAACGTCATAGTTAAAAATCATATCTATATCGTCAACGTCTATACCTCTAGCTGCTACGTCTGTAGCAATAAGAAGTTCTATCGCGCCACTTCTGAATTTTGTCATTACTCTGTCCCTTTGTGACTGATTCATATCTCCGTGAAGAGCATCTGCAGCGTAGCCTCTTGCTTGAAGAGAAGAAGTAATTTCGTCAACTCTCCTTTTTGTATTACAAAAAACAATAGAAAGATTGGGGGCATACATATCAAGGCATCTTGTAAGAGCCTCAAGTTTTTGATGTTCTCTAATGTCAAAATAATACTGTTCAATTAAAGGCACGGTTAATTTTTCACTGACAATTTTTATAGTTTCGGGATGGCGCTGATATCTTTTCGTAAGGAATAGAAATTCTTTAGGCATTGTAGCTGAGAAAAAAACAGTTTGTCTTTCTTCAGGCATACTCTTAAGAATTAATTCTATATCGTCTCTAAATCCCATATCAAGCATTTCGTCGGCTTCGTCCAAAACTACAGTAGAAGCTGTGTCGAGTTTCAATGTTTTGCGCTCCAAATGATCTATAACTCTGCCAGGTGTACCTATGACAATTTGCGCGCCTTTGTGAAGAGCGACAATCTGCCTCTGAATAGGCTGTCCGCCGTAAACAGGCACTATATTAATACCCTTTTTGTATTTTGAGAAAAGTTTTAACTCTTCTGCAACCTGTATCGCAAGTTCTCTAGTAGGGCACAAAATTATTGTCTGTACAACTTTGTTTTTTACGTCAATTTTTTCTAAGACAGGAATACCAAAAGCTGCTGTTTTTCCTGTACCTGTTTGGGCTTGACCTATAATGTCTATACCTTCCATCATTTTAGGTATGGAAAGACTTTGAATGGGTGTAGCTTCTTCAAAACCCAAATCTTCAACCGCTTTAATTATTTCGTTTGACAAATTTAATTCACTAAATTTTAATGTTGTCATTGTTATATTTTCCTTCGGAGCAAAGCTCCTCTATTGCTAATCATTAAGCTTATGCCTTGTGGACAAGTCGCACGAGGCGCGTTCGGTCGTCTGAGTGTAGCGAAGAATACATGTTTAGATAAATTATTTGTTAACACTTTAGTCTAAGCTATACTTCAATACTTTTGCAACTTCCGTTAAGTCCGTATCTGTGGCGGCGCACCCATCTTTTGTAAGCGCCACAAACTGCACTACTATATTTTCTTCTTTGAGCATTTTAAACGCTTGGTCTCCCTCAAAAAAACAAGCAATACCAACTATGGCTTTCGGTTTTTGCTCTTTTATAATTTTACCGATAGCTCTTCCTCCTTTGACAACGTAAAGAGCTTTATAGTTTAAACTGTTTACAAGCTTGCTTATATCATTTATTTTGCAACTGCCACATTCTTTGCAGATGTAGTAGCTATCCTTTTCAACGGCAACACAAACTGCAGTATTTCGCATACAGTGAGGAGCGAAAACAATACGTTGATTGAAAGGAACAGAAGCAAACTTTTTTACTTGGAAGCTGTTTTGTTTAAAAGTAAAGATTTTATAGGCTTGTTCTTTGCTCTTTTTTTGCAACTTACACAATCTCATGGCAAGATTTTACCAAATATTGATTGAAAAATCAAAAAAGCATAGAACATCACAACATAATGCGCATTTCTAGGAAATCAAAGTAGTTGCGAACAATGAAGTGGGATTTTGTAATTTAAAGACTTGTGTCCTTTTTGCGTATTATACCAAAAAAGCCATCTTTTGGTTTTCTTATTTGCCAAACAATCTTCATTTCTATAAACGAACTGCTCTTTTACCATCCTGCAAAAACACTCAATAAGAGCGTTGCTTTTTGGACAGCGCGGGTAATTCCAATGTCTGCGCAAGCGCAT
>JAIXMY010000080.1 GCA_020328045.1 Candidatus Endomicrobiellum pyrsonymphae
TATGGAGCGATAATAGGAGTAGCAGTAGGGGGAATAGCAGGGCTATTAACAGGAATAGAAACTGGATTATTTGCTAAGCGCGCCAAAAAACTCGATAATCAGAAACAAAACGTTAACGAAACAACCAACAACGCAACAACAAAAAAGATAACCCCAAAGCTGAAACAAGAGGAGCAAAAGCATAAACCAGCTGTTAAAATATGACGGACTACTTTAACTACTTTTAATTTTTTGACTTTGCAACAACACCGCCACAACAAAAAATAAACCCAAAGCTGAGCCAAAATTTGTTTTGATACGGTGTTGTGTCAGAAGAGTAGTAGTAGCGCCACTAGGGAAGCATTGACTGTGGTGAAGTAATACACGGACACAGTTGCAGTTACACATGCAGTGAAGGGGTCAAACAAACTAGACGCTGTAGTAGCTTTAATTAAATTAGTTTGTACGACGTTTTTGTTTGTAATCTATAATATCTAAATCTAAATTTATCAAAAGCTATAGATAGAAACAAAAGAGGAAATAATATGATGGCATTACTCTTAAAAAGGAGACATAATATGATGACATTACAATTAAAAAGATGTGTAAGCTTGTTTGTTTGCCTTTCTCTGCTCCTTTCGGCATGCTCGCCCGATAAATCTAGCAAAGCTGGTAACAAAGTTAACGAGTTCAATAGAATAACTAAAGTTGATAAAGACTCTATAGAAAAAATGACCAACCATGTGACGAGCACTGTAAATAAAAATAACGTTACTCCGGTTAGCTTCTGGAACCGTGAAATCGGGAAAGTCGGCGGATTTAGCGTAACGCCAACAAAAGTGGCAATAGGCATAACGACAGTTGTTGTGGTGGGAGGTGGGATATGGTGGTTAGGACATAAGAAGGGGTGGTGGAAAAAGCCTCTAATTCCGGAAGAGCAGCAAAAGTATGATGCCCACAAACTACGGGAAGAGCGACTGAAGGATAAAGACCTGTCGTTAGAGATATTGACTGGAATAGTAGAGGAACTGAGCCCAGAGGCAATAGTGCTGGAACCAAACGAGGAAATAAGGAATCAAATGACGGAACAGACTAACTTGGCATATCAGCGACTGCAAGAACGGCTTCATGAACTGTCGCATCCTGAGTGGAATCAGACAAAGCAGAACCTGCCAGCAGATGTAGCAAACAAAATGGATGAGGAGTGGATAAAAAATTCAATATTTATAACAGTACCACCACCAGGATCATCATTAGTACCATCAATAGAAGAGATAAATGCGCTGAAAAAAGCTGAGGCGATGCTAGATGTGAATGATATATTAGAAGGAGCTGAAGATGAAGATACTATAGAACGTGATGTGAGTAACTGGTCGCTTGATGCAAAAGATATGTTTAATCCGACGGTAAATGCAATAAAACAACAGACAGCAATACTAACACCTAGTACAGCGCATAGACAAACAAAACTAATACTGCATAGAAAAAACTTAAATAGAGTACTGGAGGTTCATCATAAAAACGTTGAGAAAGAAGAGAAGCTAAAATTTATTAATGATGAAGATGATAAAGAGGAAAGGAAAAGGGTAGAGGAGGAAAAGGAGCAAAAATTTATTGATGATGAAGATGATAAAGAGGAAAGGAAAAGGGTAGAGGAGGAAAAGGAGCAAAAATTTATTGATAATGAACTGAAAAGAGAAAAGATAGCGCAGGAAGCTGAGACAACGCTACCGCAGAATACGCAGGATATGTTAAAGAAGTACATATCAGCAAAGACAATGGCGACAAAGTTGAGGACACTTAGGAACTTGGGTAATGAGTGGGACAATAAAAAGATTAGGCAGGATTTTGAAGATCGGATGCTAGCTACATATGAGATAGCGGCATTAAATGCAATAATGGCGGTGATAAATGAAACGGCGCTTGAAAATATAATGATAAAAACGATGTTTAATATAAAGGGATCTCACGTTCCTGATGATATATGGCTTTGCGTGTTTCGTTGATACCTCAACCTAATTAAACCCAACAAACTAAAAAGTAGCTCTAGGCGATACGCACGCAAAAGAAAATCAATAATTAATAATTATTATTTTTGTTACAAATGGGACAATAACAAGCCAAATCATCACACATCGCAATAATTTCCTCATCAGATAAATCCCAATCATTTGTGGCGATGAATCTACCATTAGGCAAATCTATAATCCTATCTTCACCGTCAATTCCTTTCTCAAACTCTTTTTTCTTCATTTTTTTTCACCTCTTTCTTAACATTTTTTCTAACACTCAAATCCTTCCAAGCTTTCTTAATTTTTAAATTACGCCTAACTCTATCCAAGCTCTCACGCTCTTTGACAGTCAAATCGTTTAGAGTACAATAAATCTCACCGGTAACAGCGTCGTATTTTGCCTTTTTTACCTTCTCGGGCGTTGCCTGAGACGGTGCATCCAAACCAACAGTATGTCTAGGCAAACCAAAAGTAGCCTCACTATCATCAACACCTCGCCGAGTTATAGAGTTAGAGTCGCCGTAACCAGGAGTAGTAGAAAATAATCTACGCACAACCGCACGCTCATTATCTCTGACAAATTGGGCTTGCAACTTACGCTCAGCAATCAACGCAGACGCAGCAGCAACAAGCTTCAGACGCCTAGATCTCGGCGGAGCAACCAAAAACTTAGCGTCAACATCAGCCTTCAGCTTCTCGAGCTCCGTCGGAGTAACAAAACGCTTAATTTCTTTGTCGAACAAATCCAGATTGCGTTGTTCTTTTTGTTCGTCGGTCAAAAACTTTCGATAATACGCCTTCGGATAAGGTATATCAATAGGCTGAGATTTATAATTAGCAGTCGCCAACAAAGGCGGATTTGGATACGCACGATAAGTATCGTCAACGACAAAATCATGATTTTTGGCAAAGTTAAAACCTATTGCTGGGCGAGTGGACTGATGATGATACGGCGGTACTCTACCTTTAGGATAATTAGCTTTCTTCAGGAGATACTTAGTTAAGTAACCAGCAACTCTACTACCTTCACCAATAGTCTCAAGATGTACAAATCCCTTATTCTAAGCCTTCTCAAGAAGCTCTGTGGTACGTCGATGTTGCCCCTCTTTTGATTGAAGAAAAAACTGATAATTACGATGTGTGCCATAAACAAGACCACTATAAAGACACTTACTCACGGACTTAGGATCGAGACCAAAAATTATTAAATGATAATGTGGGCGCATGTTTTGAGAGCCGTACTTACAAGCAACCCAATAAGATAATCTCTTTACAGAAATTTTATCGTCGCGAGACACAGCAAACCGCAAACGTTTAAGAAATAATTGAACATCAGAATAGTGCAAGTTGCCACTAGAAGGCAAACACTTAGGAGCATAAGTAAGGGTAACAAAAGAAGCATATATATAACTTGGTTATTGAAAAAGAAGTACTGGACAGGCTAAGAGACCGGGAAAATATAGTTTTATGACTATATCAGGAATATTAGAAGTCAAATGTAATGATAAAGGTGGGATATAGCGTCTATGAGTTGACTACATAAAAATAGCAGATATCGTAGATACAGTGTACGACGCAGAATTTATAGTTCAGGAGATAGAAAGACAGTCTGCTGTGAAATTGCTTAACAAAATAACAGACTCATTTGCAAAAAGTAACTTTGTTATTTAAATTTTAAAATGAGCCAATTTAGAAGTTAAAATGATACACTTGTATAAAGCGCCCAGCTGACCATGTGAAAAATTTATAAAATTGTGTAGCTTGACAACTTCTTCTTTTTTAAGTACCGTACTAGTCACCTTTGAGGGTCGCTACTATCACGGATAGAGGGGATACATAATCTCAACATTTTTGATCTTATTTGACATTATGAGTTGTAAACTCTGTAATCAGTTCTTTAGCCAAATAAGAAAATCAGCGGAACTAGGGGAAATGCTAATGCTTAGCGACATTAGCAGATTGGAGGGGAGGGGTTATGTTTTCTGGAGTATATACGGCGTTGATTACACCGTTTAAAAATGACAAGATTGATTTTGATGCATTGAGAAAGTTGATTGAAGGACAGTATAAGAACGGAATTGACGGCATCGTGCCGTGCGGTACAACGGGAGAATCGCCTACTCTATCCTATGAAGAGCATGAAGCTGTCATAGAATTTTGTATTAAGATCGCAAAAGGAAAGATGAAAATTCTTGCCGGAACCGGATCTAATTCCACTAAGGAAGCGATACATTTTGCGCAATTTGCAAAAAAAGTAGGTTGTGACGGCGCGCTGATAGTTTCACCGTATTATAATAAACCTACGCAAAAAGGTTTGTATATTCATTTTAGGTCTATTGCGGATACCGTGGATATTCCGATTGTTCTCTATAATATTGCAGGTAGGACTTCTGTAAATATAGAGCCTGCTACTATGGCAAAACTTTTTGATGACTGCAAAAATATTGTCGGCGTAAAAGAAGCATCTGGATCTTTAACGCAAATGAGCGCTATAAAAGCTTTAATACCTGATATAGAAATGCTTGTAGGTGATGATACTCTTACTTTGCCTTCGTTGTCTATAGGCGGGGCTGGTGTTGTTTCAGTTTTATCAAATATTATTCCAGCTGAAGTTGTAGCCCTTGTAAAATCTTTTAAAAGTGGAAATTTTGAAGAGGCAAAAAAAATTCACTATAAACTTTTGCCTTTTGTTAGGACAATGTTTATAGAGACAAATCCTATACCTGTCAAAACAGCGGCCTCTTTGCTTGGTCTGTGCGAATTTGGATTAAGACTTCCGATGTGCGAGATGGAAGATTCAAATAGGATAAAACTAGAGAAAGTGCTAAAAGATTTCGGTCTTTTGAAGATATAGATAGGCTATTAGGAGTTTTGAATGAGGATAACAATCGGTCAAAAACCCGGACTTTATGATATGTCGGATATTTTGTAGAGTGTTTGCTTTTTGAGGTTACACTTTGTTATGTGGCTCGCGTATTTGGTGTGTCACCATATTAGTTGTGCATCATTCTTCTTTTGGGGATTTTCGGCAAACATAATAGAGAGGCACTATGGAACTTAAGATTATTACAGGCAACGCCAATATTGGTCTTGCAAAACAGATTACGAAGGAACTTGGAGTTGAGTTAAGTGGAGCGACGGTCAGCCGTTTCAGCGATGGCGAGGTGCAGGTTAAAATTGTTGA
>JAIXMY010000081.1 GCA_020328045.1 Candidatus Endomicrobiellum pyrsonymphae
CTAAATGTCCCTCTTCTAAATGTCCCTCTTTCTCTTTAAATGACACCAATCCCGTCGCCACTACAGGTCCCATCGGCGAATTTACCTCTTCACAATAATCTATCGCCTTATCTATCTTCTCTTCTCTTATTTTCTTTATAAGAGAGTTAATAAAGAAAATAAGAGAAGAGAAGATAGATAAGGCGATAGATTATTGTGAAGAGGTAAATTCGCCGATGGGACCTGTAGCGGCGACGGGATTGGTGTCATTTAAAGAGAAAGAGGGACATTTAGGAGAAGCGATGGAGAGGGAAGTGATGATACAAACGGTTAAGTTGGAGAATTTTGTGACGATATTGGGTACGTTGGGGAGTATAGCGGTATATGTGGGCTTATTTGGGACGGTACTAGGTATAATAGGGGCATTTCACGATATATCAGCGGTAGGGTCTGGTGGAATAACGGTAGTGATAGGAGGAGTGTCGGAAGCGCTAATAGCGACGGCAGCAGGGCTATCGGTGGCGATACCGGCGACAGTAGCGTACAACTTTTTTTCAAAGAGTATAGACAAGTTTGTAGTAGACATGGAGTATTGCGCTTCATCAGTAGAAGAGGCATTGAAAGGGACGAGAAAGAAATGATATCACACAGGAAGAGGAATAAAGTTAAATCAGAAATAAACATAGCGCCATTTACGGACGTTATACTGGTACTTCTAATAATATTTATGATAACAACGCCGGCACTGATGCAGACAGGAATAAAAGTTAATATACCGAAGACGGAAGTATCAGACAGCGAAGACAGTACAAACATAGAGGTATTAATATCGAAGGAAGGGTATGTATATATGGAGGGGAAACAGGTAAGAGATGAGAATGTGGAAGGAGTGATGAGAGAGCTGGTAGGATCAAATCCTGGGAAGTCGGTGGTGATAAGGGGAGATAAGACAGCGAAATACGATTACGTAATACAATTTATGGATAAAGCCAAGAAGGCAGGAGCAACAAAATTTGCGCTTGCGGTAGAAAATAAGATTACCCCCGAGAGGTTAAGATAGGTACTGTCATTTAGGCATCTCGATGCTAATAATTTGGTTAATACGGTACAGTGTAAGTATAGTGTTTGTGGTTACATTTCATACCTCGTCGTGTTACGCAACTGCTCAACACCGTCAAACCCGTCAAAAAGATGGATTTTCCTGTATTTGGCAATCTTTTACCTCCAACTAACTCGTATTATAAAATTTGTCTTCAGCCGACTCTAGTACACTACCTACAACGATATATGTCCTATTGCTTTTTTGCAACTTCGCTGAAAAACGCTAATGTTTCGCTTGCATTCTCCTTTTCGCAAAGTTTTTTAAACTTATCGATATCTATATCTGTGTTAAAAAACTCAGTCAAAACAATTAAATCAGGATCCAATCCGGCATTTTTTTTCAATAAGTTTGCTCAACCTTATAGAAATTCTTTTCCTTCTGCCCTATTTCAGATCTTATCTGTACGCTAAGTATATTTGCTTTATTCACGGATGAATTGTACTACAAAATTACACATTGACAATCCTATAGGCAAATTATAAAATAAAGGCATGGGAAACATTGATATTTTGGCTATAAGGGTTAAAAAGGTAACAGAAAGGCTAAAAAAACTTAGCGATGAGAATCATAAATTGAAAGTAGAGCTTGAATATCTAAGAAAAGAAAGCGAAAGCAGTAGAAGACAAGTTGGAGAGTACTTGGTTCTTAAACGGAATGCCGATGAAGCTGTTACAAAAATTGAGAGAATAATAAAAAAAATTGATACGGCAAAGGTTTCGTGATCATGGCTACAACTCGTGAAAGAGTTATGGGTAGGGACATAGAACTTAATATAGACGATATAGATGAATTAAGTCTTAACAGAGTAGTAAATTTTGTAAATGAGCAGTGGATGGAAGTAAGAAATGAAAATGTTAACGTCCCAGACACGCAGAAAATAGCGGCTTTGATGACTGTAAAACTTGCGGCAGAACTGCTTAAATTAAAAGATTCACAGGAAAGTATTTCAAATAATTATGAAAAAAAAATTCAAGATATTATTAGACAGCTAGATGAGGTCGGTTATATAAATTGAGATATTTTTTGTGTTTAACCTGCAGTGTTGGTGATGTTTTAATCGGTTTATTCCTATAAGTCTATATTTAGGGAATAACAGTCGGGCTCGTGCCCCCTTGTATCCCACTTAAAAATCAGGGCTTTAAATCGGTTAAGACTAACGGCGTTGCGGGTTTTTTTATTATGAAACAGATAAATTTTCTTGAAAATACAGCAAATCAAAAGAATAAACCATTAGCCGCAAGAATGGCGCCTCAGAATTTTGAAGAATTTATGGGGCAGGATAATATTGTTGGAGACGATAAACTTTTACGACGTTCAATAGAGGCTGATAATTTAGGATCTGTAATTTTTTTTGGTCCTCCCGGGACAGGCAAAAGCGCGCTCGCAAGAATTATAGCCTCAAAAACAAAAGCGTATTTTCAAGAAGCAAATGCAGTAACAATAGGTATTGCCGACATTAGAAAGATACTAGATGCGGCTAAAGCAAGAGCGGAGATGTCTAGCAAAAAGACTATTCTTATGCTCGATGAAATTCATCATTTTAACCGTTCTCAGCAGGATGCGTTGTTGCCTGACGTCGAAAGAGGAGCGATAACGTTGATAGGCATAACGACGGAGAACCCGTTTTTTTATATTAATGCAGCTATTATTTCAAGGAGTACGGTTTTTGAGTTCAATCCTTTATCAAAAACAGCTCTTTTATCAATAATGGAATCGGCATTACGCGATAAAGAAAAGGGACTCGGGAACTATAAAGTTGAAATGTCAGATGAAGCAAAAAGGCATTTGATTTTAAACGCCGGAGGCGATGCGAGAAAACTTCTAAATGCTCTTGAGATAGGGGTTATTTCAACAAAAGTTAATGAGAAAAGTGTGCGAACTTTTGACCTCGTGGTAGCTCAAGAGTCAATGCAAAAAAGGGCTGTTTTGTACGACCGTTCCGGAGATGCCCACTACGATCACATTTCTGCATTCATTAAATCAATGCGCGGAACTGATCCTGACGCAGCGGTTTATTGGATGGCAAAAATGCTTACAGCTGGGGAAGATCCGAGATTTATTGCGAGAAGAATCATAATTTGCGCTGCTGAAGATGTGGGTATAGCAGATCCAAGGGCGCTAACATTAGCGGTTTCTGCTCTTAGCGCAATTGAATTTGTGGGTATGCCGGAAGCTAGAATTGTTTTAGCTCAAGCGGCAGTTTACGTGGCTTGCGCCCCCAAGTCCAACGCTTCTTATTTGGCTATTGAGAATGCTTTATCAGAAGTAAAAAATGGTAAAGCGAGAAATGTTCCTAATCATTTAAAGGATGCAAATCTTGATGGCAAAGGGCAAGGGTACAAGTATCCTCATGATTTTGAAGAGCATTATGTGGAACAAGATTATTGGACTGATCCGGTTGAACTTTACACGCCGACAAAAGAAGGCTATGAGGGGAGAATTCGTGAGCGATTACTTGGAATCAGAAAAAAGAAAGATAAGATTTGATTTTCTGTCTTTAAGGAACAAAATTGACCCGGCTTTGGCGGCAGCTTACAGCGCCAGTATTCTTGCCAGAATTAAAAAACTTTCTGCGTACGAAAAAGCAAAAACAGTATTGTTTTACTTGTCCTATGGTTCCGAGGTTATAACTGATTTTATGGTAAAATCGGCTATTGAAGAAGGAAAAATTGTTGCTGTTCCAGCAATAAAGATTGTTGGAGATGTAAAGATGCAGGTTGTTAAGATTGCAAGACTTGAAGATGCAAATCAGCCTGTTTACGGCATAAGGCAGCCGGAAATAAACCCTGACGATATCATAACAAAAAACGATGTTGACTTGGCTTTTATCCCGGCGATAGCTTTTGACATTAATGGACACAGAATAGGTTATGGCAAAGGCTACTATGACAGATGGCTTAAACGTGTGCCGATAAATAAAACAGTAGGTCTTGCTTATGACTCTCAAATTGCAGACAAACTTCCAACCGGGCAACATGATCTTCCGGTTGGCACGATTATTACCGAAAAAAGGATCATACAAGTTATTAAAAATTAAGGGGCGGATATATGGAAAGCTTTACAGTGATTGTTACCGTTTTGGCGGCATTGGCAGCAGGATATGTTTTACGTCTTATTTATGCAAAAGTAAATGCTAAATCAACAGAGCAAATTTCGGAAAGAATTATAAAAGAAGCGAAAATGATGGCTGAAACGAAGTCAAAAGAAGCTCTTCTGGAAGCAAAAGTAATAGTTGATAGAGAAAGAAAAGAGTTTGACAAGGAAATAAAGGAAAGAAAACAATCTGTTCAAAATATGGAAAATAGATTAAATCAGCGAGAAGAGAATCTATATCGTAAAATAGACGCTCTTGACAGAAGAGAAAAAGATTTAATCGGTAAGGAAAAAAATCTTTCGATAAAAGAGCAATCTCTTGCCATCAAATTTTCTGAAATCGATAAAATAAAGGAAGAGAATAGAAAAGTTCTCGAGAAAATTTCGGGTATGACAAGAGAGGAAGCGAAGAAAACTCTTATTAATGAAATGGAAGAAGAAGCAAAGCAAGCTATGGCGATATTAGCTCAAAAACTAGAACAAGAAACTCGCGAAAATGCCGATAAAAAATCTAAAGAAATTCTTTCTATTGCAATACAGCGCGTTGCTGCAGATCATACGGCGGATATTACTACTTCGACGGTTCAAATTTCTAATGATGAAATCAAAGGAAGAGTTATAGGCAGAGAAGGCAGAAATATCAGAGCTTTTGAACAAGCGACTGGCGTCGATTTAATAGTTGACGATACTCCGGAAGCTATAACTGTCTCTGCTTTTGACGGCGTAAGAAGGCAAATAGCAAAAATTGCCTTAGAAAAATTGATTGCCGATGGTAGAATTCATCCCACAAGAATTGAAGAAGTTGTTGAAAAAGTGAAAAAAGAAATGAATCAGCATTTAAGAGAAATTGGAGAACAAGCTGCAATTGATGCGGGTGTTCCGGGCATTAATCTTGAAATTATTAAATTACTTGGCAAATTGAAGTATAGAACTTCTTATGGTCAAAATCAGCTACAACATACGTTAGAAGTTACATGG